>NZ_JAVUPU010000004.1:0-418061 GCF_032378825.1 Sphingosinicella rhizophila | reverse complement strand
CTTCCACCAGTTCGAAACCTTGCCGAAGGTCGACTGATTTTCCTCCCCTCCCTCGAGGAGGGGACAGGATGACAACATGACGACGACTGCCTTACCCCGAAGCCAGGATATGCCGGCGGACTGGCGGGACTTTCTCGCGCTGACCAAGCCGCGGGTGATGAGTCTCGTCGTCTTCACCGGGTTGTGCGGTCTGCTCGCGGCGCCTGTCCACGTTCATCCGGTGCTCGGCTTCACCGCCATCTTGTGCATCGCGCTCGGCGCCGGCGCGGCTGCGGCGCTCAACATGTGGCACGAAGCCGATATCGACGCCTTGATGAAGAGGACGGCCGGCCGCCCCATTCCGTCAGGACGGATGAACCGGCAGGCGGCGCTTCATTTCGGCGTGGGCCTTGGCATCTTCTCGGTCCTGCTGATGGGTCTGGCGACAAACTGGTTCGCGGCCGGCGTCCTCGCGGCCTCGATCCTCTTCTACGTTCTCGTCTATACGATATGGCTGAAGCGGCGGACGGCCCAGAATATCGTGATCGGCGGTGCTGCAGGCGCCTTCCCGCCCATGATCGGCTGGGCGGCCGCGACCGGCGACGTCACTTTGCTGCCGGTTCTGCTGTTCGCCCTCATCTTCCTGTGGACGCCGCCGCATTTCTGGGCGTTGTCGCTGTTCGTCCGGTCCGATTATGCGGCAGCCGGCGTGCCGATGCTTCCGGTCGTGTCCGGCCCCAAGGTCACGCGTCAGCACATCCTGCTCTATACCTTGCCGATGGCGGCCGCCGCGGTGGCACCCTGGCCACTCGGCCTGGCCGGCGCGCTTTACGGCGCCGCTGCGATACTGCTCAGCCTCGTCTTTCTGGTCCTGGCAGTACAGGTCCTTGGCAACAAGGCGACCGAACCCGCCGGGATGAGGCCGGAAAAGAGGCTTTTCGCTTATTCGATCCTCTATCTCTTCGCGATCTTCGGCGCTTTGGTGGCGGACCGATGGCTGATCGGATGACCTCGCGCGATCCCCGCCAGGACGAGATACGCCGCCGGCAGCGCAGCCGTGCCATCGTCATGGGCCTGTTGCTGGCAGCTTTCGTCATCCTCGTTTATGCGATCACCATCGCCAAGATGAGCATCAATCAATGAACCGCAACCTGCGTACCGCGGCCTTCGCGGCCTTTCTCGTCTGCGGGATGACCGGCCTCGCATTTGCCAGCGTGCCGCTCTATCGCATCTTCTGCCAGGTGACCGGCTTCGCCGGAACGCCGCAACGGGCGGACGAAGTCGTCGTCAAATCGACGGGCAAGCTGGTCTGGGTTCGCTTCGACGCCAACACCTCCTCGGCCTTGCCCTGGCAATTCGAACCGGAGGAGCATCGCGAACGCGTCGCCATCGGCGCCCGCGACATGGCTTTCTTTTCGGCGAAGAATCTGTCGGACAAGCCCATCACCGGCACCGCCACTTTCAATGTCACGCCGATCAACGCCGGCAAATATTTCACCAAGGTCCAATGCTTCTGCTTTTCGGAGCAGACACTGAAGGCGGGTGAAGATGTCCGTATGCCGGTGGTGTTCCAGGTCGATCCCGCGATCCTCGAGGATCCGGATACGAAGGACATCAGCGAGATCACGCTTTCCTACACTTTTTACCCGGTGGACCAGCCGAAGGGCTGAGGCTAAGGGTCCAGCATCATCGACTGGGCCTGTGAAGGACGGGCAGCTTAGCAAGGACGATTGGGAATATGGCCGGAGCGAAGAATCACCAATATCATATCCTTCCGCCCAGCATCTGGCCGCTGATCGGCGCGTTCGCGGCGCTGGCCATGGCCTCCGGCGGCATCATGTGGATGCACGATCAGGCCTTTGGCGGATATGTCTTCTTCGCCGGATTGATCGCGGTCTTGTTCGTGATGTTCAGCTGGTGGGCCGATGTCATCCGGGAGGCGCATAGCGGCGATCATACGCCGATCGTTCAGCTCCACCTGCGCTACGGCATGATCCTGTTCATCGCATCGGAGGTGATGTTCTTCGTCGCCTGGTTCTGGGCCTTCTTCAATGCGGCGCTGTTTCCCTCGACCGCCGAATCGATCGGCGGGGTCTGGCCGCCGGAAGGCATGAAGCTGCTCGATCCCTTCGGCTATCCGTTGCTGAACACCCTGATCCTGCTGTGCTCGGGCACCACCGTCACCTGGGCGCATCATTCGCTGATCCATGGCGACCGCGACGGCTTGATCAAGGGTCTGTGGGCGACGATCGGCCTCGGCCTGATCTTCACCGGTGTCCAGGCCTATGAATATGCCCATGCACCATTCGAGTTCGCGCAGAATATCTATACCTCGGCCTTCTTCATGGCGACCGGGTTCCATGGCTTCCATGTCATCGTCGGCACGATCTTCCTGATCGTCTGCCTGATCCGGTCCTACAAAGGCCATTTCACTCCCAAGCAGCATTTCGGCTTCGAGGCGGCCGCCTGGTACTGGCATTTCGTCGACGTCGTCTGGCTGTTCCTGTTCATCTCCATCTATGTCTGGGGCAGCGCCGGCGCCGAGTTCCACTAGGTCGATGCGGCGGTGACGGCCGAGCCCAGCCCGCAACAGGTGGCGCTGGGCGGTCTGTGTCCCCGCTGCGCCGCCAGATCCCTGTTTCAGGGCCTCGCGACCTTCGCACCGAAATGTCGGGCCTGCGGACTCGATTTCACCAGCTTCAATGTCGGTGACGGTCCGGCGGCCTTTCTTACCCTGATCGTCGGCGCCCTGATCACCGGTCTCGCCATCGCCGTCGAACTCGGTCTCCATCCTCCCTTCTGGGTTCACATCCTGCTGTGGATCCCGATCACTGCCGCCGCCGTGATCGGTTCGCTGCGGCTCGCCAAGGCCCTGCTGCTGGCGCTGGAATATCGAAATCGCGCCAGAGAGGGACGCATCCGGGCGGACGAGTGATGCGCCTCCCATTTCTTCCCACCCTGGTCGTGGCGGCCGCCGTTGCAGCGATGGTCGGCCTCGGCATTTGGCAACTGCAGCGCGCCGATTGGAAGGAGGCGTTGATTGCGCGGCTCGAGGAGGCACGCACGCTCGCCCCGGTGGAGCTGGAGGATGCCGAGGCACCCGGCCTCCAGTATCGGCGTGCGTCGGCGCATTGTTCGATTCCGCGTAGCCGGTCGCAATTGAGAGGTGGACGCAGCCGGGCGGGCCAGCCGGGCTTCGTCCATCTTGCTTCCTGTCTTTCGGCAGGACGGCCACTCGTGACGATCGACGCCGGATGGTCGGCCGGTCCGGATGCCTCCGTAGCGATCGAAGCAAGCGGACCCTTCACCGGAATGTTGCGCAAGCCGGGCAATTGGGAGGGCATCGACACGGGGCTTTATGTGCTGGTGCTCGATCGGCCGCTGGCGGGCTTGGGGCCGAGCGCTCAGCCGGGCGTGGATGCCATCCCCAACAATCATCGGCTTTATGCGGTGCAATGGTTCTTCTTCGCCGCGGCGGCGATCCTCATCTATGGACTGGCGCTTCGCCGAGGCCTGCAGACGCGGCAGGAGCGTCCAGGCGTTTGAATAGAATCTGATTCCACCTCAGACGATCAGGTTCCCGCAGGGCGTCAAGTTGCCGCTTGGGCCGCAAACGGCTAATGGCCGCCCCTCCATGATGCAGCTCAGCCACCTTCCCAACGGCCTTAGGGTCGCAAGCCGCGAAATGCCGGGGATCGAGACGGCCGCCGTCGGCCTCTATGTCGATAGCGGCTCCAGGCACGAATCCGCGCGTCTCAACGGCATCGCCCACCTCTTCGAACATATGGTGTTCAAGGGCGCCGGCAGCCGCACGGCGCGGGAGATCAGCGAGGCGATCGAGGATGTGGGCGGCGACCTCAATGCCTGCACCGATCGCGATTCGACCAGCTTCACCGCATCGGTGATGGCCGAGCATATTCCCCTCGGGATCGAATTGATCGCCGACATGATCCTTGCGCCGCATTTCGCCAAGGCGGAGCTGGAGCGGGAGAAGGACGTCGTCCTGCAGGAGCTGGGCGAAGCGCGCGACACGCCGTCCGACATCATCTTCGACGATCTCCAGTCGGCCGCCTTCGCCGATCAGCCGCTTGGCCGGTCGATCCTGGGCAGCGAGGAAAGTATCGAGACGATCACCGCCGACGATCTTCATGAATGGCGCCAAGCCCATTATCGCGCCGGCAGCCTCACCTTGGTGGCGGCAGGCAAGGTGGAGCATGCCCGGCTGGTGGATCTCGCCGGAAGCCGCTTCGCCGACCTTCCTCCGGGCAGTCCCGCCGCGCCCGACCCT
Organism: Sphingosinicella rhizophila; assembly: GCF_032378825.1. Classification (NCBI taxonomy): domain Bacteria; kingdom Pseudomonadati; phylum Pseudomonadota; class Alphaproteobacteria; order Sphingomonadales; family Sphingosinicellaceae; genus Sphingosinicella; species Sphingosinicella rhizophila. The sequence continues at coordinate 413,794 of NZ_JAVUPU010000004.1, read as the reverse complement.
GCCGGCTTCACCGGCGGCAACCGGGTCGGCCGCGCGGCCTCCGATCAGGCGCACCTCGCGCTCGGTTTCCAGGGGCCGGCCCAGCTTGCCGGCGATTATTATGCGGCGCGTCTGTTCATCGACGTGCTCGGCGGCGGCATGTCGTCACGGCTCTTCCAGCAGGTCCGTGAGGATCGCGGCCTCGCTTACACGGTCTATGCGATGCTGCAGCCGTGGCGCGACATCGGCCTTTTCTCCATCTATGCCGCCACCGCCCGGAGCCAATCCGCTTCGGCGGTGCAGCTTATCGAGGAGATTGTCGGCGACAGCGTCGCCACCATGACGCAGCGCGAGCTGGATCGCGTCCGTACCCAGGCCAAGGCTGGGCTGCTCATGTCGCTGGAAAGCTCCTGGGGCCAGGCCCATTATGTCGCGCGCCAGCTCAGTCTGCACGATCGTCTGGTCGATCCGGCCGAAGTCGTCGCCGACCTGGAGGCCGTCACGCTCGACCAGCTTCGCGCCGCAGGGGCGAAGATGCTGGCCGGACCCCGCGCCCGCGCCACGATCGGCGTTCCTGCCGTCCGCGCGGCATGAGCGGGAACCCGCTCGCGACCTTGGTCGCCGAGCCTTGGGCAGATTACGGACTGATGGACAGCGGTCATGGCCGCAAGCTCGAACGCTATGGACGCTACAGTTTCGTCCGGCCCGAGCCGCAGGCGATGTGGGCGCCGGCGCTGGAAGCATGGGATGCGGATGGCGAGTTCGTGCCGGGATCGGACGAGGAAGGCGGCGGCCGCTGGCAATTCCATCGCCCGGTGCCGCGCGAAGGGTGGGAGCTCGGCTGGGAGCAGGTTCGCTTCCGCGCCCAGTGCACGCCCTTCCGCCATTTGGCTTTCTTCCCCGATATGGCGCCGCAATGGGCGTGGATGCGCGGACGGCTTGGCGAGGGGAGCCAGGTGCTCAACCTGTTCGGCTATACCGGCGTCGGCTCGCTCGCCATGTCCGCTGCCGGCGCTTCCTTGGTCCACGTCGACGCCTCCAAGAAGTCGGTCGAGACAGGCAAGGAGAATGCAATATTGTCCGAGATGGCCGATCGCCCGATAAGATGGATGGTCGACGATGCCGCCAAGTTCGTCGCGCGCGAGGTCCGGCGCGGCCGCCGCTATGACGGCATCATTCTCGATCCGCCCAAATTCGGGCGTGGCCCCGATGGGGAGATCTGGCGGCTGGAGGAGGGCTTGCCCTCGCTGATCGCCGATTGCCGCAAATTGCTGGATGCGGACAGCCGCTTCCTGGTCCTTACCGTCTATGCGGTCCGGATGTCGGCGCTCGCGATCGGCGAGTTGCTGAACCAGGCGCTGGCGGATCTGGGCGGCAAGGTGGAGATGGGCGACATGGCCGTACGCGAGGAAGCCCGGGGACTTCTTTTGCCCACCGCCATCTTCGCGCGCTGGTCCAGATAGTTCGCCAATCGGAAATTGGCGGGGCATTGCCGGTTCAGTCTCGCGCAGCCCGGATGGCGGCGCCGGCCGCGAACGGAGTGACAGCAACCAGCAGAAGAGACACTGCCGCGAGCAGCTTCAGCGCGCTCGGATTCTCGCTGCCGATCATGCCCGCGCCGAAGATCAGAATCGGCACGGCCAGCGGCAGCAGCAGCAGGCCGGCGAGCGCCCCGGCGCTTCTGAGGCCCGCCGTCAGCGCCGCCACCATCAGGGTGAGCGCGGCAAGGCCAGGCGTCCCGACCAGGAGCCCAAGCTCCAGCCGCAGCAGCAATTCGGCCGGCAGCCGCATCAGGGCCGCGGCCGGCACCGCCGCCAGCATCAGCGGCGGCCCGAAGCTCAGCCAGTGGCCGACAAGCTTGGCGGCGACCACCGTCTCTTCGCCGATGCCCCTGGTGGAGAGCTGATCCAGCACGCCGCTGGCCCGGTCCGGCTCGATCAGCCGGTCCACCGGGAGAAGCGCGGCGAGCATTGCGGCCATCCACAGGGCGCCCCCGCCGACGCGGGCCAGCAGGGGTCCGTCCGGCCCCACCGCGAAAGGGAAAAGCGTCGCCACCAGCAGGAAGAAGATCAGCGGCAGCAAAGCGTTGCCGCCGGCCATGGCGAGCCGCAATTCGCGTGAGGCCAGGGCGATCATGCCAGGCCCAAGGTCGCGGCGCCGTCAAGGTCGAGCGCCATGTGCGAGGCGGCCAGGATCGCGCCTCCCTGGGCACGATGTGCCGCCATCGCCGCGGCGAGCCTTTCTTCGCCGTCGGCATCCAAGCCGTTCGATGGTTCGTCCAGCAGCCAGAGCCTCGCGCGGCTCGCCGCCACCCGCGCAAGCGTCGCGCGCTTTCGCTGTCCGGTCGACAGCATATGGACCGGAACCTGCGCCAGATGCGTCACGCCCATTGCTGCCATTCCCGGCGCGGCGTCCGTCCCGTCGATCCGCGCCCAGAAAGCCAGCGCCCGTCCCAGCGTCTGCCGCGGATCGAGCGCCGCCGCCTCGTCTGCCAGACCGGCCCCGCCGTTCCGCTCCACCTTGCCTGCGGCCGGTCGCAGCAGCCCGGCGGCCAGCCGGATCAGGCTCGATTTGCCGACCCCGTTCGCCCCGGTGACGATGGCCGCGTCGCCAGGTCCCAGGACGAGGTCCAGACCTTCGAACAGGAGCCGGCCGCCGCGGATGCAGGCGACCGCCTCCAGCTTCAGCGGCGGCGCTTCATTCACGCGGCGGCATCCTCGATCGCATGCATGTCGTCGTCGGAAAAACCGAAATGGTGGCCGACCTCATGGACGATGACATGGGTTACGAGCGCCTCAAGGCTGACACCCGTTTCGGCCCATTCGTCCAGCAATGGCCTGCGATAGAGATGGATCATGGCCGGCAGTTCGCCGGACAGCATCGACGATTGCTCGCCGATCGGCCGGCCGGTGTAGAGGCCGGACAATTCGAACGGGTCCTCGATCCCGAACTGCGCGAGCACATCCTCGTCGGCGAAATCCTCGATGCGAAGCACGACATCGTCGAGGTGCTGGCGAAAATGATCGGGCATGCGCGCGATGGCGGCTTCCGCCAGCCGTTCGATCTCCGCCGCATCCGGCGCAAGGGTTTGACGCTCGCTCATTCCCGGGGACATAGGACGTCGAAGGCGCACGCGCCAGCAACGGAGGATATGATGAAACTTTCGGCCGAAGAGCGCGCGGCGGCGCTGAAGGATCTGCCGGCATGGCGCTACGATCAGGAAAGGCAGGCGATCGTGAGGCAGTTTCAATTCGCCGACTTCCAGGAAGCCTTCGCCTTCATGACGCGCATCGCGCTCGCCGCGGAAAAGGCCGATCATCACCCGGAATGGTCGAATGTCTGGAACAAGGTCGACGTGGCTCTTACCACGCACAGCGCCGGTGGTCTGACCGTCAAGGATCTGGACCTGGCGGCGATCATGGACAAGGCGGCCTCGGCTTAGGCGCGGCGCCAGCTTGCCCTATCGGTACGGGGCCTCTAGAGGGCTCCGACCCGGGATGCGGAGCGGTGGCCGAGTGGTCGAAGGCGCTCGCCTGGAAAGTGAGTATACGGCAAAACCGTATCGAGGGTTCGAATCCCTCCCGCTCCGCCAATAGGGCCGCCTCCGCAAGGGGGCGGCCCTATTGGCGTAGCGGGAGGTGCTGAAGAAGCCTCCGGGTTCGGAGTCGAAGCCGCGAAGCGGCGGAGACAGTTGGGCAAAGCGAGTCCATCTCCCCCGCTTAGGGAGATTTTTGAAGGCAGATGGAATCATAGGACGACCCAGAAATAGCGGAAAACAAGGATAAACAAGATTCGATCCGCATCAGAATCTAAAGTGGTGGGCAATCGAACAAGCTGGAGTTACGACCTATTTGATTCTTCCGCCGCCCGTGATGCGCGGGTTGCGATGCGTGTAGATAAGACGCCATCCTCGCCTTGACGTCATCGGAGAGCGGCAGGTTCAGCATCTCATAAACGCGCAACATCTCCCGCTCCCAATCGTCGCTGACATCCTGATAGCGGACGTCGACTTGCGGCACCTCGGCGATGGTCTTCGCCGCATTCATGCGCGCTTCACGTAGGCGCACCTTGCGCGTCCACTCCCTTTCTATCCGAGGCGGATCCAGGTCATCCGACTGGAGTGACATCTGGTTGCGGACGAGCAACGCAGAGGATGCAATAACAGAGTCAAGGTCGCGCGAAAGGAAGATCAGGCGCGCGTCCGGAAAGACTTGCAGCAAGGCAGGCAGGTCCTGGCTAAATTGCGGCACCTTCAGGATCCAGGGGCGATCGGAACGATCGATCCGAAGCCAGCGCAGCATCTGCAGCAGCCGCCTGAATTCCCGATAGACAGGAACAGGATCGTCGCGTTCCACCGCCGCGGTGTAATTCGGCACGTGATATTGCACCTCGAACGCAGTGCCGAAAATGGAAAGGTTATGCAGTCCGATCTCCTCGTCGGGGGCATTGTACGAAGTCGGATGCATGGTGCCGAACGCCGGATTCAGCAGGCGCGCACAGGCAAGGCCCATCCATGCCTTCATCTTGCGGCCATCCAAACCGGGCCGGCGACAGCCTGCGGGCACCGGGTTCCAGCTTTCGTAAAATCGGGTGTAGGTCAGGCGGGGGTCGCAGGCGAGCAGCCGCTGCATCCTTGTGCTTCCGGATCGCATCTGGCCGACGATGATGATCGGCGCCGACAATCGCTGCTCCTCGATCACCTGATATTTGCGCCAGAGCGCATGGGCCCGAAAGCGGCTCGAAAGTGCGGATACGATCTGGCCATGCGCCAGCGTGCGTCCGAGATTGTTCAGTTTCGAATGGTTTTGCAGATCGGCACAAAGCTGCTCCAGGCGAGATCGCCAGCCAACGTCATCTTCGTCCGGATCGGCCCCCGCTTGCCCCACGGCCTTGCGGACCAGGACCTCGGGATTCAGGCTTGGCACCGTTGTCCAGCCATGGTCCCAAGCGCGTTGCAGCATGCGGTCGACCAGCCACTTACGCCCGTTGCGGTGACAGGTTGATGACGCCGGTTCGAATTGACTATTGTCGGACATTCCCCTCAACCGCAAGCTAGGGTCCGGACCCTATCTACGCCTGAGCTTAAGGATCGTGCATGGGTCCACAGGCGCACGTCAGCCTTCCAATCATCGCAGTGGTCGTGACGAGGCACCAAGCGAACAGCGCACAACTGCCCGTCTAGCTTCTCACAAACCGCATTTCAAACGCTGCCTATGGGGCTCGGGGGTGGAGCCACGGGGCCTTGATGGGTTAACCGCCCGTAGCGCGCCTCGGCTCGGGAAGCCGAATGCCTTGACGGACAAGCTCCTTGGCACCGCAGGGTGCTGTCAGGATGGGGCGGGGTCGCTTGATGCCTCTTGCCCGTGTCCTCGCGCTTTGATCCACCAACGGAATTACGGCCGTTCCAACGAGTTGGTACGGATTTGCGGCGATAGCGAGCGTGTGGATGGCTTGGCGATTGCCTCCCGCTTCCTATAGGATTGTCGGATCACTGGAGGAATGTGCAGCATGATTTTCTATGCCTTGAAAGATGGTGAGCGTGTCTACTCCCTTGAAATTCCGGTAGATGACGGGCCTGTTCACCTGCCCGATTTGGCCAAGCTCGGCGTCAGCGGCTTCCAAAGCAAGAATCCTGATTTGTCGCTCCGCGAAGACGATATTCTTTTTGGATTTGAACATGCCTGAGGGGCCAGGCGAAGAATGACAGGTAAGGAAATAGGCCGGTCTAAACACCCGCAAGTCTGTTCGTCACTGTGCAGAGTCTGCTCAGAAAGTCTCAGATCATGATGATCTAGGTCCGGCCCCCAGGTTGCGCACGAGCCCAATCCCGCTTCCGCTTGGGGAACATCCGCGGGCCAGCCCTGTTATCCGTTTTGCCGTCCCCTTGGCGGACCGACAGCATGAATCTTCTTCTCACCCTTGCTGGCGTCGCGATCGTGCTGGTGACGACCGCGGATGTCTTCTTCACCGTATTGTTTCCGGCCAGTCGGCACGGACCAGTTCGCAAGCCGCTATCATCCGCGGTTTGGCTGTTGTTCCGCCTGGGCGGCGGCCTTCTCCACGGCCGCCGGCGGCGAAACTTCCTCTCGTATAGCGGCCCGGTCGTGATAAGCGCGACCCTGCTCGGCTGGTTCCTCCTTCTGAACGCTGGCTTCGCCCTCATCTTCAAGCCGGCTTTGGGGACTGCCATCCTGGCGGGCTCAGGCCCAACCGAGACCAGTTGGGCAGCAGCTTTCTATTATAGCGGATTCAATATCACCACGCTCGGCGTCGGCGACCTCAAACCGGAAGCAGATGCCTACCGGCTTCTTACAGTCGCGGCGGCGGCCCTTGGTTTCGCCTATTTCAGCATGTCGATCACCTACTTCCTTTCGGTGTATTCCCATCTCACCGGCCGTAACGCTTTCGCGCAGGGACTCCATCACCTGACGGGGCGAAGCGGCGATGCGGCGGCGCTGATCGCCCGCTTTGCCGGCTCTGGGACGCTGGACGATGCGCGGCAACATGTGAGCGCCAAGGCGGACTTCCTGCGCCAGATACACCAGTCCCATATGTTCTATCCGGTGCTACGATATTTTCACTATCGCGATCCCTCCTACGCCCTGCCGCGGATCCTGCTCATCGCGCTCGACACGGCTGCGCTGATCCGGAGTGCACTCGATCCGCACCGTTATCGCCGGCTGCTCCACTCGACCGGAATCGCCGAACTGATCGAGGCGGCTGACGACCTGCTCACCGGGCTCACATCAGACAACAAGGCTCATCTGCCGGCTGCAGCGGAAGCGGCCGACTGGCATCGGCGCTTCGACGAGGCTTGGGCCCTGCTCAAAGACGCCGGACTTTGCCTGCGCGCGGACCAAGCCGCAGCGGCACGGATGTATGTGGCGGAGCGCGCACGATGGAATCAGCCGTTGCGGGCCCTGGCAGACTTCATGCTCTACGAATGGGCCACAATCGAACATGAACGCTCGCAAGACACTGCCTCTCCCGGCGGGACGAAGGTCGAATGACGCCCGGTCCGCAGGTCGCCTCCGTCATGGGCGTAGCAAGTCAGGTGCTCATCGTCTGCATGCCGGTCGCTTATCCAAAGGCGAGCTTTGCCTATGGCGGAGCGCCGGCTTGTTCAATGGACCCCTTCAGGGGCCGCAGTTTCGGCCGCGAGGCCGCGCAGGGGCTGTTCTGAACATCCGGCCGTTGCGGGGCATCAGCGCCCGACCGCGGCCTTCATCTGCGCGACCAGCGCGGCATTCCAACCACGTACCGCCGACCGAGCCAACTTTTCATAGCTCTGCGGGTCGATCTGGACTGTCGCTTCCTTTTTCGACTTGGCCACAACGCCCATGCCGAGTGCCGCACCAAGGCCGCGTTCCAATCCATTGTCGCGGCTCGCCGATTTGCCGATAGCGCCAAAATCGGCGTCGGATGCCACGTCGTCGGCCAGCACGTAGATTATGTCGCCTTCCGCGAATTGGCTGCGTGTCGATGCCATTACCCGGCCCCTGGTATGATAGGGATCGATGGCAAATTGCAGTTCGGCCTCGGACGTCGCCTTGTTGCCGAACTTGCTTCCCTTCAACTGCGCGAAGTCGAGGACGACGTTGGGCATGACGATCATGGCTTGCAGTTCGGAAGATAAGCCCGGAGCGCCGAACGAACCGATTTCGAGCTTGGCCAGCGGGTAATTTCGGCGCACGCCGGTGGCGCCAGGTCCGACGATCAAGGCGCGCTTCTTGCCATTTTCGACCGGTACGGTCGATTCATATGGCACACCACCGAATTTGAGTTTTGCCGCGCCGGGCGATGCCATGGCCTGATCGAGGGGAACGACCTCGAAACCGGCGGCGCCCAGTTGCGCAACAAGATCGGCATAGGCCGCATCCGCGATCCGCGTCAGCAGGGCTTCATCGATCCCTTCCGCGGTCAGTTCGACCTTCGATTTTGCATTATATCCGCCGCCAAGCAGGCCCCGCGCGGTGCCGACCGCAGTCGCGGTGCGATAGGCGCCAAGATTATATCCGGCGACCATCACCCGGTTCGGAAAGAGTTCGTAAGGCTTGTTGCTGCCCATGTCTTTCTTGAGCGCGACCGCCATGGCCGGAACGTCAATTTCCATCTGCGCGAATGCCCCACTCGAGGCGCTTGCCATTGCGAGGACGCAAGCCAAAACACGGATCAATTTCATAATTCCCCCCAAATCCCCTGTTGGAAACCAATCTGTCCGGGTCCCATAACGCCTTGAGCTAATATGGATGGGATCAGCCTGCCAAAACCAGGATAGGGGGGCGGGCGGTCACGTGTCTAGTTGAATGCCCGTTCGGGCCACCCGTCCCGCTTTCCGGCATTAGGACTGTCGGCCAATCGAGATGTACCCGGCCAGACGTTTCATCTCGCCGATTTCGTGCAATTGCGACGTGATGATCCGATCGGCAAGCCTGTGCGTTTCGGGATACTTGATGTGACCGCGCGCGCCGGTCATGATCGCAATCGCCGCAGGTCTTTTCGAGAAGCGATTGGGCCTTGACGGCCGCCCTCCCTCGCTGTTTCGAAGATGAGGCTTTCTACGGCCCCACATTCGGAAATGAAGTTCAAGCCCATGGCAGAGAATCAGTACCCGCCTCTCACCCTCGATCTCATCCGTGAGGCGGCCGCGAGGATAGAAGGCCGGGTCAATCGCACGCCGGTCATGACCAGCGAGACCCTCGATGCGATGGCCGGCGCACGGCTCTTCTTCAAATGCGAGAATTTGCAGAAGGTGGGGGCCTTCAAGGCACGCGGCGCGGCCAATGCCGTGTTCGCGCTTACCGACGAAGAGGCCCGACAGGGCGTAGCGACCCATTCCTCTGGCAACCATGCCGCAGCGCTCGCCCGCGCCGCCGGCTTGCGCGGCATTCCCGCCTATATCGTCATGCCCGACAATGCACCCGTGGCGAAGCAGGACAATGTGCGGCGCTACGGCGGCGAGATCATCTTATGCGAGCCCACGCTCGAGGCGCGCGAGAGCAATGCCGCGCGGGTCGTGGCCGACACCGGAGCCACCTTCATCCATCCCTATGACAATCTCATGGTCATGGCGGGCCAGGGCACGGCGGCGGTCGAGCTGCTGACGGATTGTCCCGATCTCGATCTGATCCTGTGTGCGGTAGGCGGCGGCGGCCTGCTCAGCGGGACAGCGGTGGCGGCCAAGAGCCTGAAGCGGGATATCGAGGTCGTCGCCGTCGAGCCTGCGGGCGCCGACGATGCCTTCCGCTCCGTGAAAGCGGGCCGCATATTGCCGTCCATAAAGCCGAACACCATCGCCGATGGCCTGCTGACGTCGCTGAGCGAGCGCACCTTTGCCGAGATCCAGCGACACGTCGACGACATCGTCACCGTATCCGATACGGCGATCATCGCTGCGATGCGGCGGATGTGGGAAGTGCTAAAGATCGTCGTCGAACCTTCGGGCGCGGTCGCCTATTCCGCTACATCCGGGACAGGCCTCGATCTCAAGGACCGCCGGGTCGGCATCATGATCACCGGCGGGAACCTCGATCTCGACTGGCTTCCCTGGATGAGCCCCAAAGCACAGGCCTGACCGTGATCGACGGCCAGTGCCGCCGCATCAGTCGATGATGCGCCGCCCCGTTCCCCACGCGAGCCACACCGCGGCGCCGACCAGGTTCACGCCCGCGGCGAGCAGGAAGGTCGCCGTATAGCCGCCCGTAAGATCGAGCAGCAGCCCGGTCGCGGCGACGCCGATGATGCCCGGCAAGGTCCCCGCCGTGTTGGTGATCCCCCACAGCACGTCGGCATGGCGCGGCGCGATGTCGAGATGGTTGACCGCAAAACCCGCAAAGGCGAGCGCGCCAACGCCGAGCGCACCGCACATGCAGAACAAGGCCATGGCCGGAGTGGTCGCCTGGAGCGCGAGGAGGAAGAAAGCCGCACTGCCGACCAGCCCGCCGCATTGCATCAGACGGCGGACCCGCGTCACATCGGCGCCGCCCGCGATCATCTTGTCGGCCGTCACGGCGGCGGCATTGCCGATGACGAACTGGCAGATCCACGGCCCGATGGCGAACAGGCCCGATCCGGCGATCGACATGTGCTGAACGTCCCGGAAGTAGCTCGGCAGCCAGGCGAGCATCAGATAGAGCGTCCAATTGTTGCAGAAATGGTTGATGATCAGCGCCCAGACCGCCTTGTGGGACAGCAGCACGCGCCATGGGATGGGCTGGCGCACCGTCCCCGTTTCGGTCTCGATCGGCGCCAGCAAAGCGCGCTCTTCGGCACCGATCGTGGGATGGACGCCGGGCCGTGCATGGATCAGCCGGAACCAGAAGATGGCAAACACCAATCCCGCTCCGCCAAAGGCGTAGAAGACGCTCTCCCATCCGTAATTTTCGACCAGCCAGCCGGTGACGAGCAAGGCGAAGATAGTGCCAAGGGGGATGCCCGTCAGGTTGATCGCGGCCGCGCGCGATTTCTCCGGTCCAGGCATCCAGCGTGCAAGCAGATTGTAGATTGCCGGAAAGCTCGCCGCCTCGCCCGCGCCCATCAGGATCCGGGTGGCGATGAGCGTCCCGAAAGACACCGCCGCCGCGATCGGGGTGACGAGCGTGAAGAGCGACCAGCAGATCAGGGCCACGCCCAGCAGCATCCGGCCGCCGATCCGGTTGGCCAGCCAGCCGGTCGGGATCATCGCGGCCATATAGCCGATGAAGAAAGAGGACAGGACCAGGCCCTTGGTGGTGCCCGACCAGCCATATTCCTCCGCCATCGGAATGATCGCGACCGAAATATTGACCCGGTCGATATAGCAGATGAAGGTCGCCAGGGCGCACATCAGCACCACGATGTACCGTTTCTGCAGCCCCGACCTGCCGCCCTGCGCTCCTGCCGTCATGTTTCCCCCTCCGGCCCCTGCATTCCAGTGTCGGGGCATCGTTGCCGCATGTCGTGCATGAAAGCGCGGCTTTGGCAATGGCGGCCACGTGGATCGCGATGCTCCGCGCCATCTTTGCCGGCGGCTCTCCCATTCTCGATGCCCGGAACCTATATGCCGTTGGGCCGCTTTCTGGGCCAGCAGAGGAGAGATTTATGACCGATGCCGGGCAAGCCGATAGCAGGCAATTCGACCTGACGCCGCCGACCGAGGAGCAGTTACGGGAACTGGCCGCCGATCTCGACGACCAGGCACGGCGCGTCCTTCTCCAACATGGCACCGAAGCGCCCTTCTGCGGCGTCTTCCTCGACGAAAAGCGGGACGGCATATTCACCTGCCGGCTCTGCGGCCTGCCCTTGTTCGGCGGCGGTACCAAATTCGAAAGCGGGACCGGCTGGCCGAGCTTCACCACGCCCTTCGCCGATGGCCATCTTCGCACCATCAGCGATACCAGCCATGGCATGGTCCGCACCGAAATCGTCTGCGCCCGGTGCGGCGGCCACCAGGGCCATGTCTTTCCGGACGGGCCGCCTCCTACCGGGGAACGCTATTGCATCAATTCCGTGTCGCTCGCATTCACGCCCGCCGGCGAACCCCTCCCCGACAAGCTCGGACGCGGCACGCCGGAAGGGGAAAATTGGGAGAACTGAGCGCCGCCCAATCTGGTTGACTATATGCTCTTGCCGAACGGTCCGATCAGGCGCCGATATTCCTCTTCGGGCCGGCCATAGCTGTCGCCGGCGACGGCAAGCAATTTCTTGCGGTCGCGGACAATGACCCGGCCCCGCATGGCACGGATCGCGCCCGCGGCCTCAAGGGTGTGCAACGTGACGGTAACTCCCGATCGTCGCACCGCGAGCATCATCGCCATGAAATCATGGGTGAGCTCCAATTCGTCGCCATCCACGCGGTCGTGGCACATGAGCAACCAGCGGGCGAGCCGCTCCGGCAAGCTATAATTGCCGCTGGCCGTTGCGGTTTGCGCGGTCTGCACCATGAAAGCCTGCACGAAGCGCAGCAAGATCGTCCGCAGGCTTTCGCTCGCATTGGCTGCGTCGCGTAGCCGGCCGGCCTCCATCCTCAGGGCAGTGCTGGGGCCTACCTGCATGAAGGCCCGGTGAGGCGTCCGATCCGCCCCCAACAGCACCGGAATGCCGGATACGCCCTCGCGGCCCAGGATGCCTACCTCGATCTGTTCCCCGTCCTCGGACGAAACGATCGACGCCACCCCCGATTCAAGGAAATAGGTCTGTTCGATCGGGAGGTTGCATTCGAAGAGGACATCGTTGCGGTTGAGCTCGATGCGGACGAGATGGGGCTGCAGCGTCGCGAAATCGTCTTCCGGCATCGCGCCGAGCAACAGGTTTCGCGTATAGGACTGACTTGGAAGAGACATCGACCCCCGACTTTCGCTCAGCGATGCGGGCGCCCTTCATCATTGCCAAGTGTATCGCCGACTTTGGTGCGGCAACGCACAAAGCGAAATTCGGGAGTGGAACGCGAGCCTGATCGTCGGGAAATGGCAGCGCTTGCGCTTCCACCGATGTCCTGAATCAGGCTCTTTCAAATGTTTGGGCCATGATTCACGCTTCAGATCGATCCGATCGGAAACGATCATGATCTAAGCGACAGCCAAAATGGGCGCGCCAAATTCCGGGCGATTGCGCTCGAAGATGTCGAGCAGGGGATACGCCAGGCGGTGCAATGCCGGAACATCGATCCTCGCCCTGCGTGACTTCACCTCGACCAGGCCCTTCGCACGCAAATTCTGAAGCGTCCGGTTGACGTGCACGGCTGTGAGACCCAGTATGTCGGCAAGATCCTGCTGCGTCAGCGGCCAGGGAAATTCGTCGTCATTGCTGCCGATCGATCGCGCAAGAGCGAGACGGCCGCGTATGTCGAGGAGCAAGAGGGCGAGCCGTTCCTCGGCGCAGCCGCGGCCTAGCGCCACCAGCCAATTGTGGAGCCGCCGCTCGTCCTCCAGTGTCTGCCACCATAACCGGATCATCAGGGAGGAAGAGGCGGCGGCCTTTCGAAGCTTCGCTATGCTCACGACATCGAATTCGCAGGCGGTGACCGTCGCGATCTCCTCCGGCTGCACCTCCAGGAGCATGGACCGGACGGACACGAGGTCTCCCGGCAGCAGAATCGCGGTCACCTGGGTACCTCCGTCGCGAAGGTAACGCACGCGCGCGCACCATCCGGAACGGAGGCGATAGACGTGCTGATGCTCCCGACCGGCGGGAGCCAATGTCCGCCGCGCGGCGACGCTCAGGCCGCATGGTTCGATAAGTTCGGTCAACCGGCGATCGGCGCTTTCAAGCTGCTCTTCTATCTCGGACCGGCACAAAGGAAAGGAGCTCCGCGGCAGGGCGGCAAAAGGTAAATCTTGCGTTTTGCGAAGCATGGAATGCTCGCCTCCATTTTCCCTCTTCGAAACCGGTCCACTGGAACAAAGACGCATTCGCCGACACCAGCCTAACGAAGCAACATCACCTAAGTATCCGGAAAAACAACCCGGCCGCGTTGTCTATAGACCAAAGAGCCAATATGTTGAAATACTTAGGATGGCTAATGTGCGCTTTCGCACAGACGCGCTTGATCTAAATCAACTAGTCTAGGCCAAGGGTCCCAGTAATCGCCGATATTCAGCTTCGGGAACACCATAAATCTCGCCCGCCATATCTTCGAGTTTGCCTCGATTCCGAATCGTGACTTCACCGCGCCGCGCCGAGATCGCCCCGACGCCTTCCAGCAAATGAAGCGTGACCGTGACACCGGCGCGCCGCACAGCCAGCATCATCGACATGAATTCGTGGGTCAGGTTCAGCACGTCCCCGCCGACGCGATCGTGACACATCAGAAGCCAGCGGGCCAGCCGCTGCGGTATTTCTGCGCTCGCATTCGCTGCTGCGGTTCGGGCGCATTGCACGCTCAGGACATGGTTGAAGAGAAGCAGGCGCGCGCGCAGGGAGGCGCTCTCCGCCACCATTTCCGCCAGCCGGTCCGCGCCGATGCGCAGTGCCGTGGAATCGTCGATCTGCACGAACGATTTATCGGGTGACCGGTCGGTGCCCATCAGCATGAAGCTGGCCGTGAAGCCTTCGCGGCCGACCAGGCCTACCTCGACCTCTTCACCGCCACATTCGCAGACGATGGAGGCGACGCCTCCTTCGAGGAAATAGACATGTTCGACCGGCGTGTCGGCGGCGAAAAATTCGAACCCCCGCGACAATTCGATGCGCTGCAGGTGCGGCTGGAGCAAAGTCCAGTCCGCCGGGAGCAAGGACGAAAGGATCGCATTGCGCGTAAACGACTGGTCCGGAAGCATTCCCTTCCCCCTGTCAATCTGGGGCGAAAGGAGAATGTCTTCCAGCCGCTCGCGCCCTGGAAAGTCTGCGAGCGATATATCGCATGTAGGGAGAGATTCATCTCGTTGAAGGGGCTTGAGAGGGTATTTGTGCGGTATCGCACAAAAATGTCGCACCTGCAGGAACCAGCCCCTCTGGCAAAGCGCTTACTCCGTCAGATCAATAAGGCGAAGACTATCAGATAGGGGCGCAGTGAAGTCGATCGAGCGGCTGACTGCTCACCGGACGGAGATCGATGCCGCTTTTCTTCTTCCACATCGTGTCACCCAACGAACGGATCGAAGATCCGGAGGGACTGGAATTGACAGATGTCGACACCGCTCGGCGAGAAGCGGTGGAAAGCCTGCGTTCGATCATCAGCCATGAAGTTAGACAGGGCATTCTCGGGCTCGACGAATGGATCGAGGTCGTGGATTTCCGGGGCGATCTTCTGCTCGTCGTCCGAAGCGGGGATGTGCTGACCCTCACGACCGCGCGCAATTCGAAAGAGGACACGGTCAAGGCCTTGCGGCCATGAGCCTGAAATAGGCTCATGGCTAAGCGCACGAGCCTTCAACGTCGGCCGCGCCAGGGCTGCGTATCAAGCCGCCTCGTGCAGATAGGCCGGATCGAAGTCCGCGATGCGGCGCATCCTGTCCAGATCTGCGATCTCGATCTTGCGCACGTCGCGAACGATCACGCCGTCGGTGACAAGCGCCTGGAGCATCCTGTTCACGTGAACGGGGGTAAAGCCGGTGGCATCCGCAATGTCCTCCTGACTCATCGGCAATTCGAAACGTTCAGGACCGCCCAGGCCCGCTGCGTCCTGTCGTGCGGCGAATTCGCACAGCAAATGCGCGATGCGGGATTTGGCGTCGCGCCGGCCGACATTCAGGACCCATTCCCGGAATATCGATGCTTCGACCAGGCTGTCTCGCCACAAGGCTCCGGCCACATTCGGCCGCGCTCGCAAGAGGCGCTGAAGCTCTGCCGACGGGATCCAGGCAATCGTCGCCATAGAGATCGCCTGGACATTGTGGTCAGCACGCGGAAGCAGCAATTGCTGCAGGTCCAGAAGGTCTCCGGGCAAATGGAAGGATACGATCTGACGGCCGCCGTCACCCGTCGTCTTGTGCCGACACGCATAGCCGCGCAACAGCAAGCAACATCGCTTCGTCACGGCCCCCTCCCGGACCAGATAGGCGTTTCGTGAAACCACTTCGATGGTCGTCGGCAGGGAAGTCATCGCCCTTCGGTCCGCTTCATCCAGTGGCGAAAGCTTGCTCAGCCTTTTTAGCAAGGGCTGAAAAATCGCATTGTCATGGGCGCTCATGGTCTCCTCGATATGGGAATCCTTGTCCCATCGAAACGAATGGAACCGTGACCAGTTTCACGTCGCCAATCGCCCCTCGCACGGACGGGCACGGAAGGCCGAGGCCGCCGGATCTCCGGTGGGTCCGGTCAGTTCTTGCCCGCCTCCACTGGCGGCGCGCCCACGTCCAATCGGTCCCAGTTGATGATGGCGTTGAAGCCCAGGAAATAGCTGCCCTGAGTCTGCCACCGCCAGAAGGGGCGCAGCGCATAGAGCACCATATGTCCCTTGCCCCGCGGCACGTCGACCACCAGCGCCTTGCTGGCCAGCGCCTCGCCGCCGCTCAGCATGCCGCTCAGCAATATCGTCTCGGCTTTTTCCGGGAAGCGCATGATCGTGCGCGGCTTCTGCGTGGCCTCCCGGCCGCCGCGGCCGCCGAATGATGAAAGGCCCTCGGGGGGCGGGGGTGCCGATATGATGTCGCCGTCCCGCCAGGGCGTGATCTTCACCGGCACCGCATTGGGCGTGATGTTCTGGACGAGGTCGCGGCCGGGCTGGACGGGTGCGACGCGGCCGACTGTCAGGACCGGCGCCTGGGAGAAATAGATCGGCATCTCCTCGCCACGATAGCCATAGGTGAGCGGGCTCGCCTTGTCGGCGAAGACGCCCCGCATGATCGCGCCCTTCGTATAGAGATCGGGCGGCGTCGAAACACTGAGCCCCTGCGCGATGCCATAGGTGGCGAGGGCCTCGACCGTGGTTCCGTCGCCGATCAGGGTGCCGCCTTCCTCGACGAACCGCTTGAGCTCGGCCATGCCGTCGGTGCCCAGGCCGCCGCGTATGTCGTCGGCCGAATCGAGCGTGCCGAGGTTCGGCGTCAGATCGGTTTTCTTATAGGGTATCGGCTCCGGACCGTCCTTGGGAACGCCGTTTACCGCATCGGCTACGCCGCCGCCGACGGTCGGATAGATGATCACGTCATATTTCTGGCGAAGCCCGCCCTCGCGCGCCTTGATGTCCGCGAAATAGGTATAAGGCACGTCATAATGGTCGAGCGCCGCGCGCCACCAGCCCTCGTCCTGCGTCCGAAGCCAGGAATGCATATAGCCGATGCGCGGCACGGTCAGCGGGTGAGACTTGACCTTGGGCATTCTCGGTACCGCCTGGCCGGAAAGCCCGAGCTGGGCGACGACCCGCTCGACCAGCGCCCGATCGGCATCGGGGATGATGAAGGTGCCGGCCGCATATTTGCGGCCTCCGGCCTGGAATGCCTCCTGGGCCGCCATCATCGGCACGTCCTTCAGACGAAAGCGGAAACTCATCAGCGCATTGTCGCCATTATGGTCGACCAGGATGGTGGTTCCGGAACCGGTGATCATTCCCCTTGGAGCGATCTCTCCGGACAGCCTTGTCATGGTCTGGTTCAGGATAGCGGGATCGCGCACCATCTTAAGATCGACATTGCGCATGTATTGGAGCGTCCAGCCGGTGTCGTCATAGGGACGCGGATTGCCCGTGGGATAGGTCTGGACGCTGGTATACATGTCGACCAGGGTCCGGAAAGGCTGATCGGCGCGGATGACATAGTCGCCTGCCGCGACCTGGACTCCTCCGGCTGCGAAGGCCTGGTCCGCGATGCTGACCTCGACGCCCTGCCGGATGAGAGCGTTCAGCATGTCGACGGCGTTGAGCCGGGCCGTCTGGGCCGCCGGCACCACCCAGGCATTGACCTCCCCCTGCGCCTTGCCCTTTTCCACCGCCCTTTTGTTCTTCAGCCAGTAATTTTCGAGATAGAGGGCCCGGTCCTCCGCGACCTTGTTGAGGGCGATCAGCAGGGCGGATTGCTGGATATTGACGTTGTTACGCGGTCCCCAGGCGATCGAGGGGAGCGGCGGATTGGGGCGGTACCATTCGCGGCTGGTGGTGGTCGGGGGAAGCTTCAGCTCGGGCCGGGGGTCGGGGCCGTAGCTCTGCACTTCGTAGAAGCGGCCGAACGCATTGTGGGTCATGGCGATCCAGAACATGTAGTTCGGGACCCAGCCGTCATAGAAGCCGTAGGTCCAGACGCCAGGTACCCCGCGCTTCGTCATTTCCATGACTTCGGTCTGCGCCAGCAGCCACCATTCCTGCGACGCCAGCGGATCGAGCGAGACGTTGTAAGGGCCGCTCCCCGTCGAAGCGTAGAGATAGGATTGGGCCTCGTGCAGGTCGTGGAGCACCGTGGGATGCCACTCGAGCAAGGTCTTGGTGACATGCTGGGTCAGTTTCAGAAACTGGCCGAGCCCGTCGCGATTATTATCGTGCGCGACATATTTGCCCCAATACATCAGCGGCGGCTTCGGCTTGCCCGTCTCCTTGCCGTAATAATAAGTGTCGACCATCCGTTCGCGCCCGTCCACCTCCAGCACCGGCGTGATGAAGGTGATGATGTTGTCGCGGATGTTCCGGATGAAGGGCGTCTCCTCGACGGCCAGCCGATAGGCGGTTTCGATCAAGGTTTCGGGCCCGCCGGTTTCGGAGGAATGTATCCCGCTCGTCACCCAGTAGATCGGCTTGGCCGTCCTGATGATCTCTCGCGCCTGTGCATCGGTGGTGCGTCGCGGGTCGGTAAGGGCGGCGAGATCCCCCTTATATTTGTCCAGATTGCTTAGCGTGGCCTCATCGGCGATGACCAGAACCACGATGTCGCGGCCTTCCTCGGTCTCGCCGATCTTCAAGTAGCGGACGCGCGGCGATGTGCGGGCAAGCTCCTGATAGTAACGGTGGATGTCCTTTGCATAGGTCAGCTCCTTCGGCGTGCCGGGAATGCGTCCGAAGAATTTAAGCGGCGACGGGACGGTGTCGGAGGCCGGAAGATGATCGACCAGCTCGGTCGAAATCCGCTTGTCCATCAGATGCTGGCTGATGAGCTTTCCATATTCCTCGTCGTTCCGCTGCGGGGCGGCATCGGCCGCCGGCTGCGCGACGGCCGGACCGTTCGCCGCCGGGATCGCAACGGCCAAAGCGAGAGCGACCATGGCGGCCGGACGCATTTTCATATCTTCTTCCCCAGATTCGATCTTTTCCCGTTAGGATAAAATTTTCAACACATTGTCCAGCCGTCCTGATGTCGCTCCGCCTGGCCGCGGAACCGGGCCTCGGCCTCGGGATCATGAAATCCGGACGCCATCAGGACAGGGAATGGGGGGGCGGATCGATGTCCGGGCACAAGCGTTCGGCGCGCGAAGGAATTGCAGACGCGCGTTCGCACCATCCGCAATTGATACAATTTGCGACAATTTTCCCGGGCCAGAACACAATTGTGGGACAGGCCGCCGCCATTTCACTCTTCCGCCGACCCGAACCCCTCGCACCGGAGAGCAGGACAGCCGGAATGAAGAAATGGATGCTCCTTCTGGCCATGCCGCTGTCCGCCTGTGCGACGGTCGGGCCCAATTATGTGGCGCCCGCTCCGGCCGAACTGGAAGTGCCCGCCTCCTATCATGGCGACTCCGCCGATCCCCAGGCGCCGGAAGCGCTGGTGCGCTGGTGGGAGCGGTTCGGCGATCCCATACTCGATCGGCTCGTCGCACGGGGGATCAGCGACAATCTCGACTTGGCAATTGCCACTGCGCGGCTGCGGCAGGCTCGTGAGGCTTTGGTCCAGGCCCGCGCGGGACGGACGCCAAGCGTCGTCGCTTCGGGCGGCGCCGGGCAGAGCCTCGACACGGATGGCGACCGCGGCACCAATCTCTCGCTGGGCGTCGACGCGGCCTGGGAAGCCGATCTTTTTGGCGGCGTGACCCGCAGCGTCGAAGCGGCGCGCGCGGACGAACAAAGTGTCGCCTTCGATCTCGCCTCGGTCCAGGTTGCCATCGTCGCCGAGATCGCCACCAATTATATCGACGCGCGCCTGGCGCAGCAGCGGCTCCAGATCGCGCGGGACACGCTCGCCATTGCCGACGACAATCTGGAAATCGCCGGCTGGCGCGTCCAGGCAGGGCTGGTTTCCTCTCTCGATGCCGAACAGGCGCGGGCCGCGCGGGCCCAGACCGCGGCTTCGATCCCGACATTGGAAGCCGCCTTTGCCAGCGCCACCTATCGCCTGTCGGTGCTGACCGGCGATGCGCCGGGCGCGCTCACCACCGCTTTGATGCAGCCGCAGCCGATACCGACGCCACCACAGGACATTGCCGTCGGTATTCCGGCCGATACGCTTCGTCAGCGCCCGGACGTTCGATCCGCCGAGCGGAGGCTCGCCGCTGCGACCGCCCGTATCGGCGTGGCCCAGGCGGCGCTTCTGCCCGAGCTTCGGCTGAGCGGGAATATCGGGACCTCTGCACTCGGTCTGGGAACCCTCTTCGATGCCGTCACCGGCAATATCTTCGCCGGCCTGAGCCAGGTCCTGTTCGACGGCGGTCGTCTGCGTTCGCAGGTCCGGTCGCAGCAAGCCGCGACCGAGGCGGCGCTCGCCACCTATCGTCAGGCCGTGCTCACCAGCCTCGAAGATGTCGAAAACGGGCTCGTCACGCTGCAAGCCGCGCGCGAACGGCAAGGCCAATTCGCGATCGCGCTCGATGCCGCGAACAACAGCGCGATCCTCGCGCGAAGCCAATATCGCGCCGGTCTCAGCGATTTCCAGATCCTGCTCGAAGCCGAGCGAACATTGCTGTCGGCCCGCGAAGGACTGATGGCTAGCATGGCCGACCAGGCATTCGGCACGGTCCAGCTCTACCGGGCCCTGGGCGGCGGCTGGGCGCCTTATGATCCTTCAAGCGGGACAGCGACATGAACGACATGACGACAAAGACGGTCACCGGTGGCCCTGCCGACTCGGGTCCCGATCTCGACGAATTCCTCGGTGTCTCGCCCGCAAGGCCGGGCCGGCGCCGGGCCTTTCTGGCCCTGGGCGCGCTCGTTGTGGGGGTCATTCTCTATTTTCTGTTCCAGCAGTTCGGAGGTGCCGCCGAGGCCGCTTATGCGACGGAGCAGGTGCGGCGCGGCTCGCTCACGGTCACCGTGTCGGCCACGGGAAATCTGCAGCCGACCAACCAGGTCGATGTCGGTTCCGAGCAATCGGGTCTGATCACGAATGTCTATGTGGAGAATAATGATCAGGTGGTGCGCGGCCAGCCGCTTGCCCGGCTCGATACTGCCCGCCTGATCGACACGATCCGTCAGAATGAGGCGTCGGTGGCGGCCGCGCAGGCCCAGGTCGCGCAGGCCAATGCGACCCAGGTCCAGGCACGCGCCAACCTTGCCCGCCTGGAGCAGGTTCATCGCCTGTCCGGCGGCAAGGTGCCTTCCATGGTGGAACTGGAATCCGGCCGTGCCGAAAGCCAGCGCGCGGTGGCCGCCGTTCGCGCTGCGCAGGCGCAAGTGACTCAAGCGCGCGCCGTGCTGGCGACATCGCAGACCAACCTCAGCAAGGCGACCATCTATTCGCCCGTCACCGGAGTGGTGCTGTCGCGCCAGGTCGATCCCGGCCAGACCGTGGCCGCATCCTTCTCCGCGCCGGTCCTGTTCGTCATCGCCGAGGATCTGAGCCAGATGAAGCTGGAGGTGAAGGTCGACGAAGCCGATGTGGGCCAGGTGAAAGCGGGTCAGCGCGCCACCTTCGCGGTCGATGCCTATCCGGGGCGGGTCTTCCCGGCGCAGATCCTTCGCGTCGATGTCGGCGCCAATGCTTCCGATGGTGCGGCCTCGACCTCCGGCACCGCCGCCGCGGGCAATGTCGTCGCCTATACCGCGGATCTGAGTGTGCAGAATCCCGAGCTCATCCTTCGCCCGGGCATGACGGCGACCGCCGACATCCAGACGGCGCAGGCCCGCAACCAGTTGCTTGTGCCGAACGCCGCTTTGCGTTTCTCGCCGGAGCGTGAAGCGCGTGGCGGCAATGGCAAAGGCGGCGGCGTTACCGACGTGCTGCTGCCCCGCCGCGGCTTCGGCGGCAATCGGCCCGAACGGCAGGTCGGCATCGGCCGCGGCAGCCAGCAGCGAATCTACGTGCTCGGCGAGAATGGCGAGCCGAGGGCGATCCAGGTCACCACCGGCGCCACCGACGGCAGCCGGACGGTCGTGAGCGGAAAGGACCTGGCACCCGGCATGAAGGTGATTACCGGCCGTCTGGCGGCGCCCGAATGAGCGAGCCCATCATCCGGTTGCGTGGTGTCACGAAGACGTTCGGCAGCGGCCCGGCCGCCTTCCAGGCGCTCAAGGGCGTCGATCTCGACATCGCGCGCGGGGATTTCGTTGCGGTCATGGGGCCTTCGGGTTCCGGCAAGTCGACGACGATGAACATCCTGGGCTGCCTGGACGTGCCGACCAGCGGTGAATTCCTGTTCAAGAATGTGCATGTGGAGCGGCTCGACCGCGATCAAAGAGCCTTGCTCCGCCGCCGCTATCTCGGCTTCGTCTTCCAGGGCTTCAACCTGCTCGCCCGCACCAATGCGCTCGAAAATGTCGAACTGCCCCTTCTCTATCGCGGCGAGGACAAGGCCAGTCGCCACGATGCCGGCATGGCCGCGCTCGACAAGGTGGGCCTCGCCGACTGGTGGAACCATAGTCCGGCCGAACTGTCGGGCGGGCAGCAGCAGCGTGTCGCCATCGCGCGGGCGATCGTCACCAATCCCGATGTCCTGCTCGCGGACGAACCGACCGGCAATCTCGACAGCCAGCGGTCCATCGAGATCATGGAGCTGCTGACCGATCTCAACCGGAAGGCGGGCATCACCGTGGTCATGGTCACACACGAACCGGACATGGCCGAATTCGCCCGCAACATCATCCACTTCAAGGACGGACTGGTCGAGCGGACGGATGTGAAGGAGCAGGCATGATCATCGGCACCACGATCGTCCTCGCCTTCCGCGAAATCAGGCGGCATTTGCTCCGTTCGTTCCTGACGACGCTCGGCATCGTCATCGGCGTGTCGGCCGTGGTCACCATGGTGACGCTCGGCAATGGCGCCACCAAGGCCGTGTCCGATCAGATTTCCAGCCTCGGTTCCAACATCCTGACGGTCAGGCCGGGCCAGGGCTTCGGCCGCGGCGGCGGCGGGCCGCGGCCCCCGGATTTCGATCTGGAGGACGTGGCCGCGATCCGGGAACAGACGGCAGGCGTGACAGCGGTGGCGGGGCAGGTGCAGACCTCGACCACGGCGGTCCGCAACGCAGCCAATTGGGACACCAGCATCAACGGGACGACCAGCGACTATCTGGTCGCGCAGCAATGGCAGCTTTCGGCCGGCCGGACCTTCACTCCGGCCGAGGAACAGGCCGGCCGGGCCGTCTGCATCATCGGCAATACGGTGCGGCAGAATCTGTTCCGGGGGGAGGAAGCGGTCGGCGAACGCTTTCGTCTCGGCACGGTCAGCTGCGACGTGATCGGCACGCTTGCGGCGCGCGGCCAGGGCGGTTTCGGCAACGACCAGGACGATATCGTGATCATGCCGCTCCGCACCGTGCAGCGGCGCTTCACCGGCGATACGGATGTCGGCAACATCATGGTCTCCGTGGACGCCGCCTACGAAACGGCGACGGTGCAGCGCTCGATCGAGGGGCTGCTTCGCGAGCGGCGTGGCATCCAGCCGGGCGAAGAGGATAATTTCCGCATCACCGACACGCAGCAGATCGCCCAGACATTGTCTGGAACCACGCGCATCCTCACCACCGTGATGGGCGCGGTGGCGGCGGTCAGTTTGCTAGTCGGCGGCATCGGCATCATGAACATCATGCTCGTCTCAGTGACCGAGCGGACCCGGGAGATCGGCATCCGCCTCGCCATAGGGGCCGTCGCCCGCGAGGTGCTGCTGCAATTCCTCGTCGAGGCGATCGTGCTGGCCTGCCTGGGTGGATTCATCGGACTGGTGCTCGCCTTCGCCGCCACGGTCATTCTCGCGCCCATCATCCAGGTGCCGTTCCTGTTCGATCCGCAAATCAACCTCGTCGCCTTCGCCTTTTCGGCGCTGATCGGGATCGTGTTCGGCTATTTTCCGGCCCGTCGCGCCGCGGCGCTCAACCCGATCGACGCCCTGAGACACGAATGAGGGCGGCGTGGAAGAAGCGGCGGACGAGCCGATGATACAGATTGCGACCAATTTGCCGGTGGTCCGACAAAAACATGGGACAGGCAGGCTCCATCTGGGTCTCAACGCCGATCACGGCGTTTTGAAAAGGAGACACGAAATGAAGAAGCTCATCCTCGCAGCCGCCGCCGCTTCGGTCGCCGCCATCCCCGCCGTCCCGGCCGCAGCCGCGCCGTTCGGTCACAATGATCGCGGCCGGTACGAGCAGGTCCGGCACAATGATGACGGCCAGCGCACCATGAAGAGCAGCTATCGGCAGAGCCACCGTTGGAGCAAGGGCCAGAGGTTCGACCGGCGTTATGCCCGCAGCTACCGGATGATCGACAATCCGAGGGCCTACCGGCTCCGCGACGCGCCGCGCGGCTATCGCTGGGTTCGGTCCGACAATGATGCGGTGCTGGTGGCGATCACCAGCGGCATCGTCGGCGCTGTCCTTGCCAACATGTTCAACTAAGGCTGGAGGTTCCGGGGCGAAAGTTCCGGAGCCTTCGTCTCACGCAACAGGAATGAAGAATGGCAAGCGAGCCCCATATCCTTCTGGTCGATGACGAACGCGACATCAGGGATCCGCTCGCTTCCTATCTCGGCCGCAGCGGCTTTCGGGTCACCAAGGCCGAAAATGCCGCGACGGCCCGACAGATTCTCGCCGCCCACGCCATCGACCTCATCCTCCTCGATATCATGATGCCGGGTGAAGACGGGCTTTCCCTGGCCGGTTACGTCCGCGCCACCAGTCCGACCCCCATCATCCTGCTGACCGCCAGGGCCGAAGAGACGGATCGGATCGTGGGACTGGAACTCGGCGCCGACGATTATGTGACGAAGCCGTTCAGTCCGCGCGAGCTGGAGGCCAGGATCAAGGCGGTGCTGCGCCGGACGGGCGGACAGGGTACGATGGTCCATGCGCCGGATGCCGACGGCTATGCGTTCGGCCCCTGGGTCCTGAAGACCGGCGAGCGCGAACTGGTCGGCGGCGACGGCATCGCCGTTCCCTTGTCGACCGGCGAATATAATCTGCTGCTCGCCTTCGTTACACATCCCAAGAGGGTGCTGACCCGCGACCAGTTGCTCGACCTCAGCCAGGGACGAGAGCTTGCCGCCTTCGAACGCAGCGTCGACAATCATATCAGCCGGCTGCGCAAGAAGATCGAGGCCGACCCCTCCGATCCCAAGCTGATCAAGACCGTCTGGGGCGGAGGGTATATGTTCGCGCCTGAGGTAAGGCGCCTGTGAGGCGGTTCATGCCCAAGAGCCTCGCCGGCCAGATGGCGCTCCTGCTGGGGCTGGCCTTGCTCGTCGCCCAGATCGTCAATTTCGCACTGATCCTCAACGAGCGGCAGAAGCTCACCCTTGCCCAGACCCAGGGCCCGGCGATCAACCGCTTCGTGACCGTCGCGACGGATCTGAGGCAGGCGCCTGCCGAGTTTCGCGACGCCGTTATCGAGGACAATAGCCGGCGCGGCGCGCGCTTCGCGATCGCAGGTGCAAGCGCCGTGCCGGTGCAGGCGCAACGCCATCCCCAGATCGAGGCACGGCTGACCCAGGCCCTGGCGACGGCGGGCATCAGGGCCGGAGAGGCGCGGGCAACGGAAGTGACGGAGCGCCGGAGACCACGGTCCGGCACGGGCAAGGCGGAAGAGCATCGCATCCTCATCCTGTCGGCGCGGCTCGACTCCAATGCATGGCTGAACGGCCGCCTCGTCATTCCTCGCCCCGATCCCTTTCTCACGCTCAGGCTCGCGGCCGCCACCTTGCTCCTCTATCTGATCGTGCTCGGGGCATCTTCGCTGATCGCGATCCGGATCGCGCGGCCGTTGCGCGATCTGGCCCGCGCCGCCGAACGCTTCGGCGGCCGTGGCACGCCTGCTCTGGTGGAGCCGCGCGGCTCGGCCGACCTCCGCCGCGCGCTCGAAGCCTTCAACGCCATGAACCGCCGTGTCGTCGCCTTGCTGGACGAAAAGGACCGGATGCTCGGCGCGATCGGCCATGATCTGCGGACGCCCTTGGCCTCGCTTCGCATTCGCGTCGAAAGCATCGAACCGGAAAGTGAAAGACAGCGCATGGGCGAGATCATCGACGAGATGGCGACGATGCTGGAGGATATATTGGTGCTCGCCAGATCGGGACGGTCCCGTGAAGAGGAACGGGTAATGGACGTCACTGCCCTGGTCGACGCATTGGTCGAGGAATATCGGGAGATGGGGCATGATGTGACGCTGGCGACGAGCGCGCGAGAGGTGCTGAAGGTCCAGCCCAACCTCCTGCGCCGCGCCATACGAAACCTCATCGACAACGGCCTCAAATATGGCGAATCGGTCAGCATCTCGGTACGGCGCGACGGTGAATCGGTCGGGATCGAGGTGCTGGATAACGGTGCAGGCATCCCCCCCGAGCAGCTCGAGCATGTGCTCGAACCCTTCTATCGCGTCGAGGAATCGCGCAACCGCGCCACCGGCGGGACGGGGCTGGGCCTGTCGATTGCCAGGGCCGTCGCCGAAAATCACGGCGGGACGCTCAGCCTGGACAACGCTCCGGGGGCCGGGCTTCGGGCCACCCTGAAGCTCGGCCCGACCGGCTGAACCGGCCGGAACATCTTGGCGCCGTTGTAGATTTTCGCAGATTGCAAAGGGCATCGGCAAGGTTCATTAGCGGCCCATGCTTTCTCAACGGACGCGGTATACAATCCGGGCGCTCCTCCACCTGGCCGACAGATATGGCGAGGGGCCGGTCCAGCTTGGGGAGATCGCCAAAGCGCAGAATATTCCCCCGAAATTCCTCACGGTGATGCTGTCCCAGATGAGCCGCCAGGGCTTTGTCGGCAGCAGGCGCGGGCGCGACGGCGGCTATTGGCTCGCCAAGAAGCCGGACGAGATCAGCTATGGCGAGATCGTCCGTTTGACCCGCGGCTCGCTCGGTCTGCTCCCTTGCGTCAGCCGGCTCGCTTATGAACAATGTACCAATTGCGTGAGCGAGGACAAATGCCGGCTGCATCGTGTGATGATGCGGGTGCGCGACGAAACCGCCCGCATCCTCGACGGCCTGACGCTTGCCGATGCCGTGCCGGAGGGGCCGCTTGCGGACACGGAGGGGGAAGCCGAAAGCCTCGATGCCCCGACCGGATATTTGGCCAGCTAGGGTCTGGTTCTCGAGCATCCTGTGGCGTGATCGCGGGACCGCTTCCGACATCGATCGGACGCCAAGAGACATGTTGCCCACCCACTGTTCGACGTTGAGACATGAACAGTTGAGTAAACATTGGTTTAATTTTCGCTGACGCAATTATGACGGTGATTAATTCCTGGGAGCGTAGAAAAACAACTGGAAATTTAATTGATGATTGTTGTAACTATGACCGCCTGATCATTTACATAATGATATTGCAGGCGCTGGGAATATGTGTCGGACATTTCCGAACAATTTAATAAATTAACCTCTTGTTAACAAATTTCTCTTAAACAAGGTTCATCAGGACGCGGCTTTCCCGGCAGCGTCGCTCAAGGAAGCGCCTGGCGCTCTTGGCGCATCGCCAACAGCCATCCACCGGCCCGATTGCGAACTTTCCCCGCTGCGGGTGGAAGACGGCAAGCTCTCCTCCGCAGCGACGTTCGAGGTAGCCATGCTAAAATTGAGACTGATGACGCTCGCCCTGTTGGGGGCGAGTCAAGCCGCCTTTGCGCAGCAACCCCCAGGAGCTGGAGGACAGCTCCAGCAAATCCCCCCGCCGCCGACGCTGGAAAAAGCAGCACCCGACATGGAAGTCGAACGGCAGCCGCTGACGCCGCCCGTCGACTCCGGAGCCCGCGTGGCGGTCCAGTCGCTAGACGTGACGGGCCAGACTTTGTTCTCGGAAGCGGAACTGGTTGCGGCGAGTGGCTTCGAAGCCGGCAGCATGCTCAATCTTTCCGAACTTCGCCAACATGCCGCCAAGATCGCTGCCTTCTACAATGATCGCGGCTATTTCCTCGCCCAAGCCTATCTGCCCGCCCAGGACGCGAGCGACGGCGCGGTCACGATCGCGGTGATCGAAGGCCGTTATGGCAAGATCGACCTGCGCAACGGCACCAACCTATCGGAACGGGTCGCCCGCAATCGTCTCCGCGGCCTGGACAGCAACGAAATCGTGGCGACGTCGCCGCTCGAACGGCGTCTTCTCCTGCTGTCCGACGTGCCCGGCGTGCGGGTCAAATCGACTCTCTCGCCCGGGGCCGCCATCGGCACATCCGACCTCGTCGTGGATCTTGAGCCAGGCCGCAGAGTGACCGGCAATATCGAGGCCGACAATGCAGGCAATCGCTACACCGGCGCCTATCGGCTTGGCGGAACCGTCAATATCAACAATCCCACCGGGCTTGGCGATCTCGTCAGTCTGCGTCTGCTCGCGTCCACTGGCGGCCTCGCTTATGGCCGTGCCGCCTATCAAGCGCCGGTCGGCAACGCCACTTTGGGGCTGGCTTATACCCACATGCGCTATGAACTGGGTCGCGAGTTCGAGGGGCTGGACGCGCACGGCACCGCCGACATCGTCAGCATCTTCGCCTCTTACCCTCTGATCCGTTCGCGCGGAGCCAATCTTTATGCTTTGGCCAGCGCCGAGGCCAAGCAGCTGGAAGACAGGATCGATCTTGTCTCGGGGCGATCCAACAAGGAAAGCCGCGCGCTGTCACTGGGGTTTAGCGGCGATCTCCGCGACTCCGTTTTGGGCGGCGGGTGGAACAGCGTCTCCGCCAACCTGACCTTTGGCGATCTCGACATCGAAAGCCCAGCAGAGCGCGCTATCGACGCGCTGACCGCTCGCAGCCAAGGCGGCTTCGCCAAATTGCAGTTCACCGCCGCCCGACTGCAAACGCTGGTTGGACCACTTTCGCTTTATGGCGCCGTGCGCGGCCAGCTCGCGTTCGACAATCTCGACAGTTCCGAGAAAATGGAATTGGGCGGGGCCTATGGAGTCCGCGCCTATCCGGAAGGGGAAGCCTATGGCGACCAGGGCTATATCGCCACGCTGGAAGCTCGGCTGCTCCTTGATAGGTGGACGGGCAAGCTTCCCGGCCAGCTTCAGCTGATCGGCTTCGTAGACGTAGGCGAAGTTGATTATGCCCACGACCCCTGGTTCGCAGGTGCCAACCATTCCAAACGGAGTGGGTTCGGCGCTGGCCTCACCTGGTTCGGACCCCAGGATATCATCCTTCGCGGCACCTACGCGCATAAACTGGGAAGTGCGCAGGCCACCTCGGCTCCCGATCGCTCGGGCCGCTTCTGGTTCCAGATCGTGAAGCTGTTCTGATGGCAGGCACTACCTTCGCGCAACGCCTAGTTCCGACACAAAGGACCAAGTTCATGATCGACAACCAACGCGCCGTCGTCGGCGCCTCCATCCTCGCCCCTAAGGCATCGCTGGTCGGATCGACCGCCCTCACCGGCTTTGCTTGCCTCGCCCTGGCGGGTCTTGCGGCTGTCCTGCCGATGGGGTCCGTGGCGCAGGCACAGGCCCTGCCCACCGGTGGTTCGGTCTCGGCCGGAAATGCCACCATCTCCGCCGGCACGAACCATGTCACCGTGAATCAGTCGAGCCAGAATGCCGCGATCAATTGGCAGAGCTTTTCCATCGGCGCGGACCAAAGCGTGGTCTTCAATCAGCCCAGCAGCAGTTCGATCGCGCTCAACCGCGTGCTTGGCGCCGACGGTTCGGTCATTCTCGGCAGTCTCTCGGCCAACGGCAAGGTCTTTCTGATCAATCCCAATGGCGTGCTTTTCGGGCACGGTGCTCAGGTCAATGTCGGGGCTTTGGTAGCGTCGACGCTCGGCCTCTCCGACGCGGACTTCCTGGCGGGCAAATATAGCTTTTCCGGTAGCGGGACCGGTGCGGTGCTCAACCAGGGCACGATCAATGCCGATGGCGGCTATGTCGCCTTGCTCGGCGCTAACGTCAGCAATGACGGCCTGATCCAGGCGAATATGGGTGTCGTGGCGCTGGCTGCCGGCGAAGCGATCACGCTCGATGTCGCCGGGGACGGTCTGCTCAACGTGGCCGTCGACAAGGGCGCCATCAACGCGCTCGTCCGAAATGGCGGCCTGCTTCGGGCCAATGGCGGGCAGGTCGTCATGACGGCGCAGGCCGCCGGCGCGCTGCTCAGGACAGTGGTCAACAATACCGGCATCATCGAGGCCCAGACGCTGGAGAATGTCGACGGCGTCATCATGCTGCTTGGCGACATGCAGGGGGGGACCATGAATGTGGCGGGCACGCTGGACGCCAGCGCCCCGGATGGCGGGGACGGCGGCTTCATCGAAACCTCCGCCGCCAATGTCTACATCGCCGACGAGGTGGAAATTACCACGGCTGCGCCGTTCGGCGAGACCGGGACATGGCTGATCGATCCTGCAGATTTCATCATTGCCGCCACCGGTGGGAATATTTCCGGCGCCGTGCTTTCGGATCAACTCGTAACCAACAATGTGCTGATCAGTACATTGCCAGCGTCTGGCGACGCTCCGGGCGGCGAAGGCGATATCTATGTAAACGACGCGATAGCATGGACGGCGTCGGGTACGCCTACCACGCTCACGCTCGAAGCATTCGGCGACGTCCACATCAATATGCCGATCACGGCCACCAAAGGAAATATTGTCGTGTGCTGCGGCGGCGACATCAATGTCGATGCCGCGCTGACGACCACCCGCGGCTCCATCTTGCTGAATGCCGGCCAGAATGTGAACGTGCGCCACGCCATTACGACCACGGACGGCAATATCGCATTGTGCGCCGGCCACGATATCCACATCGATGCCGCCGTCACGCTGACCAGGGGAACCACGATTCCAGCGCGCAGCCTCGGCTTGCCGGTCGGCCTCACCCTGATCGCAGGTGCCGACGGTTCCGGGCCGGGCATCGACGGCGGCACCATCATTTTCGCTCCGCTCGCGCCTCCCGTGACCGTGACTGTCGCGCCGGTCACGATCAACTACAACCCGGTCTCCTATGCTGCACCCACGGACTTCTCCACCGAGTTCGTCCTGACAGAGGGCGCGACTTTGACGCAGCGCATGTTGCTCTTTCCCGATGGCGACAAGGTCTTCGACGGCACGAACGCCACGGTCCTTACCGGGTTCAACACGACCGACCAGTCGGGGCAGCCGGTCGATGTCACCTTGGTGGCCGGTCCGGGCGCAACGGCGACATTCGACGACGCGGCTGTCGGTGGAGGTATCGGCATTACCTATGACGGTTATAGCCTGAGTGGCCCCGCCGCCGACGATTATGCCCTGGCTGGATCCTGCTGCGTATCGGGCTTCAGGACGACGGGTAACATTGCCGCCGCGCCTCCTCCTCCGCCTCCCCCGCCCGGGCCACCGCCGCCACCGTCACCGCCCCCACCGCCGCCGCCTCCCCCGCCGGGACCAACACCTCCGCCTCCTCCGCCTCCGCCGCCTCCGCCGCCTCCTCCGCCGCCTCCGCCGCCGGGGCCTCCCCCTCCTGCGCCTCCACCACCTCCCGGTCCGCCCCCGCCTCCTCCACCACCGCCGGTGGTAGCGCCTCCGATCGTACCGCCCGTGGTCGTGCCTCCCGTGATCGTACCGCCGGGGACGACGCCCCCCTTGGCGTCGGCGCCGCTGGCCCCACCTCCGATTTCGCTCGCGCCGACGCCGGTCGGAGCGGCCAATGACTTGCCGGTCACGCTGGTCGGCGGAGGTGTGAAAATGCCGACGGTCCAGCTTGCGCAGGTCGAAGAAGAGCGGGAATTGCCAGCCATAGAACGGGCGGCCAGTGACATAGGGGAAAGCGCCTTCCTGCCGAGCGCGCCGAAACCCGCGCCCGTGACTCCGATCGTGCCTGTCTATCCGCGCAAGCAGGCTCGTCATTAGGTCGGATCAAGCCAATGATCATGCCCAGGTCCCGGGCGGTGGCCCTGTCCTCCGGTCCGAAGAGAAGTGGTGCAGGACGCTTCCTGCCGAGAATCCGGAAGGCGATCGGTCTGGTCCTGTTCGCTGCGTCCTTCGTGCCGGCCCACGCTGTCTCAGCCCAGCATCGCACCGGGACAGTCGATGGGAAGGCGCGGCAGGAACGGCATGTCGATTCATCGCTGATGGATGCTTCTGCAGACGTTCGCGAAGTCGCGGCTTGGATCCTCAGGGCGGGCGACAATCAGGGTCTCCCTTATGTGATCATCGACAAGGTGGGTGCGAAGGTCTTCCTGTTCGACGGCCAGGGCCGGGCTCGCGGCTCCGCCCCCGCTCTTCTCGGTCTCGCTCTTGGCGACGAAAGCGTTCCTGGGATCGGCGATCGGCGGCTGGCGACGATCAGCGCCAAGGAGCGGACGACGCCGGCGGGTCGCTTCATGTCGTCGCTGGGTCACGATTTCGAGCAGGACATTCTGTGGGTGGATTACGCCTCGTCCCTCTCCCTTCACCGGGTCATTGCGGGGCATCCCAAGGAGCGCAGACACCAGAGGCTGGTGTCGGCAACGCCGCTCGACAACCGCATCTCCTATGGCTGCATCAACGTTCCCGCCGAATTCTACGACAAGGTCGTCATCCCTGCTTTCACCGGAACTATGGGTGTCGTCTACATCCTTCCAGAAACGAGATCGGTCAGGCAGGCATTTGCGATCCCAGCCGATTGACGTGCCCGGTTCATGCTCATCCCCCCGCTTGGTGCCGCGGCACGGATCCTTCCGCAGCCGCAATGGCCGCTTCCAGCAACTCGACCCGACGATCGAGCTGAGGATGGGTCCCGCCGGTCTGGGCCGGATCGATCGCAGTCATCAGGCTCCGGAGGAAGCTGCCGGCTTCCTTGAGGTCGTAACCTGCCTCCTTCGCTATTCCCACGGCGAGCCGATCTGCTTCTTCTTCCATTTCTCTCATCGTTGCGGATCCGTCGCTCGACGGAAGGAGGAGCTGGCCCTCGAGGTGGGGCGAAGCGAGCCGATGGTGGTGATGGAGAAAGTTGTGCGCCATTTCGTGCGCGATAACCAAAGCAAGATCGTCCTCCACCCGGCAATATTCGAGAATGCCTGCGCTGACGACGACGGCTTCGCCGCTGGCCCACGCATTTGCCGCCGCCGCCGGGACGAGTTCGACATTGGCGGGACATCCGAGCTCGGCCGTCCACCGCAGGTCTTTCACGCGTCCCGATCTTGATATCCGAATAGTCGCCGGACCCTTGTCCATTTCCTCGGTCAGGATTTGCTGGGCCCGTGCCACGGTCGCTCGGCTAGGTATTCGAGACGGCGCGGCCGCGACGGGCAAATCCCGCCCGTTCACCGATACCAACCCGTCCCTGGCCATCAAGCCAGCTTTCGCGGCGGGGCTTCCCGCGACGACCGCCATCACCCCGACTTGGCTGCCGAGGTTGAAGCTGCGGGCGGCTTCCGCCCGGTTGGCAATTCCATATTGATCGATTCCGTGAAGGACGAACCCCAGCTGGCTCGATAGCGAACCTGGACAACGGAATCCGTTGGCGACGGATAATGTGTAGCTGATGCTGGCCACCCTCAGGTCCTGGTCGCGAAGCTGCTCGAACCTGTCCTGAGCTCCAGCCGAAGCGGCGCAGCAGCTTCCAAGCAACACCGACAAGGATATCGAGAGGATCCGGTGAAGGCGTCGGCGACGCGGCAGTGCCGGGAATGAGCGATTCGGCCAGGACATCGATCGTCGCTAGGCGATCCGGGCAGGCTAGGACTCAATCCAAATGCCGTCTGAAACGGGCCGTGCCGTCCTGGCACAATGGCGCGCTACCCCGTTAACCCTGCTGGAGCCCGCCCATCTTGGTTGAGTCTGGAGCTTGCCGTATCGAATATGAGGATAAAGGTACGCTCCGATAGCTCGATCCGGGCAAGCCCGGGTCGGGGCAACGAATCGAACTGGTGGACGTGAAAGAACGTCTCCGCAAGCTGGAGGCGATCGCCCGCGGCGTGGATCTATGACCGCCCCTCCCCCGCCTCCTTGGCGGGGGAGGGCGTGGGAGCTCATTCGGCGGCCTGAACCCAGATCGTGCTGTGCTGCTGTTCGAGACCGAATGCCTTGCGCCTGGCATCGAGCCGGCGGAAAGCGGCGAGTGCCTGGCCGACCACCTGGTCCATATTGTAATAGCGATAGGTCGCAAGCCGGCCGACGAAGGTCACGTCAGGCGTGGCATCGGCAAGAGCTTCATATTTCTTGAACAGCGCCTGATTTTCCGGTCGCGGCACAGGATAATAAGGGTCGCCTTCCGCGCTCGGATATTCGAAGGTGATACTGGTCCTGTCGTGCGTTTGCCCGGTCAGATGCTTATATTCGGTGATCCGCGTATAGGGTATCAGCGGATCGGGATAGTTGACCACGGCGACTG
The DNA here is from genome assembly GCF_032378825.1 of Sphingosinicella rhizophila. Lineage (NCBI taxonomy): Bacteria > Pseudomonadati > Pseudomonadota > Alphaproteobacteria > Sphingomonadales > Sphingosinicellaceae > Sphingosinicella > Sphingosinicella rhizophila. Next base: position 379,840 of record NZ_JAVUPU010000004.1, on the reverse strand, counting down.
GCTGGAACTGTTCCTGATCGACGACCTTGTGCTCGAACCGCAGGCTTCGATAGGGCAATTTCCCGTAGCGGAAGTCGAAGAATTCATCGATCGGGCCGGTGAACACAATATGGCCGGCCTCGATTTCGGCGACGATGTCGCGATAGTCGGTGGCCAGCAACAGATCGATATTCGGATGGTCGAGCATCCTGTCGAACATGACGGTATAGCCATGTTTCGGCATGATCTGGTGCTTGTCGCCGAAATATCGGTCGTCGGTGTTGGTCCGAGTCGGGATCCGCGCAGTAACCGCCTTGTCGAGCTGGCTGGGATCCACGCCCCATTGCTTGCGGGTATAGCCCTGGAAGAAGGTTTCGTAGAGTTCACGGCCGACCGCCGATATGACCACATCCTCGGATGTCCTGATCTCCGCCACCGGCTCCGCCCGGGCCGCGAGATAGGCGGCGGCCTGCTCGTCGGTACGCAGGTCCAGTCCGAACAGCATGTTGAGTGTGGTGCGGTTGATCGGGATCGGCACCTTCTGTCCGCGCACCTCCGCGAGCACGCGATGTTGATAAGGCCGCCATTCGGTGAATTGCGAGAGATAGTCGACGATCTCGTCCGAATTGGTGTGGAAGATATGCGGTCCATATTGATGGATCAGCACGCCTGCCTCGTCGGGTCGGTCGTAGGCATTGCCGGCAATATGGGGCCGTTTGTCGACCACCAATACGTGCGCATCATGCTGGCTCGCCAGGCGCTCCGCGATCACCGATCCCGCAAAGCCGGCGCCCACGACCAGATAATCATATTTCTTCCGCGCGCCGGCCTTCAGGACGTTGGGCCCGGCGGCGGTAACCCGCGTCGCTTCACGGACCAGGCCGGCCATGCGCGCATGGGTGATGTCCCAGCTGATATTGGCGAGCTTGGCATCGACATCTTTCAGCCATTCGTCGCCCCCGCGCGCCAGGGCCAGTGCCTCCTCGCAGGCCTTGATGAAGGCTTCCGGACCGTCGGCGATGAAAACGGCGTCCAGATCGGCATAATGGCGGATCACGTCGGTGATCGGCGTCGACACGACGGGACGTCCGCCGGCCAGATATTCGGGAGTCTTGGTCGGGCTGATGAACCTGGTCGATTCGTTGATTGCGAAGGGCATCAGGGCGACGTCCCAGCCGCCAAGATAGACGGGCAATTCCTCATATTTCTTGCCGCCGAGATAATGGAGGTTGGCGCGGACCGGCAGTTCCGCCGGATCGATCTTCACCACCGGCCCGACCATGACGATCGACCATTCGGGATGCGCGTCGGCCAAGGCGGCGATCAGCGCAAGGTCCATGCGCTCATCGATCACGCCGTAGAAGCCCAGGCGGGGCCGCTTCAACGGGCCCTGGTCGTCGGGAAAGGCATCGACGGCACGCGCCTGCCCGAAATGGTGGCGGTCGACGCTGGAGGGAAAAGGATGAATGTTGGGATGACGATCCTTCTTCGCTTCATAGAGGCTGTAGCCACCTGTGAAGATGATGTCGGCGACGGTGAACAATTCGCGCTCCAGCGCCATGAGTTCGGGCGGGGCGAAGCGGAAATTGGCAAGCTCGTCCATGCAATCATAGACGGTGGACATGCTTTCGATATGCCGGGAGAAAGGAAGCATCATCGGCGTATAATACCAGCGGACGAAGGGTCCTTCCTCCCCGGCCAGGAAGGCGTCCAGCAATGCCTTGAGGGTCAGATCTCGCTCTGCCTCGCCAAGCCCTTCGGGCAAGGAGGGGGTGACGATTATGACTCCGGTTTCCGCACAGGTCCGGACGCCCAGTGCCGGCTCGCACTCGGGTAAAGCCGCCTCGGGTTCCTCCCAATAGATGACGCGCTGTTCCGCGGCGAAGCGGCTCATCAGATGTTGCGGCCGCTGGAAGACGAAATTCCATCGCAAGTGGGAAAAGCAGATCAGCGTATTCTGGTTTTTCGTTTGGGACGCGCCGGTATTCTGCCCCGGCATTGAAGCGGTGGAAAAGTTGATCAACGGGGGATTCCTGACGATTGAGTTTAGGTCAGGAAAACGAGTGCCCGAGCGAGCGAGTTCCCGAACAGCTGCCGAATTCTGACTAACTCAAATCAGCCCCAAGCTGGACTGGTTCGCGCGTGAGGCAGTCCGTTCAATCCCCGAACGCGGCTTTCAGTTCCGCAAGCCATGGGCCGGCGGTTCCGTCGGACGGAGCGCGCCAGTCGCCCCGCGGGCTTAGGCTGCCGCCGGCCGAGACTTTCGGCGAATTGGGGATGGCCGAACGCTTGAACTGGCTGATCTCGAAGAAACGGAACAGGAAGATTTCCAGCCATTTCCGGATGGTCGCCAGATCATATTGGCGCTTAAGCGCGTCGGGATAGCCGATCGGCCAACGCCCGGAATCCGCATCGCGCCATGCCCGCCAGGCAAGGAAGGCGATCTTGGACGGCGGCTGTCCGGCCCGCAGAATGTGGAAAAGGAAGAAATCGTTGAGCTCATAAGGGCCGATCATATCCTCCGTACTCTGCATCTCTCCTTTGTCGTCGGCGGGGACGAGTTCCGGTGAAATCTTGGTAGCGAGGATCGCCTCGAGCACCCGGTCGGTCTCAGCGTCGAACTGGTCGGTCTTGACCGCCCAGCGGATCAGATATTGGATCAACGTCTTGGGAACGCCGGCATTGACGCCATAATGGCTCATGTGGTCACCGACGCCATAGGTCGCCCAGCCCAAGGCGATTTCGGAAAGATCGCCGGTCCCGATGACGAAGCCGCTTCGCTGGTTGGCGAGCCGGAAGAGATAGTCGGTGCGCAAGCCTGCCTGCACGTTTTCGAACGTGACGTCGTAGACCGGCTCCCCCGAAGCATAAGGATGGCCCATATCCTGGAGCATCTGCATCGCCGCCGGCCTGATGTCGATCTCCTGCCCGACGATGCCCAGCGCCTTCATCAACGCCCAGGCATTGGCCTTGGTCGCGTCGGAAGTCGCGAATCCGGGCATGGTGAACCCCAGGATCGTCGATCGGGGCAGGTCCAGATAGTCGCAGGTCTTCGCCGCCACGATCAAAGCGTGCGTGGAATCGAGGCCGCCGGACACGCCGATGACAAGATGCTTGCCGCGGGTGGTCGTGAAGCGCTTGGCCAGCCCCTGGACCTGGATGTTGAAGGCCTCGTAGCAATCCTGGTCAAGCTGCTCGGCCCGGTGGGGCACATAGGGAAAGCGCCGGACCGGCCGTTCGAAGCCGATGTCGGACATATTGGGTCCATGCTGGAACCGGATGCGCCGCACCTTCTTTTCCGGGTGGCCGGCGGCGACCGCATTGTCGTTGAAGGTCGGCATCCGCATCCGCTCGAGCCGGAGACGCTGAACGTCGATGTCGGCGACGGCGATCTCCGGATCGCGCGAGAAGCGGCTCGATTCGACGAGCAGATCACCCATCTCGTAGATCGATCCCTGTCCGTCCCAGGCAAGATCGGTAGTGCTCTCGCCCGGTCCCGAAGCGGCATAGACATAAGCCGCGCAGCAGCGGGAACTTTGGGAGGCGCATAATAATTTGCGCTCGTCCGCCTTGCCGATGGTGATGTTGGATGCCGACAGGTTGCACAGGATCAGCGCGCCGGCGAGCGCGCCCGTCGTGGAAGGCGGCTGGGGCGCCCAATAATCCTCGCAAATCTCCACATGGAAAATGAAGTCGGCAAGATCGTCTGCTGCGAAGACGAGGTCGGTGCCGAACGGCACGGTCTCGCTGGCGACTTCCATCTCCATCCCGTCGAGTCCGACCCCGGACGCGAACCAGCGCTTTTCATAATATTCCCGGTAATTGGGAAGGAAGCTCTTGGGCACGACCCCCAATATGCGCCCCCGCGCGATGACCACCGCTGTATTGTAAAGGCGCCCGTTGCGCCGCAGCGGCGCACCGACCGCGAGCACCGGCGCAAGGTCCGCGGTGGCACGGCAGATCTCGGCAAGTCCTGCTTCGACCGCGTCGAGAAACGCTTCCTGCAAATGGAGGTCGTCGACTGCATAAGAGGATATGTTCAGTTCCGGGAAGACGATCAGGTCGCAGCCTCGGTCATCGGCCTCGCGCGCCAGAGCGACCGTCTGCCCGACGTTGTACGTCACGTCGCCCGAGCTTGCCAAAGGCGTCGCCGAAGCGACGCGGACGAAGCCGTGGCGATGGATCGCTTCGAAAGGGGGCGTCTTCGCCTTCGCCATCACAGCATCTCCGTCATCATTTCGATCGCCACCTTCATGCAGGCGACCCGCGTAGCACCTCTGCCGACGGGACCGAAATGTTCCTCCCGATGGGCGGTCACGCGACCGGCCCGGGCGCAGCCGAAATGGACCAGGCCCGGCTCGTCGCCGGCGTCCGCGAAGCCGGTGATCGCCAAGGCGATATGAGCGCGGCTATTTTCCAGCGCCCCTTCCGCCATGGCGATCGCCACCGCTTTCGAAACGGCGCCTTCCCGTTCGATCAGCGCCTCGGGTACGCCCAGCATTTGCGTCTTCGCTTCTTCGGAATAGGTCACGAACCCGCGATCGAAAGCATGGGCGACGCCCTGAACATCGGTCAGCAAGGATGCCAGCATGCCGCCCGTGCAGCTTTCGGCAGTGGCGAACATGAGGTCGCGATCGCAGGCCTTGGCCAGCAGCCGCCGCGTCGCTTCCTCGATCTCGTCGGGAAGAACAGGAGAAAGGGTTTCGGTATCGTTCAAGACTATATTCCACCGGCTTCGAACCGTCGCTGGAACCGGCGTGCCATTCCGAATGTTCCAGAGGAAATGAGGAGGCACAAATGGCTGGTGAAGGCAAGCAGGACGCACTCAAGCTCTTGAGCGAGGATCACCGCAAGGTCGAAGATCTGTTCGAGAAGTTCGAAAAAGCAAGCGGCGACGGCCGCAAGGAGAAACTGGCGCGCGAGATCTGCCTTGAGTTGAAGGTGCATACGGCGATCGAAGAGGAGATTTTCTACCCCGCCCTGCGCGGCAAGATTTCCGACGACGATCTCGACGAAGCCTATGTCGAACACGACGGAGCCAAGATACTCATCAACGATATCGAGGCGGGCGGTCCGGACGACGATTATTATGATGCCAAGGTGAAAGTGCTCCAGGAGCAGATCGAGCATCATGTGAAGGAGGAAGAAAAACAGCACGACAATATCTTCACCCAGGCGCGAAAGGCGGATGTCGATCTGGAGGCGCTCGGCGAACAGATGGCGGCGCGCAAGGCTGCGCTCATGGCGAAGGCCGAGGCGGCCGGTCTGCCGCCGGCTGAGCCTGCCACCCTCGAAAAGCTGGAGGGCTGAAGATGGCGTGGACTCGCAACAGTGCAATCGCCACCGGTATCGGCGCGGCGGCCGCCGCAGGCCTCGGCTACCTGGCCAGTCGGCTTTGGCGGCGTAGCGGCCATGAAAAGGGAAGGGCCGCTCTGTCCGGCGCCGGCGCGGCCGGCGCGGTCGGGGACTCGGGCGCGGCCCGGTCCGCCGGTCCCGAGGAGATGCGGGATCCGCCCAAGGAATGGGACGAGGTCGATCAGGCTTCCGACGAAAGCTTCCCTGCCAGCGATCCCCCCAACCTCAGTCCGCACGTCGACTGACCGCGACAGGTCCGTGCCCGATTCATCGCCTTGCGAACGGGTCTCTTCCTGCGGTTGCTGATTTTCGGGCCGACGGGCAATGCCGCTTGGCTCGAAAAGGATCAGACCGGTGTTCCGCCCTTGGTCGGCGCGTCCTTGGCCGGGCCGTCGGTCAGGATGGTTCGGCGAGCCAATTTGAGTTCGCGCAGGGCCACTGCCGTCGAATAGCCCCATACCAGGTGCGCCGAGATCATCAGCGCATTGCGTCTAGGGGGATGCTTCGTCGCCGGTTCGAGGATGCCGACAGCGGGGATCCAGCCCATATAGCTGGCGATCCATATCGCCAGGCCAGCGGCCGTGCCGGTCCGCTTTCCCGGGTCGGGATTTGCCGCGGCGATCAGCGCGCCCATGACCGCTCCATAAGCGAAATGGGCCGCAGTCGCGACGTCCTTGGCAGCGGCGCTAGTCATCGCAAGATCCGCCCCAGCGGCCGACGAATCAACGATTTCGCGCGGCGTCAGCGGATAATCTTCCTTCGCCGGCAGGCGATCATGCAGACGGCGCATCGCCGCTGTCATCGCCAGCGTGGCGGCAAAGCCCGCAATGCCTCCCACGAGGAGGCGGCTTCCTAGCTTCATCTGGTCGCTCAATACTGGATCTCCGGCGCCATCATGAAAATGGGCGGGTCTGTGTAAACGCCGCGACGAGGATTGCGAACCGCCAATCCCGATCGGAGCCTCGCGCTTCCGCCGATGACGCAAATCAGACTCCATTCAAATGATCTAGCGGCGAAGGACGGTCTCATTCGGCGGCCAGTTCCATCGGCTGCCTCGCCACCAAGCCGTCAACCTCCCCCAGAAAGGCGTCAATGGCATGGTCGAGGGGGCGGAGCAGTGCGCCGCGGCTGCTCGCCAAGGCTGTTATGGCGGGTTGCGACGTGCGGACGGGCAGGACGAGCGACGGGTCATAGCCGGCGCCCTGGGCGATACGATGGGCGAATTCGTGCCAACTGAGCTGGCCCTGGTTGGCGAGATGCCACAGCCCCGCTTCGCCGTCTATCAGGAGGTCGAGTGTCGCGTGGCAGAGATCCGGGACGTAGGTCGGCGAGATCTCGGTTCTGGAGCAGGCTCTCACGGCCTCTCCCTGCGCCAGCGCGCCCAGCACGGCATGGGCGAAATTATATCGGTCCCAGGGTCCGAAGAAGGCGCTGGTCCGGATCAGCAATGCCTGCGGCGCCAGCGCCAGGACCATGCTTTCGGCGCGGGCCTTGCTGATGCCATAGGTGCCGGTCGGGCGTGGTTCGTCGTCTTCGGTATAGGGCCGTCCGAGGCGTCCGTCGAACACCAGATCCGACGAGAATGTGACGAGGGGTATGCCGGCATCGGTGCAGGCCCTCGCCAATCTTTCGGGACCGATCGCATTGGCGGCGAAACAGGCCTCCTGCTCATGCTCGGCATCGGCGACGCGGACGAAACCCGCGGTGTTGACGATAGCCCAGGGCCGATGGCGCAGGATCGCCGCTTCGATCGACGCGGCGTCGCAAATGTCTAGGTCCGACCGGTTGGTGAGGCAATAAGGCAGGCCGCGATGTTGGCAGATACGTGCGAAGGCAGTGCCGAGCGTTCCCGTCGCCCCGGTGATCAGCAATGGCCGGCCGCCATGTTCGAGCCGGCGGCAGCGGCCGTTCCAGGGATAGAGGCGTTCGGGGCGCCGCCACCATCCGGGGGCGTCGAGCACAGGGTGGTCGAAGGGGGCTTTCGCTGCCAATGCCTTTGCCGCTTTGGCGACTAGCGTCGGGCGTGGCTTTTCGCCCCGCGCATCGAAGGCGCCTACGTCATAGACGCCGTCCTTACGCGTCAGCAGGGAGCGCCAGTCGACATTGCCGAACAACGACCACAAGGTGACGGCACGAAGGTCGATTCCCTCGCCTTTCAGTTGCTCCGCCGTCCGCCAGACCTCGACGAACCAGCGCAGCTGCTCGTCGCGCGTGCAGCCATGATGGACTTCGGTGACCGCGATCGGGATGCCATAACGTTTCCACGCCTCGCGCAATCTGGGTCCGATGCCCGTTTGCGCCGTCAGTCTTTCCACCCGGACAGCCTCAGCGTCGATATAGGAATCCCTTCCGTTTCCGCCGAGCTGTGCATCGGGATACAGGGCCGTGCGGTCGTCGAGGAATCGCTCGCTGGTCAGATAATGGTTGATGCCGATGATGTCGGGCCTGGCGGCCCCGTCCGCCAACCTGTCGATCTCCTTCCCGCTTATGCCCGCATCGGACATCAGGCGGCGCCATGGGTGGCGATCGTCGACCTTGCCGCAGAGCAGGTCGAAGCTCAGCCAGCGCCGTTCGTTCTCGTGCGCGGCCTGGTAGCGCAGCCGAGCGGTCGAGAAGGTCTTTCCCAGATCCTCGGTCTGCACGAGCAAGGCCGTCGGATTGACGGCGCGGATCGCCCGCATCGCCTCTGCGACGCCGCTGCATTGGTTGACGAGAGCCCGGAGGAAGGATGGATAGTCGCGGCGATGCGGGTACCAAAGACCGTAGAGAGCCGAAAAGCGTGCGGTAGTGAGCGGCTCGTTGACCGGGGTCCACATCTCGATCCAGGGATAGCGTTCCGCCACCCGCGCCGCATAGTCGCCGAGCTTCGCGGGAAAATCCGGATCCAGCAAATGGGTGTGGCGCGGCCCCGAGCCATGATGGACGAGGCCGCCGATAACGTTGATGCCGCGCTCGCGGAGTATCGCCAACCGTTCGTCGGTCCAGCTGAAGTCGAACTGCCCGCTACTGGGCGCCACATTTTCCCACAGGATCGGATAGCGTATCGTGCCGATGCCAAGATCGGTGATCAGATCCAGGTCGCCGGGTCTACGGACGTGTCCGGTCTCCGCCACCTGATCGCGATATTCGTCGCCGACCCTGGCGATCGTGCATTCGATACCGCCCCAAAGCTCCAACTGCGAAGTCTCCCGCGTCGCTTTCGTGCCGGGCATGAAGAGGTCTCTATCTTGTGACAATGTCGTAACGAACACGCCTCGGTCCCGCGAGTTCCTTGGCTGTAAAGCAGGTTAGGGAATTCTCGAAAAAGCTTGGTGGCGGGTATTTCCCGATGCGGCGCTAGTATTTCAGTAATTCCTTTCGGTCATGAAGGGGTTCGAAGTTTCGGAGTCCTTTCATGGCCGCCCAGCAAATGTCTCTCGCCCGCGTCCCGATCCATCGCTCGTCTGCGCGTAACGTCGATCAACGCAGCGAGCCCCGCTACGCCGATCTCGTCGACAATGCGGTCCTCTTCCTGCGCGGCGAGCGTCATCCGGTTCGGGTGATCAACATATCGTCGCGCGGAACCATGATCGAAACCGATCTCATGCCCCGCCTCGGGGAGTCGGTGCTCATCCAGTTCGAAGCCTGCAGCCGCATCCACGCGTTCGTACGCTGGATCCGCGATGGTCGGATCGGCCTCAATTTCGGCCACGAGATCGTCCTCGGCTGAGGCTTGCTCGGTTGGGGCTTCGGGCCTTCCCGTCTTTCCGGACGCGGACGCTGCTCAGCTTCGCTTCCCCAGCGTCTCCAGTATATAAGGCAGGATCCTGGTCACCATCTGCTTGATGCCCTGGAAATTGGGGTGGATGCGGTCGGGCAAATTGAGCCCGGCATTGCCGGTCACGCCGTCGAGAAAGAAGGGATAGAGCGGCGCTCCGTATTTTTTCGCGAGGTCGGGAAAGATCCGGTTGAAGGCCGTCCCATAAGCCGGACCAAGATTGGGCGCTGCCATCATGCCGGCCACCAAAGTCCTTATGTTCCGCCGCTTGAGCTCGGCCAGTATGAAATCGAGATCGGCGCGTGTCTGGCCTGGCGCAATCCCGCGCAGCATGTCGTTTCCGCCAAGGGCGATGATGGCAAGATCCGGCTTCTGCTTCAGGCCGTCGAGCGTCCATCCGATCCGCGAGCGGCCGCCCGCCGTTGTGTCTCCCGAAACGCCGGCATTGACGACGAAGGCGGAAATGCCGTGGCGGCGCAGGGCGTCCTCCAGTTGCGGGGCGAAGCCTTGTCCCTGTTTGAGGCCGTAGCCCGCCGTAAGGCTGTCGCCGAACGCGAGAATATGGATATCCTTCGCATGCGCCGGCGCCGCCAGGCCGATCATCAGGAAGGCGGCATAGACAAACCAGGATCTCGGCCCATATGGCAGGGGGCGCAACGACATCGGATCTCCTTTCCCCTCATGACCAGCTCCTACGTGATCGATGCGTCGAATGTCACCCTTTCGCTTGGCTCGGGCGACGCGCGCGTCGACATCCTGCGCGGCATCGACCTCCGGGTCGCTGCCGGCGAAAGCGTCGCCCTGCTGGGGCCTTCGGGTTCGGGGAAATCGTCGCTGATGGCGGTGCTTTCCGGCCTCGAACGCGCGAGCGGAGGTGCGATCCGGATCGCCGGTCAGGACTTCACCCGCCTCGACGAAGATGGTCTTGCCCGTGCCCGCCAGGGCCGCATCGGTATCGTTCTCCAGGCCTTCCATCTCCTGCCCACCATGACCGCGCACGAAAATGTGGCGGTTCCGCTCGAGCTGTCGGGCGCGGACGATGCCTTCGCGATCGCCGCTGCGGAGCTGGCGGCCGTCGGCCTCGGCCGGCGGCTGACCCATTATCCGGCGCAATTGTCGGGGGGTGAGCAGCAAAGGGTCGCGATCGCGCGGGCAACCGCTCCCAAACCGGAACTGCTGTTCGCGGACGAACCGACCGGCAATCTCGACGCGGCGACCGGCAACGCCATTCTCGACCTCCTGTTCGAACGGCAGCGCGACACGGGCGCGACCTTGCTGGTCATCACCCACGATCTCGGCTTGGCGCGACGCTGCGGCCGCATTCTCGAAATGCAGGATGGCCGCATCATATCCGACCGCGGCAGCGGATGAGCCTGGCCCTGCGCCTTGCGCTTCGGGATCTGCGCGGCGGTCTCACCGGCCTTCGGCTTCTTGCCATCTGCCTGTTCCTGGGCGTCGCGGCATTGGCCGGTGTGGGGTCGCTGTCCTCGGCCATCGTCGCCGGCCTCAACGAACGGGGCCAGGCGATCCTCGGCGGGGACGTGCAAGTCAGCATGTCGCAGCGCGACGCGAGCGCGGAGGAGCTGGCAGTCTTTCGGGCGGCCGGCCGGGTGAGCCATGTCACCAGGATGCGCGCCATGGCATCGCGCCTGGACGGCAACGAAACCATCCTGGTCGAGCTCAAGGGCGTGGACCAAGCTTATCCGCTCTACGGCAATCTTCGCCTTGAGCCCGGCGCTCTCGCCTCCCGACCCTCCGCCAATCAGGTGGCGATCGGACCGGAGCTTGCCGACCGGCTTGCCGTCCGGATCGGGGACGACATCCGCATCGGCGCCGCGACCCTGCGCATCATCGGCTTCATCGCCGAAGAACCCGACCGGGTCGGCCAGGGCTTCGCCTTGGGGTCCACGGCCTTGGTCGATCGCACGGGCCTGGCTGCCACCGGCCTCGTCCAGCCCGGAAGCCTCTATACGAGCGCCTATCGCCTCCGCCTTCCTGCCGGAACAGCGCCGGATGCGGTGACCGAACGTTTCAAGACCCGTTTCAAGGATGCAGGATTCCAGGTCCAGGATCGGTCCGACGGCGCACCCGGTACGCGCCGCTTCATCGAGCGGCTCGGCCAGTTCCTGACGCTAGTCGGTCTTGCCGCCCTGGTGATCGCCGGCATCGGCGTCGGCAATGGCGTAACCTCCTACCTCGATTCCAAGAGCGGCACGATCGCGACACTGAAGCTGCTGGGCGCTACCAGCCGTACCATCTTCACATCCTATCTGCTCCAGATCCTCATAGTGGCTTCCGGGGCACTTGCCGCCGGCCTCGTTGCCGGCGCCGTCATCCCCTCTGCTGTGACCTGGATCGCCGGCGCTGCGCTGCCGGTGCCTCCGCGTCTTGCCCTCTATCCGACGCCCTTGCTGGTAAGCTTCTGCTATGGCCTGCTGATCGCCTTCGTGTTCGCGATCCTCCCCCTTGCCCGGGCTCGCGCCGTGCCTGCCGGTTCCCTCTTCCGCGGCAGCCTGGAATCGCTGCCCCGACCGTCCTGGCAGTGGATCGCCTTGGCCTCGCTCGCCGCCGCCGCCATCGCCGCCCTTGCCGTCACCACATCGCGCGACCCCGGCTTCGCCGCGATCTTCATCGCCGCCGCGCTTGGGCTGCTTCTGCTGCTGAGCATGATCGGCTGGCTGATTCGTGCCGGCGCGGCACGCTTGCCGCGCCCCGCCAGTCCGCTGCTCCGCCTCGCCCTCGCCAATCTCCATCGGCCGGGTGCCCAAACCGGCCGGCTCGTCGTCGCGCTCGGTCTCGGCCTCACGCTGTTCACCACCCTGGCCGTGATCGAAACCAATTTGTCGGGACAGATCCGGACGACTGTTCCCGATCGGGCGCCCAGTTTCTTCATGCTCGACATCCCGGTGGCGGAGGTTCCCCGTTTCCGCGAACTGGCGCGGCGCTCGGCTCCCGCGGGTGAATTGGTTACCATTCCCGCGCTTCGGGGAACGGTGGTCGCGGTGGGCGATCGACGGGTCTCGGAAATGCGGGAATTGCCGGAAGGCGCCTGGTTCCTGCGCGGCGACCGCGGTCTCACTTATGCCCGCGATCTCCCGGAAGGGAGCCGCATCGTCGCCGGCCATTGGTGGGCACCCGATTATCGCGGCCCGCCGCTCGTCTCGCTCGATGCCGAAGCGGCCCGCGCGGTCGGCCTCGGCGTTGGCGACCGGATGACCATTTCCATCCTCGGCCGGGAGATCGAAGCCAGGATCGGATCCTTGCGCGAAATCGACTGGGATACCTTGGGCTTCAATTTCATCATCGTTTTTGCCCCGGGCACGCTGGAACAATCGCCGCACAGCTTCACCGCGACCATTTCCATGCCGCAAGACCAGGAACGGGTGTTCGCGCGCACGATCTCGAAGGCTTTTCCGTCCGTTTCGATGATCCGGGTGAAGGAGGTCGTCGAAACCGTGGCGGGCATGTTCGAACAGTTGAGCGTCGCCGTCCGTTCGGCGGCGAGCGTCGCCATCCTGGCCGGGATCGCCGTCCTGATCGGAGCGCTGGCGGCCTCGCGCCGTGCCCGCATCTATGACAGCGTCATCCTCAAGCTGCTCGGCGCCACCCGCGCCCGAATCCTCGCCGCCCAGGCGCTGGAGTTCGGGGCGCTCGCCCTCATCCTGGCGACAGTCGCCTTTTTGCTCGGCGCCGCTTCGGGCTGGTACGTCGTGGTGGAGGTGCTCGAACTGGAATGGGCGCCGGATTGGGGCGTCGTCCTGGCCGTTCTCGTGTCGGGCGCGATCGTGACCCTGCTGCTGGGCCTGCTCGGATCCCTGTCGGCGCTTTCTGCCCGCCCCGCCCAGGCCCTGCGCAACCTTTAGCGAGAAATCGGGTTGCTCGCGTCATCGGCGCGGCGGCGCTATAGCGCCCGCGAACTGAGGAAGGAATCGCCCATGAACGAGATCGGCAAGATCGCTGCCCAGCCCGCTTATTCGGAAGAGGTGGCAAAGCTGCTGCGCCGGGCGCCGGCCTTGTTCGTCGATGGCGACTGGATATCCTCCAGCCACGATCGGACGATCGCCGTCCATGATCCCTCGACGGGCCGGGAAATCGCCCGGGTTGTGGATGCCAGCGATGCGGACGTCGATCGCGCCGTCGCCGCGGCACGTACGGCCTTCGACGATGGCCGCTGGACCGGCCTTCCTCCCTATCAGCGGCAACGCATGATCGAAAAGCTGGCGGATCTGCTCGAAGCCGATCTCGACACGCTGGCCGAGCTCGAATCGATCGACAATGGCAAGCCGCGCTCCGCGTCGGGCGGCTACGACATTCCGCGCTCCATCGCGACCTTGCGCTATGCCGCCGGCTGGACGACCAAATTGGCGGGCGAGCATATCGAACCGGCCGCTTTTCCGGCGGGCTCGATGCACGCTTATGTGCGGCGCGAGCCGATCGGCGTTGCCGCGCAGATCGTGCCGTGGAACTTTCCGATCATGATGGCGGTGCAGAAGATCGCGCCGGCGCTCGCGGCGGGCTGCACTTTGGTCCTGAAACCGGCCGAGCAGACGCCCCTGTCCGTGCTTCGCCTCGCCGACCTGGTCGCGCAATCCGGCATTCCGGCCGGTGTGATTAACATCGTTACCGGCATGGGCGAGACCGCCGGCGACCGCATGGTCAGGCACCCGGATGTCGACAAGGTGGCCTTCACCGGATCGACGGAGGTCGGCAAGATCATCAACCGCGCCGCCACCGATACCCTCAAGCGCGTGACGCTGGAGCTTGGCGGAAAATCACCCGTCATCGTCCTTCCCGACGTCGACGTCGATCGTACGGCGGCAGGGGCGGCCCGGTCCATCTTCGCCAATGCCGGCCAGGTCTGCATCGCCGGGTCGCGCCTCTATGCCCATCGCGACATTTTCGACAAGTTGATCGAGGGCGTCGCCGCCAATGCGGCAAAGTTCAAGCTGGGGCCGAGCCTCGCCGCCGATACCATGATGGGACCGCTCGTCTCGATCGAGCAACGGGAAAGGGTGATGTCCTATATCGAACAGGGCCGGAAGGCCGGCGCGTCGATATTCCACGGCGGCGAGGCACCATCGGGAGACGGCTATTATGTCGGCCCGACCATATTGGTCGATGTAAAGCCGGAAATGTCGGTGGTCCGCGAGGAGATATTCGGGCCGGTCCTCTCCGCCCAGCGTTACGACGATCTCGACGAGGTCGCGCGTGCCGCCAACGATACGACCTACGGTCTCGCCGCCAGCGTCTGGACGCGCGATGTTTCGGCCATGCACAAGCTCGCGGCGAAGCTTCGCGCCGGCATGGTCTGGGGTAACACGCCGTCCGCAGTGGATACAGCGCTGCCCTTCGGCGGTTACAAGCAATCGGGATTTGGACGGGAAAGCGGCCGCTCCGGCGTCGAATCCTATACCGAGCTCAAGACGGTCGTGATCGCGCTCTGACCTTCATCGGTCGCAGCGCGAATATTCGGGCGCGCGCCGCTGGCGCGCGGCGCGGCGTTCTTCCTTGCCGATACATTCCTCTCGCTCGCGGATCTGCCGGCCTCGTTTTCGGTCGGCCTCGCTTTGGCTCGTGGTCACAGCGTCGACGCCCGCCGCTGCTGCCTTGACCGGCAGCGTCACGACGTCGACCGCCGCCTTGGCAATGCATCCGCCCAGCAGCAGACTCGACATGGTCAGGATCAGCAAACGCATCGTCATCGCCTTGAAATTAGCGAACCGGCCTGAGCATTGGCTTAACGGGACGAACCGCTATCGCCCGTTTCCTTTTCAGGTGTGACGATCATTCGCCAGGCTTTGGCGTCGATCAGATAGGTTTGCGCGGCCCGCTGAAGATCGGCGGGCGTCAGGGAAAGATATTGCTCTATCGAGCGGCGGATACTCTCCACCCGTTCCGGGTGGTCCTGGACGCCGCCGAGACGGGCCAGCCACCACGCATTACCGGCTTTCTGGCGCTGGATATTCTCGATCAGCGGCTGACGGGCCCGTTGCAGCTCGTCCGCGCTGACCGGCTTGTTGCGAAGATCCCCGGCGATTGCCCTCACGTCCCGGAAGAAATCGTCGAGATGCGCCGGGGGCGCATCGATCCTGGCCGAGATATAACCATAGCCCGTAAAAGCTTCGGACGGTGCGTGTCCTGCATTGGCGCTATAGGTCGCTCCCTGCTTTTCCCGTATCTCCTCCCTCAGCCGCAATTGCATGACCTGTGCCAGAAGGTTGACTGCGCGCGTCCGCTTCTGATCGGAGAAGAAATCGTTCGTCGGCCAGGCAATGAAGGCCAGGCCCTGGTCGGATCGGCCTTTGTGGGTCCTCCGCTCGAGCTTCCCCTCCGGAAAGCGTGGCGTCCTTTCGTCCCGGGGCGCCGTTTCCGCCAGCCTGAAGGGCAACGCTCCGAAAGTCGCCGCCGTTTGCCTGATTGCTTCGTCCAGGTCGATATCGCCGACGATCACGACCTCGATCGGGCCGGACCTCAAACCCGGTTCCAGGAAGGCCTTGGCGTCCGCAACCGTCGCCGCCTCCATCTCCGCGCGCGTGGGCGTCTCCCACCGTCGGTCCCCGGAGCGCAGCATCGCATTGACATCGCGGTTGAACACACCCGAAGGCGTGCTGTCCATCCGATCCACCAAATTGCCGCCGAAGGCCCGCAGCCGGTTCCACCCGCCCTGCCGCCAGCCGGGCTCCGCCACATAGGCGGCCAGCACCTGCATTTGCGTGGCCATATCCTCCGGTCTCGTCCTCCCGGCGATCAGGAAGGCATCCTCGTCCACACCGACATCGGCGCCATAGACTTTGGATGCCAGGGCTTCCTGGAGCTGTTCGAAGGTCAGTTTGGCAAGGCCGCCGGAGATGAAGCCGCCGCTCGTCAACGGCCAGATGGGGCTGGCCCGATCCGCCGGCAATTCCATCCTGCCATGGCCGAAGCGGACGGCAACGAGGATTTGATCGTCCCTGAAGGCGGTCTGCTTGAAGGTCAGCCGGACCCCGTTCTCGAATTCCATTGCCGTCGCGCCGAGCCCCTCGATCTCGCGCCGTTCGGCCACAGCGCCGGCAGGGCCGAAATCGGTGTAGGGCCAGGGCCGGAAGCGCTGCCTTTTCGGCGGTCCAACCGAGACCAGGCGACGGGACCGGCTATAGATTTCGATGAGATCCTGTTCCCGCGCACCGGACGCTATCGAGGAACTGAGGTAGAGGAGGGGCCCGTCACTGCCGAACAGGTTCCGGGCGGACTCGCTCACCTTTTGCGCCTCCAGGCCCTCGACCACCCGATCGAACAAGGTCAATATGGTTGCAGGGCTGGTGAATACCTCGTTCTGGTTGACGGCACCGACCAGTGCCTGGGCCAGACCGGAGGAGAAGCGGGTTGCCGCCCCGGCCGCTGCGGAGGTCAGCTGGGCACGCAGTTCGGCAATTTCGCGATCGAGCTCTTCCCGGGTGAAGCCGTAACGCAGGATGCGGCGCTGTTCCTGTTCGAGTGCGGCCAGTGCGGGTTGCCATTTTCCTTCTTCGGTGACGGCCAGAAGCGCAACGGTTTCGCCGCGATCGGCATAGCGCCCCTTCGAAATAGACGCTGCGATGAAGGGAGGGCTCTTCGGCCGCCCTGCGAGGCGCTCGAGCCGCCGGTTGATGATCTGCAAGGCCAGCCGTTCGATCAGCCGTCGCTCTCGGTCGGCGCGCGTATCGGGACTGGTGTCGGCAGGCTTCACCCAGGTCAGGCCGATCCTCGGTGCCACGCCCGAAGTGACGAACAGGCGTGCTTCGAGGGTTCGATCCGGGAGCAGTGCCGGCGCCACATCCGTTCCGGCGGGACCCTGGCCCTTCCACGATTGATATTGCTTGCGGATCTTCGCTTCCATCTGGTCGACGTCGAAATCTCCGACGGCGATCAACGTGGTCCGCTCAGGTCTGTAATAGGCTTCGTAAAAGTCGACGAGGCGCTGGCGCGGCACGGTCCGGATGATGTCCGGGTCGCCGATCGGCAGGCGCCGGGGCAGGATATCTCCCTTCAGGAGGAAATCGAATTCGTCCACCGCCATGCGATATTGCGGCGTCGCCCGCTTGCGTTCCTCGGCCAGAATGACTCCCCTCTCGCGCTCGATGGCGGCAGGGTCGAGATTGGCCTGATCGGCAATTTCGCGCAGAAGGAACAAGGCGGTATCGATCGTCTTCGCATCGGTTTCAGGCAGTTCGAGACGGTAGACCGTCTGCTGGAAATCCGTCGACGCATTGGTATCCGGCCCGAACTTGAGCCCTGCGCGCTCCAGCCGGTGCACGAATTCGCCCTCCGGCACGTTGCGTGTGCCGTTCATGACCATATGCTCCAGGAAGTGTGCGACCCCTTGCTGATCGTCGCGTTCGTGGAGCGATCCGACATCGATCCGAAGGCGCAGCGATGCCTCGCCGGGCGGCGTCGCATTCTTCATGATCGCGTAGCGCATGCCGTTGGCAAGCTGGCCGAAACGGATATCGGGATCGGCCGGCAGATCGCTGGCCTGATGAGCCCAGGCGGCTTTCGCCGTCGCGGCGTGGGCAGGCCGTTCCACGAAGTGCGGGCAGGCTGCCAGGAAAAGGACAAGCCCGCAGACGCGGAGCAGCTTGATCATGTATGTCATCCCCGAAACAGCCACTAAGCCGCTGCTTCCATTACTCTATTATAGCTGCCCCCGATGCGGCCGCTGCATAGGGTAGCGGCGCCGCAAAGGCCAGCGATTCCCTGCGCCCTCGCTGCCCATTTTTCTGGCCTTTTCTCGCTACTTTTCCTGATGACCCTGGTCGCAGTGCTGATTAGTGGTCGGGCACGAGGTGGGCCGAATGGAAGATTTGACGATAATGGCGACGGCACTTGGCGCGGTCTTGCTATTCCCGCTCCTGGCTGTCGTTGTCCATCAGCGCCGGCAGCGCCGTCACGACCGAGCGATGGGCCGCCGGCGAACGCAGAAGATCAAATTATAGCCCTCGCGCCCGATCCCGGCTTGCGGCAGCGCCGTCGGCCACCGGGGAGACTTTGCGTCCGGACCGCTCTATGACCGGATCTGACCTTCTTAGAGGGGAGTTAATGCGCTTCACCGCCGCCGCAGCCTTGCTGCTGACCTCCTGTGCCGCCGGGCAAGGCGGCAGCGGACTGCCTGAGCCGTCCGCACGCCATATTTTCTGGCGGCCGGCGCCGGTCATGGGTGCGCCCGAGCCTGTGCGGGTCGTCGAGGCCGCACCGCCGGCTGCCTGGCGCGCCATCGCCCCGGAAGACCTGCTCATCATCGATCTGAAGGACGGCAGACGGGTGGCGATCGAGCTCAGCCGGGAATTCGCGCCCATTCACGTCGCCAATGTTCGCGCCTTCGCGCGCGCCGGTTGGTGGACGGGTAGCGCCATTTATCGGATGCAGGATAATTATGTCGCGCAATGGGGCATAGGTGAGGGCAAGGAAAGGGCATTGCCGGGCGGGGTCGTCCGACTGCCGCCCCCGGAATATCATCGTCCGCTCACCGGCCTCGCCATCCGTCCCCTCGGTTTTCCCGACAGCTATGCGCCTATGGTCGGCCACGCCGACAGCTGGCCGATCGGCTATGACCCGGAACAGGGCAGAGCATGGCTGACCCATTGTTACGGCGCGGTCGGCGTCTCGCGGGACTTGGCTCCCGATACCGGCACCGGCAGCGAACTTTACGCGGTGATCGGCCATGCCCCGCGCCACCTCGATCTCAACATCGCCCTTGTCGGCAGGGTGATAGACGGCATGGACGCATTGTCGGCGCGCCCGCGCGGCACGGAGGCGCTTGGCCTGTACAAGGAGGAGAGCCAATATGTGCCGATCGTCCATGCGCGTCTGGCCGCCGACATGCCGGCAGCCGAGCGCCCGGCCTATGAAGTCCTACGATCCGACAGTCCGTCCTTCAGCCACTATGTGACCGGCCGCGCCAATCGCGGGGGCGAATTTTTCGGACGCCCGGCGGGTGGGGTCGATATCTGCAACGTGAACGTGCCGGTCCGGCGCAGAGTGCAGCATTGATCCCCGGCCGCCCGACTCTGCAGGCTGAGCCATAAATTTGAGACATGTTTTAACGCAATATCATCGTGTCGCCTTCGATCGCGACGCTTTCGAACTGGTCGAGAAAAGTCTGCCCGAGCAAAGACACTGGCAGGCGACCTTGTTCTGCGACCATCGCAGGCACGGATTCGGCCACCAGCGGTCCCGCCGACAGGCGAGCCAGGCGAACCGGCATCAGTCGCAGCTCGCCGCCGGCCCCGATCGCCCTCGCGCTATACTCTCCGGTTCCGAGCCCAGCCCGCCGCGCATCTTCGCCAGTCAGCACGATGGTCGAGGCGCCTGTATCGATCATGAATCTTATTTCGACGCCGTTGACCAGAGCATTTGCGTAGAAATGCCTGTCGGCGCCGCGATCAATCGCCAAGCCGCCAGGTACCTCGCGCAACATTCGCTTGGCTTCAGGCTTCTCGGCGACGGCCGGGTGCAGCGGCGAGACCGTCGCCTGCGGCTTGCCGAGTTGGGTGCCGAGTATGGCGATTCCCGCCAGCATCAGGCTCCCGAAGAGGAAGTTGCTCCCGCCCATCCGATCGCAATAGACCAGGCAAGGTCAACGGAGGCTTAAAGCGCCGGCGGCACGTCGTTCCGCCGCCTTCCGGCGGCGGAACGAAGATGCCTCATCCTTCCTCAGGCGGCATAGGCATGTTCTGGTTGGTCCGTCGGCGCGCGGCGGATGGTGCGCACCATGTGGCCGCCGGCCACGAGGCTGGTATTCTCCAGCGGCAATGCGGTTGCACAGAATGCGCATTCCGCCATTGTCCGGCCGATATACCAGTGGGTCCGGCCACAGCCGGGGCAATAATTGGTTTCATGGTCGCGATATACGATATGATATCCGCGTTCAGCGGCATTTGGGACAATGCAACCGCCCCGCGCTTCCAAGATAGTCGTTGCCATAACTCCGGCTCCTTTCGACAGACTTGAGGTGCCAACGATCATGAAGTTGGAAGAGTTTCATGACCTTTCAGCCGGACCGGGCTTTTTGGAGGGGCTTGCAACGGGCCAATTGCTGCAGAGTGAAGGATTTCCGCCGCGCCGAATGGTTAGCGCAGGGCCGCTTGCCCTTTTTACCACAGTCACGAAAAAAATCTGTCACAGCCAGAATGGGGCGGACCTCCGACAAGCGCCTCAATCCCGCCGCATCGCGACCTCCGCCAAGCTTTCTGCCTCGATCAGCAATTGATCGTCGACTGTTCCCGTGGCCGTGCGTTCGCGGCCGATGATGACGAGCACCGGCACCGCCATCGGCGAGACGCGATCCAGCGCGACGTGAAGCATCACCCCCTGAGCCCGGTCGAGCAGCCGGGCGAGGCGGCCAACGTCGGTCATGCGCTGGCGCGCGTCCTGCCAGGCTGCCTTCAGCAGCAGATGGTCGGGCTCGTATCGCCGAAGCACATCATAGATGAGATCGGTGGAAAAGGTGACCTGCTTGCCCGACTTGCGCTTGCCGGGATGATGGCGCTCGACCAGCCCGCCGATCACCGCCACTTCACGAAAGGCGCGCTTCAGCAGGTTCGAGCCCTGCACCCATTCGACGAACTCATTTTCCAGTATGTCAGGTGAAAACAGGGCGGCGGGATCGGCGACCGGCTCGAGGCCGTAGCAGGCGAGCGCATAATCGTTGGCGACGAATCCAAGCGGCTTCAAGCCGGCGCTTTCCATGCGCCGGGTGATCAGCATCCCGAGCGACTGGTGGGCGTTCCAACCTTCGAAGCTGTAGGCGACCATGTAATGGCGATGCTCGTGCGGGAATGTCTCGACCAGCAGCTGGTCGGGGCGCGGCAGGACGGAACGGTAATCCTGTACCTCCAGCCATTCCCGCACATCGTCGGGGAAGCGCGGCCATTGCGTGCGGTCGTGAAGGAATTGGCGGACCCGGTCGGCAAGGTTGGTGGTCATCGCCATTCGCGCGCCGACATAAGTCGGTATGCGGGCCGATTTGCTGGTCGCCCTGACGAACAAGTCGGTGCCGTCGATCTTTTCCACTTCCAGAACCAATCCGGCGAAGAAGAATGTATCGCCCCGGCTCAGGGTCGAGGCGAAATATTCCTCGACCGTGCCCAGCTTGCGGCCGTTGCGGAAGCGGACGTCGAGCAGGGGGGCGTCGACGATTATGCCGGCATTCATCCGATGCTGCTGGATGAAGCGGGGATGGGAGACGCGCCAGAGACCCTCCGGGCTGCGGGTCAATCTCTTGAACCGGTCATAGGCCTTGAGAGCGTACCCACCGTTCTCGATATAATTCAGGACCTGGCCGAAAAGCTCTTCCGAGAGGGCCGCATAGGGCGCTGCCGAACGGACCTCGTCCAGCATCTCCTCTTCACGGAAGGGAGCGGCGCAGGCGGCGGCCATGATATGCTGGGCGAGCACGTCGAGCGCACCGGGCCGGAAGATTTCAGGATCCAGCTCGCCTTGCTCGATGGCGTCGAGGGCGGCGCGGGCTTCGAGATATTCGAAACGGTTGCCGGGCACGAGGATAGCTTGCGAGGCCTCATCGAGCCGGTGATTGGCACGACCGATGCGCTGGAGCAGGCGGGACGACCCTTTTGGCGCGCCCATCTGGATGACCAGGTCGACATCGCCCCAATCGACGCCGAGATCCAGGCTGGCGGTACAGACGAGGCCGCGCAGTCGCCCTGCGGCCATCGCTGATTCGACCTTGCGCCTTGCCTCGCGTGAGAGCGAACCGTGGTGGATGCCGATCGGGAGATGCTGCTCGTTGACCGTCCACAGGTCCTGGAAGATCAACTCGGCGAGGCTTCGCGTATTGCAGAAGACGAGGCTGGTCTTGTGCCGTTCGATTTCCCGCATGACGCTCTGCGTCGCCCAGCGTCCGCTATGGCCGGACCAGGGAATGCGTTCGTCCTCGGGCAGCATGATCGATATGTCCGCCTCGGCGCCCGGATCGCCGATCACGACGTCGACCGCCTCGATATCGGCATGCGGCGCAAGCCAGCCCTGATAGGCTTCCGGGTCGGAGATCGTCGCCGAAAGCGCCACCCGGCGCATCCGCGGTGCGAGCCGCTGCAGCCTTGCCATGGCGAGCGAGAGCAGGTCGCCCCGCTTGCCGGCGGCGAAGGCGTGCACCTCGTCGATCACCAGCGTACGCAATCCGCCGAACAGCAGGCCGCTATCCTCGTGACTGAGCAACAGGCTCAGCGATTCCGGCGTCGTCAGCAGGATCTGCGGCGGCCGCACGCGTTGGCGCGCCTTGCGATCGGAAGGGGTATCGCCGGTACGGGTCTCGACCCTGATCGCCAGCCCCATTTCCTCGATCGGCGTCAGCAGGTTGCGCTGGACGTCGACCGCCAGCGCCTTCAGCGGGGATACGTAGAGCGTATGGAGGCCTTCGGCCGGTCGTTCGACCAGATCGGCCAGCGAGGCGATGAAGCCGGCCAGGGTCTTGCCGGCCCCGGTCGGCGCCACCAGCAACGTGTGGCGGCCTGCCCGTGCCGCCTCCAGCATTTCGAGCTGATGGCGCCGCGGCGACCAGCCCTTGGCTGCGAACCAGTCGGCGACGATCGGCGGCAGACCCTCCGGCAAGGCCGTCACCGCGGCAGGTCAGGCGACGCCGTCATCCTCGCGGCGCCGCGTGGCTTCCTCCTCGTCATAGAGGTCGTGGGTGGCCTTCTCGGTGCGGTCGACTTCGTCGGCACGGGGCTTGCGGTTGCGCAGCAGCACCCAGGCGAGCACCACCGCCAGAAGCAGCGGTCCGATTATGTTCATCAAGGCCCAGCTCAATCCGCCCATATCCATCATCCGCTCCTTCCCTGTCGTCGTCCCGCGCTGGAACATGCGCAGGTTTCAACCATATAGCTCTCAATGACCCGTCTCGGTTCCTGGATCGAGCCTTTTCCCGAAGGCATTTACATAAAGCCGGCCGATGCCTGGGTCGATCCGAGCCGCCCCAGCCCGCGCGCGCTGGTGACCCACGGCCACAGCGACCATGCGCGCGGCGGCCACGGTCAGGTCTGGGCGACGCCCGAGACGCTCGCGATCATGGCCTGCCGTTACGGCCCTCAGGAAGGGGGGCGTCCGGTCGCTTATGGCGAAACGGTGCACTTGGGCAATGTCGCATTGACCTTCGTTCCCGCCGGCCACGTCCTCGGATCCGCCCAGATCGTCATCGAACATAATGATGAACGTGTGGTGGTGTCGGGCGACTATAAGCGCCGCGCCGACCCCACCTGCGCGCCGTTCGAGCCTGTCCCTTGCGATATCTTCATCACCGAGGCGACATTCGGCCTGCCGGTCTTCCGCCATCCCGAGACCGCAAGCGAGATCGACCGGCTGCTGCTGCGCCTGCACGAAAATCCCGACCGATGCGTGCTTGTCGGTGCCTATGCCCTGGGCAAGGCGCAGCGCGTGATCATGGAGCTGCGCTGCCGAGGCCACCAGGATCCCATCTACATCCACGGCGCCCTGCAGCGGCTTTGCGATCTCTACCGCGAGCAAGGCGTCGCGCTTGGCGACCTGCGGCCCGCCACCGATGCGAAAAAGGAAGAGCTCAAGGGAAAGATCGTGATCGCGCCACCCGGGGCGCTCAACGATCGCTGGTCCCGCCGCCTGCCGGATCCGATCACGGCCATGGCGTCGGGATGGATGCGCATCCGTCAGCGGGCGCGCCAGCGCAATGTGGAGCTGCCCTTGATCCTGTCCGACCATGCCGATTGGGACGAATTGACCAGGACCATCGTCGAGATCGCTCCGCGTGAAGTCTGGATCACCCACGGCCGCGAGGATGCGCTGAAACATTGGTGTGCGCTGCACCAGATCAAGGCGCGGGAACTCCACCTCGTCGGCCGCGAGGATGAGGATGATTGAACTTCAGGGCAAACCTCTTCGGGCGAGCCGTCGGCTTTGCCCCGTCGGTGTCCTCAGGCTCTCTTGATTCTGTGAGATGGTTCGACGAACGACCTCAGTCGCGTGGCGCTCCCATGGAGTATGTCCACAGTGCATTCTTCAATTGCCGCTGAAAATGCACCACCAAAGCTTGGGAGCAAATCCCTAGGCCAAGTCCAAAAACGAGGCGAGCACCAGTGCGCTGACGAGGAGGATTCCCCATCTCGCAGCGCGTTCCAGGCCGAACTTGCCGGTGCGGCTCAGGATGAGTGCGCTGGTCGGCATGATTATAACGAACAGGCCGACCGAGAGCGCGAGCCCCGCCTTCAGGCCGAGTCGATCCCATCCGAACACGGCAAGTGCCACCCATAAAATGCAATAAGCGAGCGCCTCGAGATGGAGGTCCCGGGTCAATGGGCAGCCTGCGGGCCGCGCTTCAGGCCGGAAAGGGCGAGCTGTGCATCGATCTGCTCCATCAAGCGCGCGAGGCCGGCGTCGTCCTTGGCTTCGGCGCGGGCGACCAGCACGTCCTGCGTGTTGGAAGCGCGGAGCAGCCACCAGCCATCCTCCGTGTTGACCCGGGCGCCATCGGTCCGGTCGACCTCGGCGCCATCGGCCTCGAGCCGCGCCAGCACTTCGTCCACAACGGCGAATTTGCGGCTCTCGTCGACCTGAAAGCGCATCTCCGGCGTGTTGATCATCGCCGGCATGGCCGATCGAAGCGCGGTAAGCGAGCCGCCGAGGCGGGTGACGGCACGGATCAGCCGCACCGCCGAATAGAGTGCGTCGTCGAAACCGTAATAATCATGGGCGAAGAAGATATGGCCGCTCATCTCGCCGGCGAGCGGCGCGCCCGTCTCCTTCATCTTCGACTTGATCAGACTGTGCCCGGTCTTCCACATCAATGGCGCACCACCCAGCTCGGCGATCCGGTCGTAGAGCGCCTGGCTTGCCTTCACGTCGGCGATGATGGTCGCGCCGGGAAGATCTTCGAGCACGGGTTCGGCGAGTATGGAGAGGAGCTGGTCCCCCCAGATCGTCCGGCCTTCGCCATCGACCGCGCCGATCCGATCCCCGTCACCATCGAACGCAACGCCGAAATCCAGCTTCTTTTCGGCGACGAGAGCCTTGAGATCGGCAAGGTTTGCCTCGTCGGTCGGGTCCGGATGATGATTGGGGAAGGCGCTGTCGACGTCGGTGTAGAGCAGATGATGCTCGCCGGGCAGCCGCCGGACCAGCCTCTCGACCACAGGACCCGCAGCGCCATTGCCCGCATCCCAGCCGATCCGGAAACCGGCGCCGTCGAAATTGCGCAGCAGCCGGTCGACATAGAGATCCATGACGTCCGCATTGCCGATCTCGCCTTCGCCTTTCTCCCAATCGCCTTCGGCGGCCATGGTGCCGAGGGTCTGAATGTCCTCGCCGAAAAAGGCGTTGTTCTGCAGCACCATCTTGAAACCGTTATAATTGGAGGGATTGTGACTGCCGGTGATCATGATGCCGCCATCCACCTCCAATTCCGCCTCTGCATAATAGAGCATCGGCGTAGGCCCCAGGCCGATGCGGACCACGTCGACGCCGCTCCTCGTCAGCCCTTGGACCAGGGCCCGTTCCAGGATCGGAGAGCTTTCGCGGCCATCCCGGCCGACGGCGACGCGGGTTCCGCCGGCACGGCGAACCAGTGTCGCAAAGCTGCGGCCGATCGCCTCCGCATCCGGCTCTCCGAGCGTCTCACCGATTATTCCCCTGATGTCATATTCGCGCAGGGTGGTCGGGTGAAAGCGATGGGTCATCGATGGCTCCGGCAGTCGGGTGGAAACTTCAAGACGCGCGAGGCGTCCTGCGGTTCATTTCGGCGACCAAAGTGTCGCGCGCCGCATTGACGCGGTTCGCGAGCTCGGCAGAGCCGCCAGCGTCGGGATGCACCTTCGTAATGAGACGCCGATGCGCGTCCCGGATTTCGGCGAGGCTCGCATTCGGCCCAACGCCGAGCAGCCGGCGCGCATCGTCCACGGGCATCGTCGGTACGGCCGTGCGCTTGCGGCGATAGGCGGCCCAGAAGATCGCACCGGCCATCAGGAGTGCGCCCGGAAGGATTTTGCCGGTGGTCATCAGGCGCAGGCCGAGCAGGAAGATCCCGACCGCGACGCCGTCTTCATAAGTGAAGCCCTTGAGCCGGCCGGTCCACCACGCCCATACGGTCACGCCCGCGGCAATCAGCAGGAGGGGTCCCATCGCGCTGGATTTCTAGCTCGCCATGGCGGTGCGGGGTTCCATTTCGGGAGCGGCCCCATCCGGAATCCCGAATCCGGCGATCATCTCCCTCAACTCTTGCCGAGCGGCGATATGGGCGATGCCCACTTCGCCAAGCTGGGCGAGATCGAGCAGGGTCAGTCCCTTGGGGAAGAGCTCGCGATAGATGACGCGCTCGCCAAGGCCCGGAATGACCCGGAAGCCGACCCGACGGGACAATTCCTCCAGCGCGGCGCCGACACGACGCATGTTGCGGGCCTCCACATGCTGCAGCCGGTTGCGCAGCACCACCCAGTCGACACTTGCGCCATGGGTTTTGGCGCGCTGGGTGCGGCTGTTCCAGACCAGCTCGGCATAGAAGCTCGGCCGACGGATCTTGTATGTCTCCGGATCGACCTGTCCGATCAGGTCGAGATCGACGAAGCTGTCGTTGATCGGGGTGACCAGGGTATCGGCACGGAGCATCGCCTGCCGCGCAAAAGGATCGTCGCGCCCGGGCGTATCGATCACCAAGATCTCGACGCCCTCGGCGAGCCTGTCGATCTGCGCGTCCAGCGTTTCGCCGTCCGGATCGAACGTTTCGTGGAGCGGCATCGGCAGGTCGATCCCGGTCCGCTCGATCGTCGCCGCCCGGTTGTCCAGATAGCGGCCGAGCGTGCGCTGGCGCGTGTCGAGGTCGAGCGCGGCGACGCGCCGGCCGGCGGCAGCCAGGGCGACGGCACTGTGGACAGCGGTCGTCGATTTGCCGGTGCCGCCTTTTTCATTGGCGAATGTGATGAAATGGGGCGTAGCGCCAGCCATGGTTCTTGGTGTCCGTCCCTCTTGATCTTGTCGGCCTCGCCCCGCATGGGCCGGCGTCCAAGCTCTATCGGAGGCCATCAGGCGGTGCAAATAGTCCGTGACGTCGAAGCGTTGAGGGAAAATGTCGCAAGGCTTCGCGCCGGCGGCACCATCGCCCTGGTGCCCACCATGGGCGCCCTCCATGACGGCCATATGGCATTGGTGGCCGAAGCGAAGCTGCGGGCGGACCATGTCGTCGCCTCGATCTTCGTCAATCCCACCCAATTCGGACCGAACGAGGATCTTGCCGCATATCCTCGTCGCGAGGCGACCGACGCGGCGATGCTCGAGGAAGCCGGCTGTGCTACCCTTTGGGCGCCCGACGCGGCTACCATGTATCCTGACGGCCATTCGACCTCGATCCACGTCGCAAATATCAGCGAAGGGCTGTGCGGCGCCTACCGGCCGGGACATTTCGACGGCGTCGCGACCGTCGTCGCGAAATTGCTGAACCAGGTGATGCCCGACAGCGTCCTGTTCGGCGAGAAGGACTATCAGCAGCTTGTCGTCCTCCGCCGCATGGTCCGTGATCTCGACATGAAGGTGGAGATTGCCGGCATCCCCACTCAGCGGGATGCCGACGGGCTCGCTCTGTCCTCACGCAATACCTATCTCAGCGAAGAGGATCGCCGAGCCGCGCGAATCTTGCCGAGGAGCCTCGGCGAGGCGGCCGCAGCGGTGCAAAGGGGGGCCGATATCGGCACGACGCTCGCCGCCGCGAGAGACAAATTGCTGAAGGCGGGATTCTCATCGGTCGATTATGTCGAGCTTCGCGACGCTGAGACGCTCGCGCCCGTCCAGGCGCTCGAGAGTCCGGCAAGGCTGCTGGCCGCGGCACGGATCGGCGGCACGCGGCTTATCGACAATCTTCCTGTCATGCCGCCCGCATGAAAAAGGTGATCGCGGCATTAACCATTTCTTGGTGAAAAGAGCCGAAATCTGCTCCCGATAGTTGAAACCAAGGGGGTATCTATCGTGGGACACAGTCTGAAATCGGCCACTTTCCTGATGGAAAGCCGGCTTGCGGAAGCGGCTCGAGGCAATGCCGACGCGCTCTACGAATTGGGCGTTGCCTATTCGACGGGAAGCGCCGGCCTCGAGGTCGACCTCATCGAGGCGCATAAATGGTTCAATCTGGCGGCGCTCAACGGCAGCGATCGCGGTCAGATGTGCCGGGCGGAGATTTCCGAGGAAATGTCGGCGCGGGAAATCGCCGAGGCGCAGCGGCAGGCCCGCGCCTGGCTTTCGCAAACGACGATGCGTCACGCCGCTTGACCTCTCATTCGCGGCGGAAGGGCGTCATTTCGTCCAGTGCCTCGATATCCTGGAGCACGGCGGGTCGTTCAGCAGCCAGATAATCGGCAACCGCCCGGCGAAGGCGCGGGTCCGCCAGATAATGGGCCGAATAGGTTTGGACCGGTCGGTAGCCCCGGCTGAGCTTGTGGGCACCCTGGGCGCCGGCCTCCACATGTTGCAGCCCCATGGCTATGGCGGCGTCGATCGCTTGATAGTAACAGATTTCGAAGTGAAGATGGGGCACGTGGATCGTCGCGCCCCAGTAGCGGCCGTAAAGCGTATCGGCACCGATCAGGTTGAGCGCGCCGGCGACGGGTATGCCGTCCGAAAGGGCGAAGATCAGCAGGATCCGGTCGGCCATCCGTTCCCCGATCAGTGAAAAGAAGGCGCGGGTGAGATAGGGGCGCCCCCATTTGCGGGCGCCCGTATCTTGATAGAAGCGCCAGAAATGATCCCAATGTGCCTCGGTGATGGCGGCGCCGGTGAGATGTTGGACCTCCAGGCCCGCCAGCGCTTCCCGCCTTTCCTTGCGCACGGCCTTGCGTTTGCGGGACGACAGCGAGCCGAGGAAATCCTCGAAGCTTCGATAGCCGTCATTGTGCCAGTGAAACTGGCTGTCGAAACGGATCAGCCAGCCGGCGCGCTCGAACAGGGCCACTTCCTCTTCATGAATGAAGGTGGCGTGAGCGGAGGACAGGCCGTTCTGCCGGACCAGCGCTTCCGCTGCGCCGATCAGGCCGGACGCCAGGTCCGGATCCGCGGTCAGCAGCCGGCGGCCGGGAACGGGCGTGAACGGCACCGCGATCTGAAGCTTGGGATAATAAGCGCCGCCGGCCCGCTGATAGGCCTCCGCCCAGCCGTGATCGAATATATATTCGCCCTGGCTGTGGCTCTTCACATAAGCCGGCATCAATGCGGCGGGGCGTCCGTCCGGACCGTCGATGGCAAGCGGCACCGGCTGCCAGCCGGTGCGGGCCGTCGCGCTTCCCGACTCTTCCAGGCTGGCGAGGAAGGCGTGGGAAAGGAATGGATTGCCGGCGCCGGCGCAGCGGTCCCAATCGGCGGCTTCGAAGCTGGCGACACCGTCGCCGATCCGGGCGATGATCGCGTCGGACGCGTTCATGAGGGTGTTTGCGCCTCGTAGATGATCTGGTCGGCGTGGCGAGCGGCCCGCGCGCGCTCCTCCTCGCTCCTGACCGTCCAGGTCAGCGTCGGCAGGCCCCGGCGGCGTTGCGCGGCGGCGAAGGAAGATGGCAGGTCGCGAATGTCGTAGCCGAGGAAATCGGGCCGCGCGCGCCACAAGGCGATCTGCCTTTCCACGCGTCCGCGAAGCGCGGTCTTGCCGCTTTCGGTGACGACGAGACCGCGCAGGATTCGGGGCGCATGGCGGGCGAACCAGCGCCCGACCTCGGGATTGAACGACATGATGGCGACAGGCCCGCGATAGGCTTCGAGCGAGCGGAAAACGGAGAGGCACAGCCTCGCCACGTCACGGTTGGGCGCTTTCACCTCGATCAGCAGCGGGGCATTTCCACCGATCAGCCGGAGGATTTCGGTGAGTGGCGGTACGGTCTCGCCGCCATGCAAGCGCATCGCCTGCAGTTCGGCCGCAGATCGCTCGGCGAACGGGCCTTTGACGCTGGTCAGACGGTCCAGTTCGGAATCGTGGAAGACGAACGCGGTGCCGTCGCGGCTCGACTGCACGTCGAGCTCGATACCATGGCCCGCCTCGATCGCGGCCGCGAAAGCAGCACGGCTGTTCTCGATCCGGCCGCTGCCATGGAGTCCCCGGTGAGCGAAGGGAAAGGCGATCAGCCGATCGAGCGCGGCACGTCTGCTTGTTCGCCTCGAAGCCAAATCATCCTCGCATCACTTCACGGCGACGATCGCGTCGATCTCCACCGCTGCGTCCAGGGGCAAGGCTGGAACTCCGACCGCGCTGCGCACGTGGCGCCCGCATTCGCCGAACACCTGCTCCATAAGCTCGGACGCGCCATTGGCGACCTTGGGCTGATCGGTGAAGCCGGGGGTGCTGGTGACGAAAACACCCAGCTTGACGATCCGTTCGACCCTGTCGAGCCCACCCAGCGCCTTGTCGATCTGCGCCAGCAGCATGATGCCGCAGGCCCGCGCCGCCTTGTAGCCGAACGCCACGTCGCGATCCTCGCCGAGCCGGCCGGTCATCAGGGTCCCGGCGTCGAACGGAAGCTGACCGGAGATATGGAGAAGGTTCCCGACCTGTACCGTGGGCACATAGGCCGCGACGGGCGCAGCGGGTTCGGGAAGGACGATGTCGAGCCCGGCCAGGCGGGCGGCGATGGTTTCGGTCATGGTGCCGCTAAACAATGGAGGACGCGGCGGGTCAAGTGCGCGAGCGGGCCAAAGCTCATGGCTCCCGCGCATATGTCAGCGTCTGCCCGAACCGGTGGAGGAGGATCCTGTCGCCATCGGTCTCCATCCGGAGAGCGCCGAAGTCGACCTTGCCGAGATCGTTGGCAGTCAGGATGAATACAAGGTCGTTCGCCTTGGCAGCCTCGATAAGAAAGCGGTTCGATTCTATTGCGTGCATCGGAACCGCCAGTTCGATCCAAAGCGGCGTGCGCTTTTCCTCGGCGGACATCGCCCAGCCGTCTTCCTGGGTATAAGCGACAAGCGGGTCGCCGCTTTCGAATCCGATCCTGAAATCCACATTTGCGATGCCGCGGCCGTCGGGCCAGACGACCTTGAGGCGAAGCGGCGCATGATTGGAAAGGGAAACCGGGCCGGCAGAGAATGAAGGTGGAATGGGCTTTGGTTCGGTGGTCAGATGCAGATCCCTGCCGGCGAGCGTCCAACGCCCTTCGGCCTCTTCGTCCAGCGCGCCTGCGCTCAGAAAATATTGGAAGCTGCCATCTTCGTTGAGCCTCAGGCCCGAAGCGACATCCTGTTCGCCGATCAGGCGATAGGTACCGGCGGGACCTGCGGTCGTGGGCGCGGCGGCAAGAAGAAGCCAGGCGGCGATCAGCAGGCGAATGGGCAATCCGGTCATGCCTCATCATGACCCATCGCCGAAACGAAAGCCATCGCGCGATCGGCCGGGAGACGCGTCGTCAGGTGGCGGGCCCCGCCGCGAATCGCTCGAGTATCCAGTTGCGGGCCTGGTCCCAATCGTCGATCCGCGCATGGGCATGGGCGGCAGGCGGGGTGTGGGCGGCAAGGCGGGGCTCGGCAACCATGTGCAGCCGCCAGACTTCGGGGACATGTTTCGCGACCGATTCGTGATGGACGGACAAATCGTCGATGAAGACGGTCACGCTCGGCTTCATCTGCTCGACCAGCTCCAGGACCGGGCCACCCTTGCCGCCCCGATTGCAAAGCACCCGATGGCGAATGTCGAAGGCTTCGAGCTGGGCGACGCGTCCGGCATGATAATCGTTCCCGATATTGGTCAGGATCACGATGTCGGCCTGCGCCGCGATCGCGGCCAGCGCCTCCACCGCGCCGGGCACGACATTCTGCCGGTGCATCTCGCTTTCGAAGAAGCCGTCGAGAAGGGGCCAGACCCGGTCCTCCGGCAGCGGATTGCCGGCGCGGTCGCGCAGCGCCTCGCGGAAACCCGGTGCCTCGAGATGGAAGCTCAAATCATGGGCTTCGTTCACCCATTCGGCGAAATGGCCGATCATGTGGAGGAGAACCTCGTCGCAATCGCTGACCAGCAGCGGTCGATTGCCGGAAGCTCTGTTCATCGTTCCAGGCTCCGGCGCGCGTCGACCAGGGCAGTGGGCGGGATATGCAGGGCTTCCGCGCAGGCGAGAAGGTCCGGCTCATGGCTTTCGAGGAAGCGCAGGATGGCGGCCAGGACGGCCGGCTCCCCGATCCGCGCGCGCAAATCGTCGGGGGTCATGCCGGTGAGTGCGAGCAGGCGCTGGGCGCGGCTGTCCTCGCCCAGCGTCCAGACGAGCGCCGAGAAAGCGAGCGCTTCGGGATCAGTGTCATTTGCGTTCTGAATCATTTACGATGAGCGCGTGGGACAAAAAATCCTCGTTGTCGAGGACAACGAACTCAACCTGAAGCTCTTCTGCGATCTGCTTCGTGCCCATGGCTATGAAGCGGAGCCGATCCGGGACGGCCGCGAAGCGGTGGACCGCGCTCGCGCCTTCCGGCCGGATCTGATCGTGATGGACATCCAGATGCCGCATATCACCGGTCTCGAACTGATCGAGCAGCTCAAGGCCGATGCCGATCTGAAAGCGGTGCCGGTGATGGCGGTCACGGCTTATGCGGCCAAGGGCGACGAGGAACGAATTCGGGACGCGGGCGCCGAAGGCTATGTCTCCAAACCGATTTCAGTGGTAAGATTTGTGGAGGCGGTGCGCGTCTTGCTCGCGGAACGGCCGGTCTTGCCCGGGGTGGCGGAGAAATCGTCGCCCGTCCGTGTCAGCCGGCATTTCGACGGGTCCGCGGAACAGCTGTTCGACGCCTGGCTCGACGAATCGAATGTCGGATCCTGGCTCTTCGCCACGCCTTCCGGCGAGATGGTCGAGGTTGCGCTCGATCCCCGGGTCGGCGGCGTCCTCACGATCGTCGAGCGCCGCGACGGCGAGGATGTCGCGCATGTCGGCCGCTATGAGGAGCTGGATCGGCCCGGGCGGCTGGTGTTCACGCTGCAGGTTCCGAGATATTCCGAAGATATAAGCCGGATCACCGTCGAGATCGGGGAGGGGCAGAATGGCTGCGACCTCGTCCTTACTCAGGAAGGCGGCCCGCCAGACGAGTCTGCCGCTCATGCCGAAGGCTGGGCGATGATCCTGGCGGCCCTCGCCGAGCGGCTGGAGGAAATGAAGAAGGAAGACGGATGACGATTCGCGGCCGCTGTCGTCGCGGCAAGATCGGCAGCCGTCTTATTTTATCTTGGCTTCCTTGAACTCGACATGCTTGCGCACGACGGGATCATATTTACGGAAGCTCATCTTCTCGGTGATGTTCCGCGGGTTCTTTTTCGTCACATAATAGAAGCCGGTATCGGCGGTGCTGACGAGCTTGATCTTGACGGTTGCCGGCTTGGCCATGACAGCCTCTTTATCGAAAGGTGGAGCGAAAAATAAAAGCGGCGTCCCCGCCGCTCATATGCGACGCCGCCTCTGCCCCCAAAAGCCCTTCGCTGTCAAGGCTGGGGACGGACGCACCCTCGATGACTTCGTGTTAACAGGCCGGTAACCATATCGGCGCATGTTCGTCGGCGACCAATGGGGGGGCGGCGACATGCGGGCCGAAGCGGATGCGATGAAAGTGGTGCAGGCCGAGCTGTGCGGCAGGCTCGAGGCCCTGCAGGCATTGCCCGAAGGGCTCCCGCTTCGGATATTTGCCGAGAATGTCGAGGGGATCAAGCGGTTGGCGACCGCTTATGGTCTGGCGCCCGTGGAACGGCTTGCCGTGGCGCTCGAACGCTGTCTGGGCGAGAACCCGGCTGTCCGATCCTGCCTCAGCACTCTTTATCTCGAGCGGCTCGGCGACGCGATCGGCTGCGATCGCAGGGACGATCTTGCGTCCGAGGCCATGATAGCCTCCGTCGCGGTCCGGCTTGGCGCCTGAAACTGCCCGCATGGACGCGCTCCTCAGCACCTTTCTCGCCGCGGCCATGGCCGAATGGGGCGACAAGACCCAGTTGCTCGTGATGGCGCTGGCCGCCCGATATGGCCGGCCCGGCCCGGTTCTCGCCGGCATATTCCTGGCAGCGATCGCCAATGCGCTGGCCGCAGCCTTTGGCGGCACTCTGCTCAACGGGATGATCACGCTTCGGGCGATTTCGCTGCTGGTCGCGGTCTCGTTGGTCTTCGCCGGCGTTGCCGGCTTGGTTGGCAACAAGACGCCGGACATGGGCGCGACCTGGCGAACCGGACCGTTCCTGACCGCCGCCGGCTGCTTCTTCCTTCTCGAGTTCGGGGACAAGACGCAATTCCTCACTGCCGCCCTCGCCGCCCAGTTCGATTCGCTGCTTCTTGCGGCAGCAGGCGCCGCCGCAGGGGTCGCTGCCGCCAGTCTGCCGGCCGTATTGCTCGGGGACAGGCTTGCCGTCGTCATGCCCTTGCGCGCAATTCGTCTCACGGCCGCGATCCTGTTCCTGATCCTGGGCCTGGTCGTGGCGGTCAATGCGCTGCGACTGGTTTAGGATCCTGAAGCGCGGTCAGAAGATCGCGTCCAGCAGGCCGAAGAAGACCAGAAGACCAAGGCCGATTACGATAAGGACGGCACACCCGATGAATTTCAACATCGCATTCTCCCCTGTTTTCGCATCAAACATTGCGGGCGTGCACTCGTTCCCCGGCTCGCCATTTTTGCATCTGAGGGCCATCGGGAGGGAACCTTGCGCGCTAGCCCGTTCGTTACGGCGGCGATGCGCGATTTTTCCCAGCTCCTCGACGGCCTCGTCTATACCCGCTCGCGCAACGGCAAGCTGAAGCTGATCGGCGATTATCTTCGCCGTACCCCCGATCCGGATCGCGGCTATGCGCTTGCGGCCCTGACGGGCAGCCTGGACCTTCCCGCGGTGAAAGCGGCGGCGATCCGCGCGATCGTCGAGGAGAGGGTCGATCCGGTTCTGTTCCACATGAGCCGGGATTATGTCGGCGACCTTGCCGAAACCGTGTCCCTGCTCTGGCCGAAACGGGTGGAACAGCCGGCCGAGATCGACGACGGCACCTTGCGTCTCGCCACCGTGGTCGATCGGCTGCAGTCGCTGGGGCGTTCCGAAGCGCCTGCGGCACTTGCCCAGATGCTCGACCATCTCGATGCGAGCGGCCGTTTCGCGTTGCTGAAGCTCGCCACCGGTTCGCTCCGGATCGGCATTTCCGCGCGACTCGCCAAGACGGCTCTGGCCCAGGCCTTCGGGATCGACGTCGATGCCGTCGAAGAGGTCTGGCATGGGCTGAAACCGCCTTATGCGCCGCTTTTCGCTTGGGCGGAGGGGCTCGGTGCCCAGCCG
Source organism: Sphingosinicella rhizophila (assembly GCF_032378825.1). Classification (NCBI taxonomy): domain Bacteria; kingdom Pseudomonadati; phylum Pseudomonadota; class Alphaproteobacteria; order Sphingomonadales; family Sphingosinicellaceae; genus Sphingosinicella; species Sphingosinicella rhizophila. Next base: position 344,516 of record NZ_JAVUPU010000004.1, on the reverse strand, counting down.
ACTCTGGACAATGTTCCCGTCTTCCGGCCTTTCATGCTGGCCCATCCGCTCGAGGCTCTGCGGCTGTCGCTGGACGATTATGCGGCGGAATGGAAATGGGACGGCATCAGGGTCCAGATCGTCCGGGTTGCTGGCCAGACGAGGCTCTACAGCCGTGCGGGCGACGACATCACCCACAGCTTTCCCGAAGTCGCCCAGGCTTTCGGCCGCGATGCGGTGGTCGATGGCGAACTGCTGGTCCGAGGCGAAGTCCAGGGGGCGGATCGGCACGGCGGCGCCGCTGCCAGCTTCAACGCACTTCAGCAAAGGCTGGGGCGCAAGACGGTCTCGGCGCGCATGCTCGATGAATATCCTGCCTTCGTCCGGCTCTACGATCTGCTGATCGAACAAAGCGAGGATCTTCGTCCCTTGGCCTGGAGCGCGCGGCGGCAGCGGCTGGAAGCCTTCGTACCGGCCCTCGATCCGGCGCGCTTCGACCTTTCCGCATTGATCGATGCGCCGAGCTTCGAGGCCTTGGAGGAACTACGCGCCGCCGCCCGCGACGCGGCGATCGAAGGCGTCATGCTGAAGCGGCGGGACAGCCCCTATACGCCTGGCCGGAAGGTCGGCCATTGGTACAAATGGAAGCGTGATCCACTCGTCGCCGATTGCGTGCTGATGTATGCGCAGCGGGGCAGCGGCAAACGCTCCTCTTATTATTCCGACTATACGTTCGGCTGCTGGACCAAGGCGGGCGAACTGCTCCCGGTCGGCAAGGCCTATTTCGGCTTCACCGACGACGAGTTGAAGTGGCTCGACCGCTTCGTGCGCAACAATACGATACAGCGTTTCGGTCCGGTGCGGGAAGTGGCAAAGACGCTGGTGCTGGAAGTCGCCTTCGATTCCCTCCACCTGAGCAAGCGCCACAAATCCGGCCTCGCCATGCGCTTCCCGCGCATTTCGCGGATCCGCACCGACAAGCCGGCGGGGGAAGCCGACAGGATCGAGGCCCTGATGCGGATGGTGAACTGAACGATCCGTCCCTGCAGGCAGGATTTGGCTTAAAACGGCAGCCAGCGATTCTTCTCGGTGAAGTTCATATAGCCGGCATTGACGCCGAGCCTCAGGCCGACGCCCAGCCGGACCGGGATCAACACGACATCGCCCTTGCGCAAATAACTCGCCGTGAAGCCGCCTACCACATAGGCATGGCCCTCCGCCGCGGGATAGCGGCTGAAGATGCGCTGGCTGTCGTACAGATTGTAGACGAGCACGAACACCTTGCTGGCGTCGGCGCCGAAATCGAAACCTACAGACGGTCCGGTCCAGTAGATCGGCCGGTCGCCTTCCACCTGGTGATGGAGCGTGCCCGATCCGTAGCGGACGCCGAGGACGAACGCTCCGCCCGCCTCGCGGCCGCTGATATAGGCATTGGGCTCGCCTTGTTCCTGGAGCAGCTTCTCGATCATCGAAGCGAGGCCCTCGGCTCCCTTGCCAAATACGCCCTCGGCGGCGTTGAAGACGTCTTCGCGCGGTACGGTGGCCTGCCCGCCATAGGCGCTGGTTTCGGCCCGCTGCCGAAAATCATTGTCCGGCGTCGCCGCGCTTTCCTCGCTCGCCCGCGATTCGTTCACGTCCTGGGGCCCCGGGTCCACCGGCTGATACTCGCTTTGGGCTTGCGGCGCGGCCGGCTGTTCCCAGCCCGGGTCGCTCACCGTGTTGGGATCGATGCGGGTGATCTGCGCAAAGCTGCCGCTGGCCATCACGGCCAAGCTGGCCGCCGCAATCAGCTTCATCAACCTCGATCCGGACATTCTTTACCCCCGACACACTGGAGATGAAGTTTAATCCTCTCAAGGCTTTCCCTGCAATGAACGGGCGACGACCCGAGTCCGTCATGCGCCGGATCGAATCCGGGTCTTCCAGGCTTGCTTGGAGCGCTGGGATCCAAGAACGATCTCAAGATCGCCGCGGCCGGCGATCGGGCCCCGACTTTGGAATCGGACAGCAAGAAGAATCATTGGGTCCGATGGCCCGCGCACCTACGAGCAGATGACCGGCGGCCGCGAAGGCGGCCCCTTCGAGCGGATGGAATTCTACGGCGGAGCCTCGGCTCCTAAATTGTCCTTCACCGCGCAGCCGCACGTCGCCTACCATTTCGTCCGCGAATGACGGCCGAAGCCGAACAAACGCCTTCACGATGTCCGGCAACCAGATCGAAAGGGAGCGATTCTATCCGGTTGAACGATTCCGATCGGCCCTATATAGGCCCGACCGCGCCGAAGCTCGGAGACGTGGGTGAGTGGCTGAAACCAGCGGTTTGCTAAACCGCCGTAGGGGGATTACTCCTACCGAGGGTTCGAATCCCTCCGTCTCCGCCAGCACCGCCTTCAGAGCCCCGCACATCCCGAAACCCGAAGAGGTCGTCCGGAGCTGGGCCGCACACGCCTTTGGCATCCCCGCCAAGGCCGTCGAGGCGCCGGTGCCGCATCGCCAGGATGCCTGATCCAGGTTAGAATGACGCTCCCCGATTCGATTCGAAAGGTGGCTCTCGTGCATCTCGATCAGGACAATGGGCATGCTTTGACCAAGGCCGAAAGGGTGGCGCTGAGGCGCCTCGTTCTGGCTCTGGATGATTTCGAACCATATGGCGCGCGCATCGTCGCCGAGGACGCCTTGTCTTCGCTGGTCCGTAAGGGCCTGGCCGAAGCAGGGCCGAGCAACCGGCCGGCCGTCGGCGCGGTCGGATACCGCCTGACCGGGCAGGGGCGGCGCATCGCCCGCCAGGGGTCTCCTTATCGCGATCTGGCGTTCGCTGACGGTTAGGACTCCTGCTTGCAGGGGGCCGACCGCCGATCGGCGGGCTTGAGGCGCTGGCCGAAGACCACAGGTGCTTCGCAAATCTGGCTGGCTCGTGCGGCGATGCCCGGCCATGCGCCTCTGGCCTAAGCCGGCCGCCAGCGGCCGACTTGCGATTATCGCAACCGCTGCCATAAGCCTTCCCGCCTTCATTCATTCAGCCAGGATCGCTTCGCGTCGTGCTCAGCCTCAACTTCATTCGTGAAAATCAGCAGGTCGTCGAAAGGGCGATCGCCGACAAGAATGTGTCGCTCGACCTTGGCGCGTTGCTCGCGCTCGATACGGCGGTGCGCTCCATGAAGGGTGAAGTCGACGAACTTCGGCGGCAACGCAATGCGATCAGCGACAGTTTCAAGACCGCGGATCCTGCCGATCGGCCGACGCTCGGCGCCAAGGCGAAGGAATTTGGGGCCCGCGCCGCCGCCATCGAAACCGAGCTCGCGGAGAATTCGGCGGCGCTCGATGCCTTGATGCTGCGGCTGCCGAACATTCCCTGGGCTGGCGCGCCGGTCGGGCCGGACGAAAGCGCCAATGTCGTCGTCCGCACCGAGGGCAGGTTGCCGGAGTTCGATTTCGAACCGCGCGACCATGTCGCGCTCCTCGAGATGAACGACTGGGCCGAACTCGGCCGGATCACCCAGGTTTCGGGATCGCGTACTTATTGCCTCAAAGGGCGGCTGGCCTTGCTGGAACAGGCCCTGATGTTCTGGGCGCAGCAGCGGCTGGCGGGCGAGGGCTTCAGCCTGATGACCGTGCCGGCGCTGGCGCGGCCGCATGCTTTCGTCGCCACCGGCCATTTCCCGGGCCATGAGGAGGAGGCCTATGAGATTCCGAAGGACGATCTCTACCTGGCCGGCACCGGCGAGATCGCGCTGACCAGCCTGCATTCGGGCGAGATTCTCGAGGCCGACAAGCTGCCGATCCTCTATGCCGGCTATTCGCCCTGCTTCCGGCGTGAGGCGGGAAGCGCCGGCCGCGACGTGCGCGGGCTGCTCCGCGTCCACCAATTCTACAAGCTCGAACAATATGTGATCTGCGAGGATGACGATGCCGTGTCGGCCGAATGGCATGGCCGCCTGCTCGCCAATGCCGAAGGGCTGCTGCGCGATCTCGAAATCCCCTATCAGGTGATCGAGGCGTCGACCGGGGACATGGGCCTCGGCAAATTTCGGATGAACGATATCGAAAGCTGGGTGCCGTCGCTCGGAAAATATCGGGAGACGCACAGCTGCTCGACGCTGCACGACTGGCAGGCGCGCCGGGCGAACCTTCGCTGGCGCGACGGCGATCGCAAGGTGCGTTTCGTCCACACGCTCAATAATACGGCGCTGGCCAGCCCCCGCATCCTCGTACCCTTGCTTGAAAATCACCAATTGGCGGACGGGCGGGTGCGGCTCCCCAAGGCGCTGCAGGGTCTGATGGGCGGTGAATATCTCTGACGAGAGCCGCCCGCCGGCCGCCATGCTTTGGCGGGAAGGCGGGTCGCTGCTTAGGCGTGCCTATTCGACATTCGGTCGGCTTGGCGAACGCGGACCGCGCAGCGGACAGAGAGTGATGGTGATCCCCGGCTTCCTCGGTTCCGACCGTTCGACGCTCGGCCTTCAGCGCGCGCTGGCGAAGGCGGGCTATCGCGCGACCGGCTGGGACATGGGTGTGAACCTCGGTGCGCGGGCGGATACGCTGCAACGGCTGCTCGCCGGCGTGGAGCGGTTCGGCAAAGGCGGGAAGGTGATCCTGATCGGCTGGAGCCTCGGCGGGATCTTCGCCCGCGAGGTCGCCAAGCTGCGCCCCGATCTGGTGGCTAGGGTGGTGACGATGGGCACGCCCTTTTCCGGCGATCCGCGCGCCAACAATGCCTGGCGCCTCTATGAATGGATCGCCGGCCACCCGGTCGATCAGCCGCCGATCGAGGTGAACATACCGGCCAAGCCGCCGGTGCCGACCATAGCCTTGTGGTCGCGCTGCGACGGCATCGTCGCGCCGCGTTCGGCACGTGGCCGGGAAGGGGAAAGCGACCGCCAGATCGAGATGGCGTGCACCCATATGGGTTTCGCTGTCGATCCCGCGGCCTATCCCTCCGTGATCGCGGCCTTGAACGATTAGGCGATAAAGGGCTTCGCCACGTCCGGCGGCACGCGCAACGGCCGTCCCGTGGCTTTGTCCAGGATCGCCCAGGTCGTTCGGGCGCGGACGCGCGGCTTTCCGTCCTCTCCGATAAATTCGACATGTCGATCGAACCGCGCGCCCTTGGGAGCATCTCCCACCCAGGTCCGGCCGATGACGGTCTCGCCCGGGCCCACCGAGCGCAGATAATCGATCTCGTGCCGGGTCACGACCCAGATATAGGCATCACGATGCGCGGTCGCTGCGACGGCATTCCAATGGGCCGTCGCCATATCCTGAATCCACCGCACCCAGACCGCATTGTTGACGTGACCGAGCTCGTCGATGTCTTCCGGCTGAGCGGTGATCTGGCGTTCGAAGGGCGTGACTATTGGATCCTCCCTAAAGGAAAGGGGAGCCGGCTATAGGCTGATGGAGGGGCCGCCGCCGCCATCTGTATCAGGCCCCCCGCACCTGCAAAGGCTTCATCCATCGATCGCACATTTCCCAAGGCCTCGGCATTCCCCTCCATCGCAAAGTGCGCGACCCCCTCCCCAGGAAACTCCCGGGGAGGATTTCAATCGTCCATCTGCGTAAGCACGAAGGCATAGGCCTCGGCCACCTCGCGGAGCTGCTCCCAGCGTCCCGACTTGCCGCCATGGCCGGCGCCCATATTGATCTTCAGGAGCAGCAGATTGTCGTCCGTCTTGGTGGCCCGCAGCTTGGCGGCCCATTTGGCGGGCTCCCAATAGGTCACGCGGGGATCGTTGAGGCCGCCGGTGATCAGCAGCGGCGGATAGGCCTGCGCCTTCACATTGTCGTAGGGCGAGTAACTGCGGATCGTGTCGAAGGCCGCTTTGTCGGTGATCGGATTGCCCCATTCGGGCCATTCGCCTGGCGTGAGCGGAAGGCTATCGTCCAGCATGGTGTTGAGCACGTCGACGAAGGGTACGTCGGCCACCACCGCGCCCCACAGGGCCGGGTCGCTGTTGATGACGGCGCCCATCAATTCGCCGCCCGCCGATCCCCCCTCGATCGCGATCCTGCCGGCCTGGGTGAAACCGAGCCCGATCAATCCCTTCGCCGTGTCGACGAAATCGTTGAACGTATTGGTCCTCTTGTCGAGCTTCCCGTCCAGATACCATTGATAGCCCAGGTCGTCGCCGCCGCGTATGTGGGCGATGGCGAAGACATAGCCGCGGTCGAGCAGGCTGATCCGGCTGGTCGAGAAGCCGGGCGGGATCGCGTGGCCGTAAGCGCCATAGGCATAGAGGAAGAGATTGCCCCCCTTCTGCCTGCGATCCTTGCGATAGACCAGCGAAACCGGAATCCGCTCGCCGTCGCGCGCCTGCACCAGATGGCGTTCGGTGGCGTACAGAGCAGGATCATAGCCGGACGGGATTTCTTGGACCTTCAGCACCTCCAGCCTCTGGTCGGCCGGGTGATAATCATAGACGGTGGTCGGTGTCACCATCGACGAATAGGTCAACCGATAGGCTTCGGGCGCATAATCCGGATTGCCGGTGAAGGCGGCACTGTAGCTGGCCTCCCGGAAAGGCAGCCTTCGCTCTTCCCCGGAATAGTTCCGCAAGAGCAATTGGTCGAGGCCATCGACGCGCGCCGCAATGGCCAGATGGTCGCGATAGGATGTCAGTCCGGTCAGATAGACCCGATCGGATCCGGGGATCAGGGTCTTCCATTCGCCCGGCCGGGCGGGATCGGCCTCCGCCAGGCGAAAATTCACATGCTCGTCATTGGTCAGGATCCACAGCCTGCCATGGGCGGCATCGACCGAATAGAGCCGCTTGGCCATGCGCGGCGCGATCAGTGTGGGCGGCGCCTCGGGATCGCCGGCCGGCACGAACCGGACCTCGTTGGACGCATTGTCGCCGGCCGATATGAAGATCAGGCTTCGATCCTGGGATCGTGAGACATCGACCGAAAAGCCTGCATCCTCCGTCTCTTCATAAAGCGTCTGGTCCTCGCTGGCCGGCCGCCCGAGCCGGTGCAGGCGGGCACGGTAGCTGCGCCAATTCTCGTTCACCTCGGTGAAGACGATGGCCTTGCCGTCGCTGGCCCACACTGGAGCGCCGATGCCGACTTCGGTCACCGTCTCGATGTCCGTGCCGGCCGCGATGTCGCGGATGCGGAGCTTGAACCGTTCCGAGCCGTCATCGTCGATCTGGATGGCGGCGAGGCTGCCGTCGGGGCTCACCGCCATCGCCCCCAATTTGTAATAGTCCGAGCCTTCGGCCTCGGTCGCTTCGTCCAAAAGGATCTGCTCCGCGCCGCCGCCGGCCGGCTTGCGATACCATGTCCGATATTGCGCGCCTGGCCTGAACGCCCACCAATAGAGCCAGTCGCCATTTCGTATGGGGACGCTCGATTCGTCCTCCTTCAGCCGCGCCCTCATTTCCTGGAACAAGGTCTCGACGAGCGGGCGATGCGGCGCCATCGCCGCCTCGAAATAGTCGTTCTCGGCCTTCAGATAGCCCAGCACCTCGGGATCATCGACCTTGGGATAGGATGGGTCCTTCAGCCAGGAATAGGGGTCCTCGATGTGCCGGCCGTGACGCTCGTAGCTGTGGGGGCGCTGCTCGGCGCAGGGAGGCGCGGGAAGGTCGGAGGCTTTGGTCATCTCTTCTTTCTGGGAATAAGCGGAAATGGCAGGAACCGCGACCGCCTGTGGTGGCAGAATCTGACGCCTGCGCGTCCTTGCCCTCATACTGTCACGCCGTCACGGCCTCGCTTTTTACGGGTCCGAACCCTAATTAGCGGACCGTCACCGCCTTGGGAAAATATTATGTCCACCTATGATGCGCGCCTCGCCGCGCTCCGCGAACAGCTTCGCAACGACCGGCTCGACGGTTTCGTGGTGCCGCTCACCGACGAACATATGAGCGAATATGTCGGAACCTATGCGCAAAGGCTCGCCTGGCTCACGGGCTTTCAGGGATCGGCCGGGGCCGCCGCCGTCCTGCCCCAAGAAGCGGCGATCTTCACCGACGGGCGGTACACGCTCCAGGTCCGCGACCAGGTCGACGGACGGCACTGGAGCTTTCAGTCAGTACCGCAAACGAGCATCGCCGACTGGCTGAAGGATCATGCGCCGGACGGCGGCCGGATCGGCTATGATCCCTGGCTGCACACCAAGGATTGGGTGACGCGGGCGCGTGCGGCGCTTGCCGAACGCGGTGCCGAACTGGTGGCCGTGCACCGCAATCCGATCGATGCGATATGGGCCGACCGGCCGGAGCCATCGAATGCGCGGCTGGTGGTTCACCCCGATCGTCATGCCGGCAAATCCTCGGCCGCCAAGCGCCAGGACATGGCCGCATGGCTTAAGGAGGCGAAGGCCGATACGGCCGTGCTGTCCGCCCTCGATTCGATCGCCTGGACCTTCAACATTCGCGGCCAGGATGTCGATCATACCCCCGTCGCCTTGTCCTTCGCCTTGGTCCATGCCGACGGCACCGCCGATCTGTTCGTCGCTTCGGAAAAGATCGGCGACGACGTCCGCCAGCATCTTGGCAATGGCGTTCGCGTGCACGAGCGCGATGCCTTCGAGCCGTTCCTCGCCCAGCTGGGTGGACGAACGATCGTCGCCGATCCGGAGCGCGCCGTTGCCGCGATTTTCGATGCGCTGGAAGCCGCCAAGGCCAAGGTCGTGCCGAAACGGGATCCTGCCGTCCTCCCCAAGGCGATCAAGAACGAGACGGAGATCGGAGGCCATCGCGCCGCCCAGGCACGGGACGGGGCAGCCCTTGCCCGCTTTCTTCACTGGCTTTCCGTCGAGGCTCCCAAAGGCGGGATCGACGAGCTGACGGCCTCCGCCAAGCTTCACGATTTTCGCGCGCAAAGCGGCAACCTGCGCGATCTGAGTTTCGACACGATTTCGGGGGCCGGCCCCAATGGCGCGATCGTCCATTACCGCGTCACCGAAGCGACCAACAGGCCGATCGAGATGGGCACGCTCTATCTGGTCGATAGCGGCGGCCAATATCCGGACGGAACCACCGACGTCACGCGGACGATCGCGGTCGGAAGGCCGAGCGCGGAAATGCGTGACCGCTTCACCCGCGTCCTGAAAGGCCATATCGCGCTGGCTCGGGCAATCTTTCCGGAAGGAACCCGCGGCACCCAACTCGATGTCCTGGCCAGGCAATTTCTCTGGGCCGCAGGCCTCGATTACGCGCATGGCACCGGCCACGGCGTCGGCTCCTACCTCGCCGTTCATGAAGGGCCGCAGCGCATCGCGCCGGCCGGGGCCGGGCAGGCGGGAGGTGACGAACCGCTTCGCGCCGGGATGATCTGCTCGAACGAGCCCGGCTATTACAAATCCGGGGAATATGGGATCCGGATCGAGAATCTGGTGCTCATAGTTCCCGAAACGGTCGAGGGTGCCGAAAAGAAGCTGCTGGGCTTCGAAACCCTCACCTTCGCACCGATCGATCGGACCTTGATCGATGCCGGGATGATGACGCCGGAGGAGTTGAACTGGCTCGATTCCTACCACACCAAGGTCGTGGAAATTGTCGGGCCGCAGCTCGAGGGCGAAGCGAAGGCCTGGCTCGAAGAGGTTTGCAGGCCGCTCTAATGATCCGCCTCGCCAGGCGGGATTTGAGGTGCGGAGTCCGACGGCGGCTCGCCCCGCGCCTGCGCTTTGCGTCGGCGCAGATTCTGGCGAAGCGCCTCGGCCAATCGTTTCGCCCGTTCGTCGTCGCTTTTCGTCATGGCGGAAGCTAAGCGAAGACCGGTGCCCGCGGCAAGCCGCCTTGACACGGGCAGGGCCGCCCGGCCATAGCGCCGCGTCCCCGCAAAAGGCGATGCTGCCGTAGCTCAGTGGTAGAGCGCATCCTTGGTAAGGCTGAGGTCGTGAGTTCAATCCTCACCGGCAGCACCATCTTCTATGCGGAACGCGGCCTGAGAGCCGATCGTTTGAGGCGGAAGCACTTCACGCTTTCGCCGATGACGTGAATCAGCCTCTATCCAATCTCTAGGCGTCGACCCGGCGTCGGGCCCTGATCGCGGATCCGTCCCGCAAGGCCCAGCGCAGCACGGCGCCGAAGCTTCGGGCGCCTGCCCGGGCGGCATGCCTGTCGATGCCAAGGCGGAAGCCATGCATCTCGGCCGCCCAGTCCGGCAATAAGTCGATCCCGGCCTTCAGCACCACCTGGCCGAAAGGCTTTGCGGCAAGTCGCGGAGCTGGTTGGTCGAGCAACGCCCGCGCCACTTCACGCGTCCTCGAATCGTGGCGCAACTCGGGGCGGATGGAATGCAGATAGGCTTGGATGCCGGGACGGGACCGTGGCACGCAGGTTGCACCGAGGCGCTCGGCGATCGTCGCCGTCTGCGCGAAATATTCGTCCTGTTCGGCCTTCGACAAATGCGGTTGGTGATAGCGCATATGGGCGCGCATGAAGCTGCTGACCTCGGCGACATGGACCCAGGTCAGAAGATCCGGGTCATTGGCCGAATAGGAAGAACCGTCGGGGAGGGTGCCGTGCACGCGGTCATGGATGGATCGGACGCGTTCGATCAGCTGCAGGGCCTGGCCGGTCGCGCCATAGGTCGTGCCGGACACGAACTGGGCGGTGCGGCGCAAGCGGCCGGGCATGTCGCGGCGGAAATCGGAATGATCCCAAACCCCCGCAAGCGCCCGCGGATGGAGCATCTGCAGCAGCAACGCGGCGACGCCGCCGATCATCATCGACGTGAAGTCGGCATGGACCCTCCAGGCCATCGTGCCGGGCCCGAACAGGCCCGGATCGCCTTTCGGGAGATCGAGATCCACCACGCCCGTGCCAAAGCCGACAAAGTCATGGATCTGCCGCTGGATCGCCTGACGAACGGCCAACATTGGCACGATCTAAACCCTTTCGGATCGAATGGAAGTATCTGGCGATCCAACGCCGCGCCATGTCACGAGTATCCGGATACACCGGAAGGCGCTTCTCAAGCTGACGATAGAGCGCGACCGCTATTATTCATGTCCGACCATTCTGCCCAGCGGCGTTGGGAGGATCCTATCGGTCCCGACCTTCAGCGCACCAGAGCGAGGCCCGTCGCCATCCTGTCGTCGACATCTTCGGAAAAGGCGATGAAGCCTTCATGGTTGCACAAGGCGGTCATGGTGGCGGCGCGAAGGGCGGCGCCTTCGCGCTTCGCCTGGTACATCAACTGGTCCGCCAGGTGGACGTCGGCATCGACGAAGCTCGCGGGGCGCGGATCGAGGATCAGCACGCCCATGCTGCACCGGAGGGGATGATCCATATGGCCCAGGATTTCGTTCATCCGTTCGTGCAACTGGCGCGCAACGCGATAGCCTTCGGTCTCGCTGCCGACGGGCAGGAAGAGCAGGAACTCGTCGCCGCCGACGCGGGCGAAGATGTCCCCCGTCCGGATCGCGGTGCGTACCTCCTTGGCAAAGGCGCGTAATGTTTCGTCGCCGGCGGCATGGCCGTGCCGGTCGTTGATCTGCTTGAATCCGTCCAGATCGACATAAGCCAGGATACCCCAGCCTTCGGGGTCGTGATTGGCAGCGGCATGTTCGTGGAAGGCCTGCCGATTGAGCGCACCGGTCAGGGCGTCGCGCCGGGCGCGGCGCCATTCGCGATCATAGGAACGCCGCATTCCGGAAATCAGCACTAGGATCATGGCCACGGACAGGATGCGCATCGCGAAATTCCAGGCGATGGCGGCGCCGCCCAGCGGATAGGCATCGCCATTGACCATGATCGAGAGCCCCATGCAGGCAAAACCCATGGCGCAACCGGCCCGCCAGCCGATCGTCCAGGTCGGCAGGCAGATGAGCAGCAGATAGAACGGGCCGAACCACATGCCGGGACCGGTCAGGAAGTCGATAAAGCCAACGATTGCGATCGAAATGCCGCTCACGATCAGGGCCTGCCGGGCCGACAAATGTGTCGCCCAGGCGATGAGGGCATCGAGTCTCTGCGCGATGACAGGAATAAGGCCGGCCGCGCGAGAGGAGAGATCGAGCTTCATTTCACCCGCGTAACAGGGAGGCCCTAATATAATGTGAAGCTGGACGGCTCATCGTCCAGAGGCTTTGCTGACGATCATGTCGAGCACGGCGGGATGCAGCGGCCGCACGAACTCTCCGCCGAGCAGGTGACCCCGCATCCAGGCGACGCGTCCGTGCAGGCTCTCGAGGCCGGGCAGTTTCAGCCAGAGATCGGTGCCCGGTTCGAGTTCCAGATGGGTCTCTGCGCGGAAGCCATGGACCGAAAGATCCAGGATCTCGACGGTCACGCTCGACGCTCCGCGCTGGCGCAGGCCGGCCCCGAGTGCGACGTCGCGCCGTTCGGATTTGCGGTGCTCCGAAGAGTTTTCGAAGGCGAGTTGGCCGGTCAGGTCCATCGGACAATCCCGAAGCATTGGCTCAATTTCCGACGGATGCGATGCGCAAACGCGGGGCCGGGCACCTTACTCTCCCGGGACGGCAAGCCCGACGGACGCACCCCAGACGCGCGCGCGCTTCCTGTCCTGTTCGCTCAACTCGTCGAACAGGCGGGGCCGGCGATAGCGCTGCGCCGATTCATCCGGTTTGCCGCCCAATTGGACCAACAGCTCGCTTTCATCGATCATGAATGCGAATTCCAGACCGACCCGGTTGCCGCCGGTCCAGGCGATCCTGGCCGGCACGATCGTCTTTCCGCGCTTGAACGTCACCTGGCTGCCGACCGGCGGCACCGCCATACATTCGACCAGCGCGCCCTTGCGCGACAGATCCCTGAGCCGGCCTTCGATTTCGTTGCCTGCGTCCGTTTCAAGGCGCACCGCCAACAGCACGCGTGCGCGCCTGGCCTTTCGGTTGCCGGATTTCGGAGCTTCGACGAAATTTTCTGCGCCCATTGCCTCTGGTCCTGATGATCGGAACGGCAAGCCTAGCCGCAAGGCACCTAAATTGTCGTAAACATTGCCTGCAGTTCGTCGCATTTTCAGCCGGGAAAGATCGGCGTTGACCTTGCCCGGCCCTGGTCTATGGCCCAGTTCATGCGCTTCTTTTCGGACAATGCCGCCGCCGTTTGCCCGGAGGTCATGTCGGCCCTGGCCGCGGCCAATCGGCCCGACATACCCTATGACGGCGATGCCTGGAGCGCGCGGCTCGACACTGCCTTTTCGCAATTGTTCGAAACCGAAGTTCGGGCCATCTGGGTCACGACCGGAACCGCGGCCAATGCACTCGCGCTGGCGGAACTCTGTCCGCCTTACGGGGGCATTGTCTGTCACCGCGACGCCCATATCCAGCTCGACGAATGCGGCGCTCCGGAATTCTACACGCACGGCGCCAAGCTGTTGCTGGCGGACGGTGAAGGGGCAAAGCTCAGTCCGGCCGGCGTGGCGGCGGTGCTCGACGCCATCGGCAGCGAGGTCCACAGGGTCAGGCCGGCCGCGCTCTCCATCACCAACGGGACCGAATATGGTCTCGTCTACACGCCGGCGGAAGTCGCGGCGCTGGGCAATCTCTGTCGCGCACGGGGGCTGGGATTTCATCTCGACGGCGCCCGCTTCGCCAATGCCGTAGCGGCACTTGGCTGTTCGCCTGCGGATCTCAGCTGGCGGGCCGGCGTCGATGCATTAAGCTTCGGGTTCACCAAGAATGGCGGCCTTTGCACGGAAGTCCTGATCCTGTTCGGCGGGCGCGATATCGAGCCGAGCCTGTTCCGCCGCAAGCGGGGCGGGCATCTTCTTTCCAAGGGCCGCTACCTGGCCACGCAATTGCTCGCCATGCTGGAAGACGATCTCTGGCTCCGCAACGCCCGGACGGCCAATCGACATGCCGCGCGCATCGCCGCCGCGGCGGGCGATTGGCTGGCCTATCCGGTCGAAATCAACGAAGTCTTCCTGAAGATCGGATCGGATCAAGTGCGGACGCTGCGCGACAAGGGCTTCGATTTCTACGACTGGGTGCCGGGCGAGGTTCGGCTGGTGACGGCGTGGGACAGCGATCCTGCGGCCATCGAGGCTTTGGCCGTGGCGCTCGAAGAGCTGTGAGCGACCAGGATACCGGGTTTCGCCAGCTCGGCGTCCTGCTTCCTTTCCTTCTCGTCACCCTCATCTGGGGATCGACCTGGATCGTCATCCGCGATCAATTGGGTCCAGTCCCGCCCGCCTGGTCGATCGCCTATCGTTTCGCCATCGCCGCCACGGCGATGTTCGCTTATTCCGCAGCGACGGGCATATCGCTGAACATCGGGCGAAACGGACATGCGCTCGCCTTGATGTTCGGCCTTTCGCAATTCTTCCTCAACTTCAACTTCGTCTATCTGGCCGAACATCATATCACGTCGGGCCTGGTCGCGGTCGTCTTCGCATTGCTGCTCGTGCCCAACAGCGCGCTTGGCTGGCTGTTCCTGCGGCACCGGACGACAGGCCGCTTCCTGGCCGGTTCCGCGGTGGCGGTGGTCGGCGTCGCCTTGCTCTTCATCCATGAAATGCGTGGCAGCAACGCGGCATCGTCGGAAGTCGTGCTCGGCATCGGCCTTACCATCCTCGGCGTTCTTTCCGCGTCCGCCGCCAATGTCATGCAGGCCTCGGAAAGCCTCCGCCGGCGTCCGATAGCGGCCATGCTGGCCTGGGGCATGACTTATGGCGTGATCGCCAATGTCGTTACAGCCTGGCTGTTCTATGGGCCGCCGTCGATCGAATATCGCCTGGGTTACTGGGTTGGGCTTCTCTATCTGGGCCTGCTCGCTTCGGCTTTGGCTTTCACCTTCTATTTCTCGCTGATCCGGAAGATCGGGCCTGCGAAGGCAGCCTATTCGAGCGTGCTCGTACCGGTTATCGCCATGACGCTGTCGACCCTGTTCGAAGGCTATCGCTGGTCCACTTTGGCGGCCGCGGGCGGATTGCTCGCGCTGGCGGGTTTGGTCATTGCCCTGCGGGCAGGCAAAACAATCCAGGTGGCGGAGCGTCCCGATCTGAAGCCGGATTGATCGGCACGCGGCGGATCCGTCTATATGGGTCTCAAGCGCTCTTCAGCGCGCCCAAATGGAACCCGTCCACCTCCGCGATCCTGCCCCGCCACCACACGCCATGGGCAGTGGGCATCGCGGTGGCGCCGCCGAAGACGCGCGCGTCCTTGAGGTGGATATATTTTGGATTCGGCTGCGGCAGACTGTCCGTCTCCGCGGTCGACTTCAGCATGGAGGCGAAGGCCTCGTCGAGCGCCCCGGCTACCGCCTGCGATCCCTTCAGATTGGCCGAAAAAGCCGATCGCATCGCCTCCAGATATTGCTTCTGGCTGCATAAGGTTCCCGACACCAGCTGCCCGCCGACGCACAATGTCACGCCGGTTTCGATCCCGAGCTTCGCCCAATTGACGAGTTGCAGCAAAAGCCAGTCATGATCCCGCGGGACAAAGGTCTCCTGATCCTCCTCTGTCAGGATCAACTCGTCGGACATTCGGGCATTTCCTTTTCGTTCGGCGCCGCCGGCCAGGCCGTGCGATTCTTGCGAGCGGACCCTAGCCGCTGCTTCTGCCGTGACAAGCGCGCAGCGGGCGGCCATGGCTCCGCTTGCCCTTGCGTCACTTCTGCCGGTCGTCTTCGTCCCCGGCTTCGGCAGTCTTGATACCGTCGCATTCGGGGTCAATGATCCGGAGACTCGCACAGGCTGCTGCACAGGAGTGCCTCAATGCAGGATCTCGTTCGCGGCGGACCGGGCCGATCTTCGGCGGAGCTCATCTGGGGCCTGGATTTTACCGGCGGAGACATATCGGAAATCGAACGCTTGGCCCTTCCAGGCGAGGATGCCGGGCTGTTTCGCTGACTGCATCTCAACCTGGTCGACCAGCGGGCCCGGCACTGGATCGAGAACGAAACCGCATTTCCGGAAGCAATACGGACGTTGCTGCTGGCGAAGGATGTGCACCAAAGTGCATTGGTCGACCAGGGTTTCCTCGGCTGCGTGCTCCACGATTTCGAGCGGGACTTCGATGCCCGGATCGTCGATCGGGTGGGAGCGCTGCGTTTCGTGCTGGGCCCGCGCTTCATCGTCACTGCCCGCCACCACCCGCTCCGATGCGCCGATATCATCCGCGGACGGATCGCGGCGGGCGCGCGGGTGCCGACCGCCGCCACCGCGCTCGATCTGCTGGTCGATGCGGTGATCGAAGCGGAGACGGATCTGGTGCGCGGCCTCAACGAAACGGTGCTGAAGGCCGAAGACGATCTGCTCGATGACGGCCGCTCGCCCGATGCGCGCGCCATGGCCAATGTCCGCCGGCGGGCCGTGCAGCTTCACCGCTTGCTCGGCGGGATGCGCGCCGTCTTCCAGCGCATCGAGCAGGACGAGGATCTGCCGGAGGCCCTGCTTCCGACGGTGGAGCGGGTTTCCCAGCGTATCCTCGCCGTCGATGCGGATGTGGTCGCGACCCAGACCCAATTGCGTCTCTTGCGCGACGAAATGGATTCGCAGGCGGCGCAGCGAACCAACCAGAATCTCTATGTGCTTTCGATCCTGACCGCGCTGGTGCTGCCGGCAACCTTCATCACGGGCATATTCGGCATGAATACCGGCGGTTTGCCGTGGGCGACGTCGCCGATCGGCACCCTTCTGGCCGGGCTGCTGGCGGTCGCATCGGCGGCGGCGGTTTGGATGCTGCTGCGCGCGCTCGGCCTGGCGCGGCGCTGAGCTGAGCGTCAGCCGAGCTTGGTTGCGCCGATTAGCGCCTTCGAAGGCGCGCCCGGATCTACGGATATCCGGCTCTTGGCTGCCGCCGGCATGGCCGCATGGCGCGGCTGCAGTCCCGCCAGAAACTGTGCGGTGCAGGCGTGCCAGCTGAATCGGCGCCCCTCCTCGACACACGCCTTCCGGTCCACAGTGAGCGCGGCCCGTATCGCCGTGTCCAGATCCTCGTCCAAGGCGCCGATCCGATGGCTGCTGCGCCTGCCGATGCCGCGCCCTTCCGCACCGACGACGTCGATCGGGCCGCGCACCGGATAAGCCGCGACGGGAAGCCCGCTGGCGAGCGCCTCGACCATCACCAGTCCGAACGTGTCCGTGCGGCTCGGGAAGACGAAGACGTCGGCAGAGGCATAAGCCGACGCCAAATCCCCGCCATGAAGCATGCCGGGGAAGTGCACCTCCGGAAAGCGGCGCTGCAGCGCTTCCCGGGCGGGGCCGTCGCCCACCACGATCTTGCTCCCCTCGACCCGGCTAGTCAGGAACGCCTCGATATTCTTCTCGATCGCGACCCGGCCGACATAGAGCTGGATTGGTCGTCGCAGGCCGGCCATCGCGGGCAGAAGCGGGCGATCCGGGGAGAATGCGGTCACGTCCACGCCGCGCGACCAGATATGGGTGCGCGGCAGTCCCCGCTGGCGAAGTTCGGCGGCGAGCGTCTCGGTGGCGGCGAAGACCCGGCGCGCAGGCCCGTGGAAGCGGCGAACCGCCGGCCAGAACCAGTCGGCCGGCAGGCGGGTACGGGCCGCGACATAATCCGGGAAGCGGGTATGGAAGGACGTGGTGAAGGGCATGTCCCGCTTCAGGCACCATCGCCGTGCCGCCCAGCCAAGCGGACCTTCGGTAGCGATATGCACCGCATCGGGATCATGGTCCGTCAAGCGGCGGCCGACCCTTCTTCCGCAGCCGAGCGCCAGGCGTATTTCCGGATAGGAGGGACAAGGCACGGCGGCGAACTGGTCGGGCGTGACCGTTTCCACGTGATGGCCAAGGCCGCGAAGGCCGTCGACCGTCATTCCCAGGGTCCGGACAACGCCATTGACCTGCGGGTGCCAGGCGTCGGTGACGAGCGCGATCCTCAAGCCGGTACCGCCAATCGCGGTTTGGCCTCGGCCCTTATCCTGGCGCTCTCGCGCTTCCGCGCGGCCCAGTCGATGATTTCCATCCGGCCGTCAAAATGCTCGACCAGGGCGGTGCAGCTTTCGACCCAGTCGCCGTCATTATAGTAAGTGATGCTGCCGAACTGCCGGATTTCGGCGGAGTGGATGTGGCCGCACACCACTCCCTCCACGCCCCGGTCGAGCGCGGCATGGGCGACCACTTCCTCGAAGCGGGAAATGAACTGGACGGCATTCTTGACGCGCTTCTTGAGGTGGGCCGCCAGTGACCAATATGGCAGGCCGAACATGCGCCGGAAGGCGTTGACGAGGGCATTGCTCTTGAGCAGCAAGGTGTAGGCATGGTCGCCAAGGAAGGCGAGCCACCTGGCATAGAGGACGACATTGTCGAACATGTCGCCGTGCAACACCAGCAGGCGGCGGCCGTCGGCGGTGACGTGGATATCTTCCGGCAGCAATTCGACGCCGCCGAAATGCAGGCCGACATAGTCCCGGAAGGCTTCGTCATGATTGCCGGGAATATAGATCACGCGCGTCCCGCGTTTGGCCTGCTTCAGCACGCAGCGGACGACGTCGTTGTGCCGCGGCGGCCAATACCAGCCCTTCCGCAGCTGCCAGCCGTCGATGATGTCGCCGACCAGATAGAGCGTGTCGCACTGGATGGAGCGGAGGAAATCGAACAGCAGTTCCGCATTGCATCCGGGGGTTCCCAGATGAAGGTCCGAAATCCACACGGTGCGGAAACCGAGGCGCGGTCCATGCGGCTCGCGATGCTCGGGGTCCTGGATCCATCCCGGCAGCACCGGCTGCTGCGCCTGCTCCTTGGCCATCGGCCTCGGCGCTTCCCGAAGAGCTTCCACCAATCTTGATGAAGACGCCATCCCCGTGGTTCCTAGTGGCTCGGTTGAAATGCGTTCATGAGGCCGCCTTCAGGCGAAGAACAAGTCGTGTTGGTTGCGTCTTTGTGACCGACTTTTGACTATCGGAAAGAACATCTGTGTTCTGTCCGGCGTGTCGTGAAAATGAAATAAGTCCGATGCAAAGGCTGTCACCAGGACGATTTAAGAAGCTTCATGATCCGTCGAACCAGTCCTTGGCGCGACTTGGCTGATGAAGCGAAGTGAAGAGGTGATATTGGCATGCCGGAAGCCGACGCTGGTTTCTCTTCCGTCGCGCGGAAGTCGTTCGAAAATCGACGAAAGCAGGGACCCCACGTCAATGGCTTCGTGGCGGATGCAGACCGGATCGCCGCCGTCTATGGCCGCTGGGCGCCCATTTATGATCTCATGTTCGGGCCGGTGTTCCGCCTCGGCCGCAACGCTGCGGTCGACGCGGCGGAAAAGGTGGGCGGACGTGTCCTCGAAGTGGGTGTGGGCACCGGCCTTTCCCTGCCTTCATATTCGGACGCATGCCGTATCCACGGCGTCGATATTTCCGTGCCAATGCTCGAAAAGGCACGCCGGCGCGTCGACCGGCTCGGCCTTTCCAACATCGATGCCGTAGAGGTGATGGATGCGGAGCGTCTCGCCTATGCCGACGATTTCTTCGACGTCGTGGTCGCGCAATATGTCGTCACCGCCGTGCCCAATCCGGAACGGGCGCTGGACGAGTTCGCGCGGGTGGTGAGGCCGGGCGGGGAAATCATCATCACCACCCGCATCGGTGCCGAACGGGGCATGCGCGGCGCCATCGAAAAGGGCCTGATGCCGCTGACGGGCCGCCTCGGCTGGCGCACCGAATTCCCCTGGTCCCGTTATCTTGGCTGGGCGAACGGCAAGCCTTCGATCCAGCTAGAGGAGCGGCGTCCCCTGCCGCCCTTCGGTCACTTCTTCCTGCTTCGATTCGTGAAGGTGGAAGCGGCTACCGGGCCCACGCTCGAACTTGTGAATGAGGTGGATTGATGAGCAGCTTCAGGGAACTCCTCGCCGAACAACGGTGGGACGATCATCGTTATTATCACCACAGCCTGGTCAACCAGAGCCTGCACTTCGTCAGTGCCTGCACTTTCGTCTCCGCTTATGTGATCGCCTTCAAGGATGTGGCAGTCGCCAGCCTTCTCGCATGGTGCGTGGCGATGCTCAGCCGCCAGGCCGGTCACTTCTTCTTCGAGCCCAAGGGTTATGACGAGATCAATCAGGCGACTCACGAATATAAGGAAGAGGTCAAGCTGGGCTACAATCTCGCCCGCAAATGGGTGTTCATGACCCTCTGGGCACTGAGCCCGCTCTTCCTCTTCTTCAATCCGACCCTTTTCGGTCTGTTCGAAATGCATCACGGATTCGTGGAGTTCGTGCGCCATGTCGGCCTGATGTGGCTGATGCTCGGCATTGGCGGCCTCGTCTTCCGGACCATCCAACTCTTCTTCATCCACGATGTCAGGACCGGACTGGTCTGGGCGACGAAGATCGTCACCGATCCGTTCAACGACATCAAACTCTATCACAGGGCGCCTTTGCGCCTCATCCGGCAGCGGCGGGGCATGGACGTCGGCCTGGTCCACGAGGCGCATTGACCCAGGCCCATGCGGGGCGCCGCTTGTCCAATCCGATCATGCACCGGTCCGGGTCAGCGAAGCCGGCGCCCCAATATTTCCTTCAGGATGTCGCGGCGGAGCCTGCGGTTGGTGGTGCCTGGATTGCTCCACCACCAGCCGTCGTCGCGCATCGCCTTGGCGGCGGCAATGAAGCGGTCGGCGACCGCTTCGAATTCCGCGTCGCCATGATCGAGGCTGAAGATCAGCCGGCCCGTCCCGACCCAGCTCAGCGCCAATCCTTCCGCTCTGAGATAATATTGGAACATCCAATTGTAGCGCGACGGCCGCGTGTAGCAGACCGTCCAGATCGACGAAAGATTGGCGACCTCGACCGGCAGATCCTGCTCGGCGAGACGACGGTTGATCGCTTCGGCACGGTGGTTCCAGCGCGCGTCCAGATTCGCATAGAGCGCCCGCACCGCCGGCGTTTCCAGCCGACGCAGAAAGGCGTTCATCGCCCCCATGACATAGGGATGGGCGTTGAAGGTCCCGCGGGCGAAGCAGATGTCGGCCGGCCGGCCGTCGCGAAAGCGCCTCATCAAACTGGCGCGGCCGCACAACACTCCGATCGGAAGTCCGCCCCCCAAGGTCTTGCCATAGGTGATCATGTCGGGCCGGATGCCGAAATATTCCGCGGCCCCGCCCGGGGCGAGGCGAAAGCCGACGAATATCTCGTCGAAGATCAGGATGATTCCGTTTGCGGCACAGACTTCGGCCAGTCGCTTCAGCCAGGCGCCATAGGCGTCGCGGTCGAACCCCGCCCGCCGACCGCTGTCGATCAGGGTGGAATCGGATGGCGCCGCCTGGTTGGGATGAAGCGCCTGCAGCGGATTGACGAGCACGCAGGCAATGTTGCGGCGCCGGGCCAGCACCGTCAGAGTCCTTTCGGACATGTCGGCCAAGGTGTAGGTGCGGTTCGCCGGCAGCGGGTTGCCGACGCCCGGCTGCACATCGTCCCACCAGCCATGATAGGCCCCGCAGAAGCGGACCACGTGACTGCGTCCGCTATGATAGCGGGCGAGCCGCACCGCCTGCATCACCGCTTCCGTGCCCGACATGTGGAACGACATCTCGTCCAGTCCCGATATCGCTTTCAGGCGTTGGACATTGTCGGCCACGACGGGATGATAAGAACCCAGGACCGGCCCGAGCGCATCCACTTGCTCGACGGCCTCGCGGATGCAGCTCTTGTAGAAATCATAGCCGAACAGATTGACCCCATAGGATCCGGTCAGGTCGTAGAAAAGGTTGCCGTCGAGATCGGTGACGGTGACGCCGTCCGACGCCTGCAGGAAGGCGCCGACGGCGAGATGCTCGCCGACCATCTTCCGGAACTGGAAAGGGACCCGATAGGTGGCGGTGAACTGAAGGTCGGAAAGGCCCGTCCTGACCTCGCAGGTCAGCGCCAGGCTCTTCGGGAAACGCTTCTGGAACAGGCGGGACAGGCGCTCGAAGCCCTCGCGCCGCTTCGCCGCGATCGCTTCGGGCGCGCCGTCGATTCGAAAGAAAAGATCCGGCCCATGCGCATAATAGGGAATGAACGAAGCGATGCGCTTGGCCAGGCGGACATGGCCGGCGAGCGATCCATGCTTGGCTCGCGACAAGGCAAGCCGCTCGCGGCCCTTCGTGAAAGAGGCGACGAGCAGGGCGGCGCCTGCCGAATATGCGGCGATCATGCTCAATCCGGTGGTCACCGGCTCTGGCGCTACAGGCTTTGCGAGACCGATTTTTGACAATGCGGCACGCTATCTCGAAAATCCTGCTGCAGGAGGACATCAACTTCCTTCTTACCAACCGCCTGCCCCGGCGCGCCGCCACCCGGTTCATGGGCTGGTTCAGCAAGATCGAGCAGCCCTTGATCCGGACCGCCTCGATCGCCTTGTGGCGCTTCTTCGCGGACGTGGATTTGAGCGACGCGGCCTCATCGCGGTTCAAGAGCCTGCACGATGGTTTCACGCGAGCTTTGAAGGAAGGCGCCCGTATCTTCGATCCGGACCCGGACATATTGGCGAGCCCATGCGATGCGATCGTCGGCGCGTGCGGGCGCATCCGGGAAGGCCGGCTCTACCAGGCCAAGGGCTTCCCATATGCGCTGACGGACTTGCTGGGCGACGACGAAGATGCGTCGCTCTTCGAAGGCGGGCAATATGCCACCCTTCGTCTCACCGCCGGCATGTATCATCGCTTTCATGCGCCCCACGATCTGACCGTCGAACAGGTGGTCTATCGATCGGGCGACACCTGGAACGTCAATCCGATCGCGCTGAAACGGGTCGAGAATCTGTTCTGCAAGAACGAGCGGGCATCGATCCGGGCCCGACTGGATCGGCACGGCCATAGCATCATGCTCGTTCCGGTCGCGGCGATTCTGGTGGCCAGCATTCGCCTGCATTTTCTGGACGCGAGTCGGTCCATCCGGGCCGGCGGTCCCAGGCGTATCGCCTGCGCCGCGCGGATCGCCAAGGGCGAGGAAATGGGCTGGTTCGAACATGGTTCGACCATACTCCTCTTTGCGCCACCGGGCTTCGCCCTTTGCCAAGACATCGAGGAGGGGTGCCGGATCCGGGCAGGTCAGAAACTCATGCGGCTGCCTGGGGTCCGGACCCTAATTAGGCATCGCTGATTCAGCGCCCGGCTGCATGAGTCTGGACGAGTACGTCCAGAACGGCGGGGTGGAGGGGTTTTTCGAAGCGGCACCCCGCCGTGCAACCATCCACCCAGGCGATGACGCATTCCTGCGGTTCCAGCATCGGAATCCTGATCCAGATGCGGCTTCCGACACTCATCGGGCTGGCCGTCACGATCTTCAGCCCCGCAACGGACAAATCCGCGATCTCGACTGTCGCCCGGATCATGCCGCTCCGATAGCCGGCCACTGTAGAGACGTTCTTGCGGTGGAACTTCCGTTCCGGTCGAATGGGGGTGAGTTGAACCGATATCATCGCTCCCCAATATCCCCAGGAAGTGAAAAAAATCTCTACGATCGCTATAACTTAGATTAGATTTAGTGCGCCTGGACGGGCCGCTCGCCGTGCCCAACCGGCCGTGGGGCGACAGCGGCCTCGTTTCGTAATATTCCACGATCCAGGACGATGGGCCCTTCACCGTTGCCCGCCTGTTTTCGCAAATCCACGGAGATCGGATGCTCCCGTGTCCCGGCTGATCCTGTTCAACAAGCCCTATGGCGTTCTGTCGCAGTTCACGGACCGCGGCGCGGAATCCGCGCGGGCCACTCTGTCGGACTTCATTCGCCTGCCGGGCGTCTATCCCGCGGGCCGGCTCGATCGCGACAGTGAAGGGCTGCTCCTGCTGACCGACAATGGCAGGTTCCAGGCCCGCATCGCCGATCCTCGGTTCAAGATGGCGAAGACCTATTTCGTGCAGGTCGAAGGCGCGGTCGGGGAGGCCGCCCTCGATCGGCTGCGGCAAGGCGTGGAGCTGAAGGACGGGGTGACCCGGCCGGCCGAAGCGGAGGTCGTTGGCGCCCCGCCGCTCTGGCCGCGCGATCCGCCGATCCGCTTTCGCAAGAGCGTACCCGATTGCTGGCTGAGCCTGACGATTCGCGAGGGCCGAAACCGGCAGGTGCGCAGGATGACGGCGGCCGTCGGCCACCCGACCCTGCGCCTCGTGCGATGGCGCATCGGCGATTGGACGGTCGAAGGCATGGCGCCCGGGGCCTGGCGAGAGGCCGCGCTGGCTTAGGCCTGGTCGTTTGAGGTGAATCAGGCTCTATGGTCTAGGCGTGGGCCCCCTCGCTCTGTTCGTCCAAGCCCAGGCTGCCTTGGTTGTAGAGCGTGGCCGCAAGATCCATCACGGCGTCGGAATCGATCAGCTTTGGTGTGACCGTCACGATGTCCTGCGCGCAAACCAGTTCGGCAAAGGTGCGCGTTTCACTGGCGCATTCGAAACATTGGCCGTCGACGAACAGCAGCACCTGTTCCGCTCCTTGCCGGACGAAGGAGAAGCGGCTCGCCGGATTGCGGCGCAAGATCGGCCGGGCGGCGAGATGCAGGCGCATCGCCGTCATCGTGGTCGGCATTTCCGGCCGCCAGTCCAGCTCGGCATATTTCGGCGAGCTGCTGTGGAGGCCGAACCAGCGGGCGAACGCGTCCCGGTCCAGCATCTTCTCGGTCACCATCTCATGCAGCGTTGCGATCGCATGAGCCGGGATCTCGCCAGGATTCTCCTGCGCCGCCAGATCGGGATCGGTGTAACGATCATCCTCCGCGAACTGGTCGATCAGGTGATCGGACCAGTGGCTGATCAATTCGCCGCGCGACGGCGCCCGAAAGCCGATCGAATAGGTCATGCAATCATCGCCGACCGCGACGCCTTCGTGACCGAAGCCCGGCGGCACGTACAGAATGTCGCCTGGCTCCAGCACCCATTCCTCGCCCGGCTCGAAATCGGCCAGCAGGCGCAGATCGTCGTGCGGCAAGGTGGCCGCGCCCGGCTCGCTTGAGGTGCCGACCCGCCAGCGGCGTTTGCCGAGGCCCTGGATCAGGAACACGTCATAATGATCGAAATGGGGCCCGACGCCGCCCCCGTCGGCGGCGCAGCTGACCATGACATCGTCGATCCGCCAATTGGGAATGAAGCGAAAGGGCGCGATCAAGGAAGCGACCTCCGGCACGTGATGGTCCACGGCCTGTACCAGCAAAGTCCATTGCCGCTCGCCGAGCCGGCGGAAGCGCCGCTCGTCGATCGGCCCATGCTCGACCTTCCACTTGTCGCCCGTTTCGGTGATCAGCCGCGATTCCACGTCCGGTTCGCAGGCAAGGCCGGCCAATTCCCCGGGATCGATCGGATTTTCCCAGTGCGTCCAAGGATTCCGGATCAGCAACGGTCGGCGCTGCCAATGGTCGCGCAGGAAGCCGGAAATGTCGAAGCCTTGGAGGCGCATGGTCTGCCGATCGGTGGGACGGGACCCGCGGAATAGAGCGAAGGCCGGCAGGTGCCTAGACCCGCACCGTTTTGAAGCGGAGGCGCTTGGCGCCTCCGCCGATGAGATGAATCAGGCTCAATTCAAATGTTTTGGACCTGGCCTGGCCGAGGCACCTGCCTGGCCGCACGCCGCTCCGATCACTTCTTCTTGGGCGAAGCCTTGGCCAGCTTGTCCGCATCGGCGGAAGCGGTTTCGATGTCCGCCGCGCCTCCATGGTCGCGGTCCGTCGTCTTGCCGGCGCCCGGTCCTGCACCCAGATCGACGCCCGTCGTGGGGTTGCTCGCGGGGTCCGATTTCGTGCGCGTGGCCAGCTTTTCGAGCAGCTTCAAATCGGCCTTTGGCAGACCGACCGTGGCAGTGCCGTCGCCAGCATCGATCGGCATGGTTTCCTCGAGATCGTCGATACGCTCCCATTGATCGCCCTCGTTCCACGGTCCGCTGCTGTCGCCTTCACCTTGCGAGGTGTTGACATAGACGTTGGCGTAGCGCGCGATGCCGGGCAATTTTCCCGGCGGGAAATTGTCTTCGATCGCATAGAGCGCCTTCTCGAAGGACTTCTGGTGTGCGACTTCACGCGTCATCAGGAAGCCCAGGGCATCCTTGATCCCGGGATCGTCGGTAATATTGATCAGCCGCTCGTAGATGATCTTGGCGCGGCTTTCGGCGGCGATGTTCGAACGCAGGTCGCAAGTCGGGTCGCCGCGGCTGTCGACATAGGCCGCGGTCCACGGGACACCCGAGGAATTGGTCAGTGAAGGGCCGCCTCCGTAAAGGAGCGATTGGGTATGGCTGTCGCCGCCCTGGTTGATGGCCACATACAAATCGGCTTCCTCCATCGCCGCTTCGGACAATTGCGCTTTCACGCCCTTGTTCAGCATGGCGACGATCGATCCGATCACTTCCAAATGGCTCAATTCCTCGGTCGCGATGTCGAGCAGCATGTCCTTCCGGCCAGGATCATCCTCTGCCAGGCCCTGGGTGAAATAGCGCATGGCGGCGGCGAGCTCCCCGTCGGGCCCGCCAAATTGTTCGAGCAGCAGCGAAGCCAAAGCGGGGTTGGGCTCGGCCACGCGGACCGTATATTGCAGGCGCTTATTGTGCATGAACATTCTCGAAGTCTCCGTCCGGGGGGAGTTGCCTCAACCATCCGGACACGGCGGCGTTCCGGGTCACGGGCCGCAACTGATCTCGATTAGTGATTTCTTTCAATAGGATGTGATGGAACTCGCCGGTGGCAGGATGGTTCGATTCCTGTCCCGAGATCGCGCCAAGGATCATATTGTTTGAGCCAATCCATCCTGATGACCGGCTTCCTGGCAAGCCTTGCCGCCGGGCTCGCCACAATGATCGGGGCGTTGCCGATCCTGACGATCGGCCGGCCGACCGAACAGCAGCAGAATCTGTTCCTCGGCTTCGCGGCGGGCGTGATGCTGGCGGCATCCTTCTTTTCCCTGATCATCCCCGGCATCGAGCAGGCTCAGGTGCAGGGGGCGGGGCGTGCAGGCGCCGCTGCGATCATTGTCGCCGCGGTCCTGTTTGGCGCGGTGACTGTGGCCCAACTCAACCGCTTCGTCCCTCCGCTCGATCGCATCGGGCTGGGCCCCGGCGCGATCGCCGATGCCGCCTCCCACCGCCGCGTCTGGCTTTTCGTGGCGGCGATCACCTTGCACAATTTGCCGGAGGGACTGGCCGTGGGCGTCAGCTTCGGCGGCGGCGATATGGCGGCCGGGGCGGCGACGGCGCTCGGCATCGGGCTCCAGAATATTCCGGAGGGGCTTGCGGTCGCCGCCGCGCTTGCGACCCTGGGCTATTCGTCCCGCCGTGCGATCGCCGGCGCGCTGGCATCGGGTCTGGTCGAGCCGGTGGGCGGCCTGATCGGGGTCACCCTGGTATCCCTGTCGTCCGCTTTGCTGCCCTGGGGCTTGGGATTTGCCGCCGGCGCGATGATCTATGTGGTCGCTTCGGAAATCATCCCCCAGACTCATCGCAGGATCGAGTTCCGCGGGCGGGCGACGGCCGGCCTGATGGTCGGCCTTGCCGCCATGATGTTCCTCGACGTGACAATGGGCTGATCGTGCGCGGCCGGAACGCTCATTCCTCCAGGGTGAAGGATTCCCTGAAAGTCACGGTCAGCGCGAGGCGGCCCTGTTCGTCCAATACATCTATCCTGTGGGCGAGATGGAGATAGCCTTCCCTCAATTCTTCGCACGCAATGGCGCGAACGTTTTCCAGGGCATGCGTATGCGCGGTCTCCAGATCCGGCAGCTCCTTTCCCTCTTCATCTACGGTGACGTCGTCGTCATAGAGGTTGAAATAATAACGTGGCATCCGGCCTAAGCGCTGTCCGGAAAATTTAGTTCACGATCTTGAACCTGGATCAATGCATTTTCCGGGTGAAAGCACAGCAAAGGCCGCTACATCCGCGCCGTCGGAGCAGGAGATCGCATGCACCCGGATTCACCACTGGCTCCCCTGGCCAACAAGCTGACGAAGTGGAGCACGCTTGGCCGGGCCGAGCTGGAGGCGGTGTACGCTTTGCCTTTTTCGTTCAAGCAGATCGCGCCCCATAAAATGATCGTCCGCGAGGGTGATCGTCCGACCCATTGCTGCCTGCTGGTGTCCGGCTTCTCCATCAGGCAGAAAATCGTCGCGCGCGGGGGGCGGCAGATCGTCAACGTCAATATTCCGGGCGACATGGTCGACCTTCAGAATTCATTGTTGAAGGTTGCCGATCACGACGTCGAGACCCTCACCGAAGTGTCGGCGGCTTTCATTCCCAGGGAAGCGATCGAGGATCTGGCTTTCGCGCGACCGCGGGTGGGAAAGGCGCTTTGGCTGGAAACCCTGGTCGATGGCTCCATCACGCGCGAATGGGCCGCGAATATCGGACGCAGGAATGCCAAGACCCGGGTGGCCCATCTCCTGTGCGAATTCGCTATGCGCCTGGATTCGGCGGGGCTCGGGGAACAGTGCAATTACGAACTGCCCATGACCCAGGAACAGATAGCCGACGCGACCGGATTGACCTCGGTGCATGTGAATCGCACCTTGCGGGCGCTCGACGCGGACGGCCTGACGCAGCGGCACAAACGGTCCGTGGTCATTACCGACTGGAAGCGCATGGCGAAGATCGCCGACTTCCACCCGAACTATCTTCACCTCGGGGCGGATTCTCCGCTTTGATCCCGCCGGCCGGTCCTTGAAGGAACGGGACACGCGATCGGTTGTTGCTTCCGTGCATTGCATGGGAGTCAGAACGATGAGCCACGAAAACGAACCAGGAGCGGGCAATCAAGGACAGCGGGCGGCTTTTGACCGGAAGACTGGAGAGGTTCACGGCAGCGGCTCTGGCGCGGGCGGCGAAAATCCCGGCGAGGATTATGATAGCGACGTGCAAGCCGGCGGCGGACGGCGCACCACTCCGCACGAGGACAATGAGGCGCCAGGCGGTCTGCGGCTGGAAGACCTGAATGATCGCCCGAGCGTGAGTAAGGCCGAGCCCACGGATTATCTGAACCCGTGAATTGGAATAGCCAAGGTGCGGCCGCGATACACCGGCTACGCGTTCAGAACCTTGAGGATAAAAAAGGGAGCGCCGCAGACCGGGGGAGGTGGCTCGGCGCTCCAGGAGTCTGATGCTTGGCCAAAAGGGCGCTAAGCGGTCGCGAGCCTGTAGGCGATGATCATGGAAGGCAGCGAGATCAGGAACGTGCCCAACATGAAATTGACGATCTTGATGTGTGATGGTCTGCTTTTCATATCTCGCCAACGCGCGATAGCCCTCGTCGGGCCCAAGCGAGGCGGCTGTTGAGCATCAGGCTCGCCATCATGGGGCGCGAACAACCGATACCTTTGTGCCGGGGTGCCGGTCCGTCACTTTGACTGTGGCATCAAGTTGCCTGGCGAGAGCTTCGACGATGCCCGTCCCCAATCCAGGCTTGGCGTCATCTTCCACTGACATTCCGCTGCCGTCGTCTTCGACTGTCAGGGTCCAACCCCCGTCATTCGTCAGGTAGCCGACGTTGATCTTCCCCTTCTGGTTCCGGCCGGGGAAGGCATGTTTCAACGAATTGATGACTAATTCGGTGACGATCAGACCAAGGCTTACGGACACATTGGCCGTGGTTACGGTGTCGTCGGCCTTGGAAACCAAGGAGACCCGATCCGGATCGTCGATCATCGACGCGCCGATGCTGGCGCACAGTTCCTTCAGATATTTTCTCAGCTCGACCTTGTCCGTGCTCCTGATAGCCAGCTGCTTTTGGAGTGTGGCGATCGACATGACTCTATGATGTGCATTGTGAAGATGTGTTCGGGTCTCTTCGGACTGCACGCGACGGGCACTTTGCATCAGCACGCTTGCAATGATCTGGAGGCTGTTGGCCACTCGATGCTGGAGCTCCTGCAGCAGAATCTGGTTTCTTTGAAGCAGATCGTCCTTCAACTTCTCCGCCAAGCGGGCGGATGTAATGTCCGTGACTGCGAGCACGATTCGGGGATTCTCTTCGTCGCCATAATCAAGCTTGTGGGCATTGAGCAGGAGACAGGAAGAATCCTCGCCTTCGCGAACGAGATCCATTTCATAGGCATCGATGGCCGCCGCTCCGCCAAGAGTAGCTTCGAGCAATGAATTCAACTGGGGCACGTCCCATTCGCCCGCGCCCAAGTTTGCAAGCTTGGTGCCTTCGACTGTGGCGGGGTCAATGCCGAACTCGCAGCAGAACGAACTGCTGGCGGCGATTACGGTGAGGTCTTCGGCAAGCAGGAGCAAGGGAGCATTGGATGACGCAATCAGAGCCATGCCTAGGGCGGTTGATGTGACGGGAACAGATTTGAGGGCGGATGGCATCAACTTTGCCTTTGAGAGGGTGCAAGAGCCAATCTGACGGGCCCTCATCACTGCTTGGTCGGAAAAGGGTTTCACCACCATCAGGTGCTGAGGCATCCGGCTTACCACTTCGCTGGGGCTTCCGATAACAAATATTGTAGGGATTGGCGGACCGCTGCAGATCGCGTTGACAGATTCTATGCCGCAACCCGGCCTTAACTGAACGTCGGCGGTGATGAGGTCGGGGCACCTGGGTTGAGCTGCCGTAATAGCTTCCTCGCTTGACTTTGCTAAGGAGAAGGAGGTGAAGCCACAGTCTCTGAGGATTGCCTCGATCGACATCGCTATCAGCGACTCATCTTCAATTATTAGTGGGTGCAACATGGTTCTCCGCTGAGCGGAGTACGACGTCTCTCCAGCACCGGAGCTCAAGGGCATGACCGGTGATACACACTGACAGTCTCGTCCGCACTTGGTTGCGCCGCGCATGTGAGCGCGGAGCCATTATCCTGAAGCCGACTCGAGATATACGCCCTGATGGGCGGCTGACCGCAACATTAGCTGCAACAGCCGGAGCGGCAGATCCTGGACTCGAATTCTACCCGATGGACCGGTGGTGGAAAGGGTTTGCATCGCCAAGCGCCTATTCCTCCTCAGGCGACGAGGTTAGGATCGCTTCCTGCTCTGGTCGTTAAGGGAATTTCCGGATACGCCCCTGTGGATGGCTCTGCGAGAAATCCTTGTGGCGCGCTGGCACGGAGCCAAACGACCTTTCAGGGGACGATAATTGTACTCCAGTATCCTTGTCCCCGTCGACCTGGAGGAGCCCAGTTCCTGGTCGAAAGCGGTGCCGACAGCGGTCGCGCTGGCACTATGCTTCAAGGCTCGGGTGACCTTGGCGACCGTTGTCGAGGACAAGGCGGCCGCGCGGGAGGTGCAATGGTCAGCGATCGGATATCGGGAGCTTCTGTCCACCGCGAGCGCCCGCCTGGGCCTGCTTGCCGAAGAATTGCGCAGCGAGACACAGCTGGAAACCAGGGTCGGCACTGGCAGCATCGGCGGCGGGATCCTCGACCTGGCGCAGCAGGTCGAGGCTGACCTGATCGTCCTCGCCTCGCGTCGCCCCGAGATGCGGGACTGGCTGATCGGGGCGAACGCCTCGCGCGTCGTGCGCCACGCCCGCTGTTCCGTGCTGGTGGTGCGGGAGTGAAAGCGTCCGCAAGACTCGTCTCGTGAAGCGAGATGTCCCGGCCGATCGGGAGCATTTGCTCGCGATGGGGGCTGATGTGGGTCTCTCAGAGACCGAGGTGTCCACATTCGGGCAGCGCTTCGGGAATAACCTGATCGCCGAGCACGTGCCTCGGTCGCGCACGGCGACCGTCCGAGACGCAGTAGGCGATCCGATGCTCTGGTTCCTGCTGCTGACGAGCGGCCTGTTCGGCCTCCTCGGCCAATATACGGATGCGGCGGTGCTGCTGGCCGCGATCGCGCCGCTGCTGGCAATGGATTTCTATCTCCACCGGCGAACCCAGGCGTCGATCGAGGGGCTCAGCAGTGCGCTGGCCGAAGAGGCCACCGTCGTGCGTGACGGCGTTCGGCGCCGGATCGCCGCCGACCAGGTCGTGGCCGGCGATCTCGCGATCGTTTCACCCGGCGAGTCCTTTCCGGCTGATGGCATCGTCCTGTTTGGGGCTGGTCTTCAAGCCGAGGAGTCCTCGCTCACGGGCGAAGCCTTTCCGGTCGCGAAAAGCGCATATTCCAGGCGGGCGCCACCACCCGAAGCGGCGTGGGTCTTTGCCGGCACTCGTCTGCTGACGGGAACGGCGCACGTGCGGATTCTGCTGGTTGGCGGCGACACCCTTTACGGCGAAGTCGTACGCTCCGTCGTCCAGGGCCCGCAAGGCCGAACGCCGCTCCAGGATGCTGTCGGGCGGCTTGTGAAGATCCTGCTAGTCGCGGCACTCATAATCTGCCTCCTGCTTGCCGGAGTCCGGCTGTCGCAGGGGTTCGGATGGGCCGACGCCTTCCTGAGCGCTGCCACGCTCGCCGTCGCGGCGATCCCCGAGGAGTTTCCGGTCGTCCTCACCTTCTTTCTCGGAGTCGGCGTTTACCGGCTGGCCCGGCGCAAGGCGTTGGTTCGCCGCGCCGTCGCCGTCGAGAGTATCGGGCGCGCATCGGCGATCTGCAGCGATAAGACGGGGACCATCACCGAAGGAAGGCTTACATTCAGCGACGCGGTGCCCGCCACAGGCGTCGAAAAGGGGTGGCTGATGAAGGTCGCTGCCCTTGCTGCCCGTGGCGATTCCGGCGATCCACTCGACTCGGCGATCCTCGAGCGGGCACCCTCGGCAGAGGTCGGTTGGGCCCGGGTGCGTCTCTTCCCATTCACCGAGGGACGACGGCGGGAGACCGCCGTCTGGGCAAGGCCGGGCGAGCCGATGCTGGCCTCGGTCAAGGGCGCCGCCGAAACGATCCTCGACCTGTGCGAAATGGGGCCGCAGGAACGGGACCGCTGGCTGGAGACGGTGCGCGCGCTGTCGGGTCAGGGTAAGAAGGTCCTCGGCTGCGGCTGGCTCCTCTCAGAGGCAAAGCCATCATCGGAACCGAACGAGGGTTTCCAGTTCGCCGGGCTAATCGCGGTCACTGATCCGATACGAACGGGCGTCCAGGAAGCAATGGCCGAGGCGCGGCGGGCGGGCATCCAGATCGTCATGGTAACAGGCGACCATCTCGACACGGCTGCGGCGATCGCCAGGGAGGCCGCGCTGGCGGACGATCCCTTGCCGATTTCGGGCGACCGCCTCGAAGCAGCGCTAGCGGATATGGGGAAGGACGAGTTGCGGCAACTCACCGTCGTGGCCCGTGCCACGCCCGCCCAGAAGGTGCTGGTCGTGCAGGCCTTGCAACGCGCGGGGCGCATTGTCGTGGTGACCGGCGACGGGGTCAATGACGCGCCGGCCTTGCGCGCTGCGGACGTCGGCATTGCGATGGGCCTTCGCGGGACGCGCAGCGCTCGGGAAGTCAGTCAGATCGTGCTCATGGACGACAATTTCAGCACGATCGTCGCGGCAATCGCGGAAGGCCGGCAGATCTTCCAGAATCTCCGTATGAGCTTCGCCTTCCTGCTGATGGTTCACATTCCGCTGGTCGCGACCGCTGCGATCATTCCCCTGCTGGGCTTTCCGCTGCTCTATCTTCCGGTCCACATCGTCTGGCTTGAGCTTCTCATCCACCCCGCCGCGATATTGGGCTTTCAAAAGCCCGCAGACGGCAGGCTCGCGACGCGAAGATCAGACCCGGCCGGCTTTTTCCTCGCGTTTGAGTGGATGACGATCGTCGCGACCGGCATGGCCATCGCGATGGCGATTCTCGCCATTTTCGTCCTTACCGTGCACGGGGGGGAAACCCCAGAACATGCGCGCTCGATGGCCCTCGTCACGCTCGTCGTTTCACTTGCGATCCTGCTCCTCTCGCTGAGTCGCGGGAGCACTTGGGCGGCGTATCTAGTGGCGCTCTGCGCCATCGCTTCGGCGCTCGCTTTCACCAGGGTGGAGGCGTTGTCGGCGCTCATGCATTTGCACGCACTCCCGACGACAGACGGGCTGATCGCCTTCACAGCTGGCCTGATCCCGGCGCTGGGCGCTATGGTCATGCACCGGAGGGCCCGCCAAGCAACGGAGGCTCCGACGTCGTCAGACTGAGTTGCACCCGGCTTTGTGGGCATCAGGTGAAAGCTCTTACCCGCGTTACGTTTAGGCAGCAGCGTGTCATGAACTTCTCAGGGCCGGTCTTTAACGGTTGAGCCGGATGAACACCTCCTGAAAGCTCACAACCAGGGATTGGGGGCAATCATGAACCTTGGGCGGCGAGGATCATATGAACCTGAACGTCCGCACTCAGCGCGGCAGCAATTTGCTGCTCGCGACGTGGCAGGTTGGGAGCGGCAACAGCGCAAAATGCGTGTTTGAAACACTCGTCTGGGATGGTTCGAAGTTTGCGAGGGTAGACGGATATCCAAAGCAGGTCGAAGGCGAATGTCGGATTCCTGGTGACCAGTAGACTCTTGGAGATCGATTGATGACTTCTGGAAAGGCCTTTCGGCTGGGCATGTTGGAATTCCGTTCGGAAAGGAATGGTGCCGCTTAGGTGACTCGAACACCTGACCCCATCATTACGAATGATGTGCTCTACCAGCTGAGCTAAAGCGGCCTATCCGAAGGAGGCCGCGCCTTATCAGCGGCTATGGCGGATGACAAGCGACGTGGTGCGGATGCCGCTCGCGGATCGGCGCATGCAGGGGATTCCTGGCAACGCAACCAAAGGCTTAACGCTTTCTCAACCATGCCGGGTGCATGTCCATGCGACGAATGACAGACGCAAGGACAGCGTGAATGGACAATGTGCGGGCCTTTGAGGACGAGGCCGACTTCGGCGCGCCGCGCGACGAGGAAGCGGTCATCGAGGCGCCGCCCGAAATCGGCATCGACGAGCGGCGCATGCACGTCCGCGCCTATAATTATTGGGTGTCGCTGCTCGAAGGCCGGCCCTATCCGCTGATCGTCGATCTCGAACCGCACAATATCGATGATTTCGGACCGAACAGCGTCCTGCTCGATTTCTCGACCGACAGCGACGATCCCACGGTGGCCTTCATCGGCCGCGCCCTGCGCGAGGAATGCGGCCTGGCCGGCAACATCATCCGCATCAGCCAGGTGCCGAGCCGGTCGCTTCTGTCCCGTCTCACCGATCATTATCTCCAGATCATCGCCAACCGCGCGCCGATCGGCTTCGAAGCCGAATTCGTCGGCCAGCGCGGGGCCAACACCATGTATCGCGGCATCCTGATGCCTTTCTCCTCCACCGGCGAGACGATCGACTTCATCTACGGCGTCATCAACTGGAAGGAACTGGTCGATACGGACACGGCGAGCGAGATTGGCCGGCAGGTCGATCGCGCCCTGGCCGCCACCCCGGCGCCCGGGGCCGGCCTCGTCTGGGCCGATGGACCCAATGCCGAGACGCTGCCGGTGCCCGAGGACAATCAGGACGAACCCGAGCTCGACCTCGCCGATTACATCCTGGACGCGGATGCCGGACTCGCCGATCGCCTGGTCGCCGCACGCGACGGCGCCGAGGCCGCGAAGGGCGTCGAATTGCGCAGCCGCGCCGCTTTGTACCGGGCGCTCGGCCTGGCTTATGATTTCGCTCTCGCCGCCGAGGCCGAGGCGGAGGATTATGCGGAATTGCTCGAGGATGCCGGTCTGAAGCCGCAGGCCCGCGCGCCGATGACGCCGATCGTCAAGCTGGTCTTCGGCGCCGATTACGACAAGACGCGTCTCACCGAATATGCCGCCGCTCTGTCCTGGGCCAACCGCCAGGCGCTGCCGATGGGCAGCCTGCGCGCCTGCCTCGAAAGTTTCGAAGGGGGCCTGAAGGGCATGGTCGCGGCCGAACGCCGCGCGCGCCGCCCGGAGCAGGCCCCTGATAAGGCGGAGGCCGCGCGAAGCCGGCTTCGCAACGCCGACACGCTGGCGCGGCTCGACATCGGCGTGGATGCGGGCGAGGGCGAGTTCGTTCTCCTTATCGCCAGGAACGAAGGCGCCGCCGGCCTGGCTGTGGTCGCGCCGGTGGCGGATCGGGCGCTCGTGGAACGGGCGATTCGGCAGGCCGGGCGCTGAACCCTTTTCGGCGTGAGCGGACACGGTTCCGCAACGAAAATAAAGCCGTGACACGGCTTGCCCCGGTCGCGGCACGACGCATATAGCGCCCCGACAAGCCGACGGCGCCGTCCGCCGTCCGCGCGGGAGCCGACATGACAGACGCGGACAGCATGGGGGCGGACGAAAAGGCCGCCGACGCGCGGATCATCGAGGCGTTGGGCAATGCCCTCGTCGATGGCGCAGTTCCCGGCGAGATCGCCGATTTCACCGATGAGGACAGGATCGAGGCGGCAACCTTCCTCGCCACCTGCGCGGCGCGCCGGCCGCCCGGCACGGCATTGGTGCGGCTCGAATCCCTGGGAGGTGCAGTCGGCCAGCGGCGAATGCGGATCGGCATCGTCAATGACGACATGCCCTTCCTAGTCGATTCCGTCGCCAATGCGCTTGCGGCCCGCGGCCT
The DNA here is from genome assembly GCF_032378825.1 of Sphingosinicella rhizophila. Lineage (NCBI taxonomy): Bacteria > Pseudomonadati > Pseudomonadota > Alphaproteobacteria > Sphingomonadales > Sphingosinicellaceae > Sphingosinicella > Sphingosinicella rhizophila. The sequence continues at coordinate 308,319 of NZ_JAVUPU010000004.1, read as the reverse complement.
GACGGTTCGCCGGCTGCTTCATCCGGTGCTGTGCGTCCGGCGCGGCGAGCATGACAGACTGGTGTCGGTGCAGCCGCTTTGCGACGAGCCGGAACGGCGCGAATCGATGATGTATCTAGAGGTCGACCGGGAGGATGCCCGGGGCCGCCGCGATATCGTCACCGAGCTTCACCGCGTTCTCGCCGACGTCCGCGCGGCGGTGTCGGACTGGCGCGCGCTGCAGGCCAGGATGCGCGACGATGCTGCCCGGCTCGGCAATGAAGAAGGTGCGGCGCTGCTGCATTGGTTCGCCGAGGGCGCGATGACCTTGCTCGGCTATCAGGTCGAACGGCCGGGCCAGGGGCCTTCCCAAATGCTCGGCCTGTTCAGGCTGCCCGCCGAAGAAACCGACGAAGGCGATTGTTCGACCGCTATCGCCTATTTCCGGGACGGCGGCACCATACCCCTTATCGCCAAGGCAGACCGGAAATCGACGGTGCACCGCCGCGTCCCCCTCGATCTCGTCGTCCTGCCCGTGCGGGAAGGGGACGAGATTGTCGGCATCGGCGTTCATGCCGGCCTGTGGACCAGCCAGGCGCTGACCGTTCCGGTCGAGGAGGTGCCCGTCCTCCGGCGCCGGCTGACCGAGCTGGAAGAGGAATTCGGCTTCGATCCGAGGGGCCATTCCGGCAAGGCGCTGAGGCACGCCATCACGTCCTTGCCGCGCGATCTGATGGTCAATCTGTCGCGCGTCGCGGTCAAGGAATTGGTGGTGACGGCGATGTCGCTCGCCGATCGTCCGCGGCCGACGCTCGTGCTGGTCCGATCCGTGCTCCAGGGTCATCTGTTCGCCTTCGTCTGGCTGCCGCGCGACGACCTGACGACGCGTCGCCGCATCGCCATCGGCACGTTGCTGGAACAGGCGGCGGGCGGGCCGATCTCGAGCTGGTCGGTGGAGCTGGGCGATGGCGACCTCGCCCTGATACGCTACACGCTTCATGTCGATCCGGCGGCGCCCACGCCCGATGTGGCCGCACTCGACCGCCAGCTCGACGAAATGGTCCGCGGCTGGGAGCCGGCGGTGGAGGAAGCGCTCGGCGAGATCGTCGGTCCGGCGCGCGCGACGCGTCTTGCGCTCGGCTATCTCGGCGATTTTCCCGAATCCTATCGACTCCGCACCGGACCGCGCGAAGCCGCCCGGGACATTTTGCGAATCTGCGAGCTCGAAGGCGCGGGGCAGCGCGATGCGCGTCTCTATCGCGAGGAGGAGGACGGTCCCTCCCGCCTGCGGCTGAAAACCTATCGGCTGGCCGGCATCATCCCGCTTTCCGACGCCGTGCCGGTGTTCGAGAATTTCGGCTTTCGCGTGCTCGAGGAAGTGCCGTCGGCGCTCGACGAGGGACGGCTTGGCTATATCCACGATTTCGTGCTCGAAATGCAGGGCGGCGGCGATGCGAGCGAGGTGCTGGAGCGGGCCGAGCTGATCGAAGATGCGATCGCCGCGGTGCTGGAGGGGCGTTCGGAGAATGACGCCTTCAATCAACTGCTCGTCGCCGCGGCGCTGCAGCCGCGGGACGTGGTGCTGTTCCGCGCCTGGTTCCGCTATCTCCGCCAGACCGGCCTCCCCTACAGCCTTCTGACCGTGGTCGAGGCGCTGCGCCGCGCGCCGGCCGTGACGCAGGGCCTGATCGCATGGTTCGACGCCCAGCACGATCCGGACGCGGCGGACAAGCGCGAGCAGAAAGTCGCGGCGGCGAAGGCGGCCATCAGCGCCAGTCTCGCCAATGTCGCGGCGATCGACGAAGATCGTATCCTTCGACTGCTGGGCGGCGTGATCGGGGCGACGCTGCGCACCAATGCTTTCGCACCCGGCCGGGAGGCGCTGGCCTTCAAGCTCGACAGCGCGCTCGTGCCCGGCCTGCCGGCGCCGGTGCCGTGGCGGGAAATCTGGATCTACAGTCCCAGGGTCGAAGGCATCCACCTGCGCGGCGGCCCGGTCGCGCGCGGGGGGCTCAGATGGTCGGACCGGCGTGACGATTTCCGCACCGAGGTTCTCGGTCTCATGAAGGCGCAGGTGGTGAAGAATGCCGTCATCGTGCCGACCGGCGCCAAGGGCGGCTTCTATCCCAAGCAGCTGCCGCCGGTCTCCGATCGCGATGCCTGGCTTGCGGAAGGCACCGAGGCTTATCGCATCTTCATCCGCTCCTTGCTCTCGGTCACCGACAATATCGTCGAGGGCCGGATCGTCCATCCCCAGGGTATGGCGATCCATGACGGCGACGATCCCTATTTCGTCGTCGCGGCCGACAAGGGCACGGCAAGCTTTTCCGACATCGCCAATGAAATCGCTCTCTCCCGCGACTTCTGGCTAGGCGATGCCTTCGCCAGTGGCGGCAGCCAGGGTTATGACCACAAGGCGATGGGGATCACCGCGCGCGGCGCCTGGATTTCGGTGCAGCGCCATTTTCTTGAAATGGGCGTCGACGTCCAGACGCAGCCGATCCGCGTGGCCGGCTGCGGCGACATGTCCGGCGACGTCTTCGGCAACGGCATGCTGCTGTCGAAGGCGATCAAGCTCGTCGCCGCCTTCGATCATCGGCACATCTTTCTCGATCCCGATCCCGACCCGGCGAAGAGTTGGGAAGAACGGGATCGTCTTTTCCAGCTGCCCCGCTCCAGCTGGGACGATTATGATCGCTCGGTTCTGTCGAAGGGCGGCGGCATCTTCCCGCGCAGCCAGAAATCGATCCCGCTGACCGCGGAAATGCGGGCCTTGCTGGAAATCGACGCGGAGGAGATCGGGCCGGCGGCGTTGATCGGCGCAATCCTCAAATCGCCGGTCGACCTGTTCTGGTTTGGCGGCATCGGCACCTACATAAAGGCCAGGAGCGAAAGCAATGGCGAGGTCGGCGATCCTGCCAATGATGCGATACGGGTGAACGGGGCCGATATTCGCGCGAAGGCGATCGGCGAAGGCGCCAACCTGGCCGTCACCCAGGCGGGCCGGATCGAATATTCGCAGGCCGGGGGCCGCATCAACACCGATTTCATCGACAATTCGGCCGGTGTCGATTGTTCGGACAATGAAGTGAACATCAAGATCCCGCTCAATCGGGAAATGGTGGAAGGGCGGCTGGCGCTGGACGACCGCAACCGGCTGTTGGCCGAAATGACCGAAGAGGTCGCTGCGATCGTGCTGGAGGACAACAGGCTTCAGACTCTCGCGCTTTCCGTCGCCGAACAGGGGGGCGCGGGCGCCTTGCCCTCGCTGGTGCGGGTGATCGAGATTCTGGAGGAAGGCGGGCGGCTCAACCGTGCGGTGGAAGGGCTGGCCAGCAACGAAGAGCTGATGCGCCGTGCCCAGGAAAATCGCGGCCTCACCCGTCCGGAACTGGCGGTCCTTCTCTCCACGTCCAAGATGGAGCTGCAGTCGGCGCTCGAGGCCGGCAGGATCACCGAGGATCCGACGCTGACGCCGGAATTGTGCAATGCCTTTCCGAAGATCATGCAGGAAAAGCATGGCGATGCCATTCTGCAGCACCGGCTGCGCCGGGAAATCATCGCCACCAAGATAGCCAACCGTTTCGTCAACCGGCTGGGAATCATGGCGCCTTTCGCCCTGGCCGAGGAAGAGGGAGCCTCGCTCGGACAGGTGGCGGCGGCTTTCGTCGCGGCCGAGCGGCTGTTCGGCATGGAGGCGCTCTGGGAGCAGATGGAGACCGCCGCCATTCCCGAACAGCTCCGGCTCACCTTGTTCCACCAGACGTCCGAAGCGCTGCAGCTCCATATCGCCGACATCCTGCGGAGCACGTCGGCGACGACCAAGCTCACCGAGATGGTCGACAATCTGGCGCCCGGTCTCGCGAAGCTGGACGCCGTGGTTTCCGGCCTGCTGCGTCAGCAGGTGGCGAGCGAATCGGCGTCGCGGCGGGATCGGCTGGTCGAACTCGGCACGCCTCCGGAGATCGTGCAGCAGATCATTCGCCTGTTCGAACTCAATGGCGGCATCGGCATCGCCGCCTTGGGCAAGAGGCTCGGCGTGGACGTCATCGCCCTCACCGACGCCTATACCAAGCTCGGTGAAGCGCTCGGCGTGGATTGGGCACAAGGCGCCGCGAACCGCTTCGAAGCGCGCGACCAGTGGGAGCGCCTTTTGACCGCCGGCCTCGCCCGCGACTTCGAACAGCTCCGGCTCGATTTCCTGGAGCGGCTGAAGAGCCCGGATCCAAAAGCCGGGGTCGACCAGTGGGTGAAGGAGCAGGGACCGCGAATCGACCAGTTCCGCCGCCTCGTCGAGCGGGCGCGCACAGCCCCGGTCACGACATCGCCGATGCTCGCCCAGATCGCCACCCAGGCGCGGGTGCTATTGGCGCGTTGAGTCTCAGCCTGTTTCGTTGGGCGGGCCTTCCGGCGCGTTCTCGCCCGTCGCCTCCTTTGCCTGGTCGAACAGCCACAGGCGGATCGCGCTTCCGAGATTGGGGGGGTGAGGCGCCTGGATCCGGTCGGCGTCGATGCGGGCGACAAGGGCGTTCACCGGCAGCCTCTCCGCCTCGGCGGCGGCGCGAAGCGCATCCCAGAAAACGGGCTCCAGGCTGATCGACGTGGCGTGGCCGGCGATCATCATCGACCGTTTCACCGGGCCCTGGAACAAGTCGGTCACGTCACTAATACATGTGCTGGCCGCCATTGATGGACAGGGTCGATCCGGTGACGAAGCCGGCATCGTCCGAACAGAGGAAGAGCACGCCGCGCGCGATCTCCTCCGCCTTGCCGAGCCTCCCGACCGGGATGCGCGAGACGATCTTGCCGAGCACGTCTTCCGGCACCGCAGCCACCATTTCCGTATCGATATAGCCGGGGGCGATGGCGTTGACGGTAACGCCGGCACGCGCGCCCTCTTGCGCCAGCGCCTTGGTGAAGCCGTGAATGCCCGATTTGGCGGCGGCATAATTGACCTGGCCATATTGGCCGGCCTGGCCGTTGATCGATCCGATATTGATGATACGGCCGAACCTGCGGGCCTGCATGCCCTCGAACACCGCCTGTGCCATGTTGAAGCACCCGCCCAGATTGACGTCGATCACCTCGTCCCACATCGATCGCGACATGCGCTTCATCGTCGCGTCGCGGGTGATGCCGGCATTGTTGACGAGGATGTCGACCGGACCCAGCTCGCTTTCGATCCGTTCGACTCCGGCGACGCAGGCGTCGAAGTCGCTGACGTCCCATTTGTAGGATTTGATGCCGGTGCGGGCCGTGAAGTCGCGCGCCTTCTCCTCATTGCCGGCATAATTGGCGGCGACCAGAATCCCGGCATCCTTGAGCGCGACGCTGATCGCCTCGCCTATGCCGCGGCTGCCACCGGTTACGACTGCGACACGTGCCATTGTCCATCTCTCCTGTTTTTACTTGCCTAACCAACCTTCAAGCTCGCGACCAACAATATTGCGCAGCATTTCGATCCCCGGGACGCCGTCATTGAGGCAGGGCAGATAAGCGAAATGCGTGCCGCCCGCGTCCAGGAAGGTCTTACGCCCGCGTATGGCGAGTTCCTCCAGCGTTTCGAGGCAATCCGCCGAAAATCCGGGGGCGACGATGGCGATCCTGGTCACGCTCTTGCCGGCAAGACCGGCGAGCACGTCCTCGGTGGCGGGGCCGAGCCATCGCGCCCGCCCGAAGCGGGACTGGAAGGCGACCGTCAGTTCGCGGCCCAATGTCTCGCCCAGCAGGCGCGCCGTCTTCTGGCAATGGCAATGATAAGGGTCGCCGAGCCGCAGCGTCCGTTCCGGCATGCCGTGGAAGCTCGCGACGATGGCCTGCGGGTTGAAATCGAGCGCGGCCAGGTCTTCCTCGATCTGCGCCTTCAGCGCGGCGATATAGGCGGGATCGTCATGATAAGGCGGCAATGTCCTCACGGCGGGCTGCCAGCGCAGACCGGCGAGATGCCGAAAGGCCTCGTCATTGGCGGTCGCGGTCGTCGCCGCGCAATATTGGGGATAAAGCGGCGCCAGCAAAATGCGGTCGCAGCCTTGCTCGCGCAGCGCGTCGATCCGTTCGGCGATGGCCGGCCGCCCATAGCGCATGGCGTGGTCGACGATCACCTGTTCGCCGAACGACCCCGCCAGCGCTTCCGCCTGGCGCCGGGTGATCGCCGCCAGAGGCGAGCCCTGGTCCGTCCAGACCTGGCGATAGGCATGGGCCGATTTGCGCGGCCGGCTGTTGAGGATGATGGCGCGCAGGATCGGCTGCCAGACGAGTCGTGGGATCTCGATCACCCGGGGATCGGACAGGAATTGCTTCAGATAGACACGCACCGCTCCCCGCTCGGGACGATCGGGCGTACCGAGGTTGATCAGCAGCAGCCCGATCTTTGGCGCCGCCACGGGCGGATGGTCGTCCGGCGGCCTCATGCGCCGCTTCCCACCACGAGCGGCAGCGAGCGGAGACGCGCGCCGCTGACGGCATGGAAGGCGTTGGCGATAGCCGGCGCGGCGGCCGGAACGGCAAGTTCGGTGACGCCGCCAGGCGGCTCGTCGCTGGGGATGAGCTCGACCATGACCTCGGGAGACCCGGCGAGCGTAAGCAGGCCGAGCCCAGCGAAACCGCGCACGTCGGGCCGCCCGCCCTCGAAGGAGATGGGATTGCCGACTGCCGCCGAAATGCCGAACATGATGCCGCCCTCGATCTGCTGGCGGACGATGTCGGGATTGACGACACGTCCGCAATCGACGGCGGCGACCGCTCGGCGCACGCGGATCCGCTGCGACCGGCTCACTTCTATCTCCACCAGCAGGGCCATGTGGGAACCAAACCCGCTATGGGCGGCGATGCCCATCGTGCTGCCGTCGCCGCCGCCGTCCCATCCGCCCAAGGCGGCGGCGGTGGAAAGGCAGCGCGCGAGCCGCGGATTGTCCCCCAGCATCTGCATCCGGAAGGACAGCGGTTCGACCCCCGCCTGCCTTGCCAGCTCGTCGATGAAGCTTTCCATGAAGAAGACCGTGTAGCTCCGCGATCCGGAGCGCCAGGCGCCGGTGCGGATCCCGATTTCGACGGGTAGGTGATCCACGGCGACGGCTGGGATCGCATAAGGGGGTATTGCGCCGTCGGCTCCGTCCCTCTCCACCATCAGCGCCTGCCCGCCGCCCAGCCGGGCGCCCAGTCCGGGCGCGACCGCCGGTGCCGTGATTCGGGCCTGCCAGGCAAGGATGAAGCCGCCTTCGCCGAGGCGCGCGCTGAGCACGGCCCGGGCCGGCGGGCGGAACGTGTCCTGCACCGTTTCCTCGATCCGCGACCAGACCAGCTGCACCGGCCTTTTCGCCCGTACCGCCATCTCCGCCACCTGTACGATCGCGTCCATCTCCAGCTTGCGGCCATAGCCTCCGCCGATCAATGTGGGATAGATGGTGACCTGCGCCTCAGGCAGGCCCGATACGTGGGCGGCCGCCGCCCGGGCGAGGCCTGGCGCCTGGGTCGGCGCATAGACTTCCAGACGGTCGCCCTGAAGGCGCGCCGTCGCCGTCAGCGGCTCGATCGGCGCATTGGCGGCGACGCCCGCCGAATAATGGGCGCGAAGCACATTGCCTTCCGCATAGACCGCGCCGACATCGCCCCGGTTGAAGATCCGGCTGCCTTCGTCCTTGTCGAGCGCTTCCGCCAGCGCTTCCTCGATGCGTGCATCATCGGGGCCTTCGCCCCTCATCTCGAACACCGGCTTCATCGCCTCGAGCCCGCGATTGGCCGCCCACCAATTGGTGGCGATGGCCGCCGCCCAGCGCGGATTTTCGAAGACGCCGACCACGCCGGGAATGGCTTGGGCGGCCTTGCGGTCCACCTCGACCAGACGGGCGTCCGGCGTGGGCGCGGAACGGGACGAGGCATAGACCATGTCCGGCATCCTGATGTCGCCGGCAAACAATGCTGTGCCGTCGACCTTGGAGGGCACGTCCAGCCTTGGCAGCTCCTGGCCGACGAGCCGTCCTTCGGCGCCGCCGCGAACCGGCAGATATTCGGGGAGGTCCTGCTGGGCCGCTTCAGCGGCCAACTCCGCGAAGCTGAGCTTTTCTGAACCGTTCAGGACGAAACCCTGGGCCGTGTCCAGCACCTCCCAATCGACGTTCCACCGCTTGGCGGCGGCTTTGGAAAGCAAAGCTCGCGCCGCGGCGCCCGCCTCCCGCATCACCGGCTCGAAGGCCCGGATCGACGTCGACCCGCCGGTCAGCATCAGCGCGTTGCGGGTCGCATTTTCTCCTGCGGTCCATCGGCCGACACCTTCGAGGGCATCGGGCCATTGGCGGGCGGCACGCTCCTCGGCGATGAAACGGTTGGCGTAGAGCGGACTGATCGGCGCGGGCTCGACCGATATCGTCCGCCAGTCGGCGCCCAGTTCGTCGGCGAGGATCTGCGGAAGGCTGGTCCACACGCCCTGCCCGATCTCAGCCTGCGGGACGACCACCACCACGCGGCCATCGTCGGCGATCTTCAGGAAGGCGTTGAAGATCTGCTCGCCCGGTCCCGCCCGTAAATTGGGCTGGTAGCTGCGCGGCCAGATGGCGAAGGCGATCAGCAGCCCGACCCCGGCACCGCCCCCGATCAGCAGCGTGCGACGGCTGATGCCTTTTTCCCCGCCGGTATCGGATATTGTCTTCCGCAGACGATTCAAGCGGATGCGTCCAATTCGCGCCTGTAGCGCTCGCGCAAGGTTATGCGGTCGATCTTGCCGGTGCCGAGCTTCGGCAAGGGCGCGTCCTGAAACCAGATATAAGCCGGCAACTTGAATGCCGCCAGCCGCGCGCCCAGGAAGTCGAGCAATCCTTCCATGGTAAGGCCGCTATCCCTCTCGCTGTAGACCACGGCGGCGGGCACTTCCCCGAGGCGCTCGTCCGCGACGCCGAAAACCGACGCTTCCGAAATGGATGGATGGGCATAAAGCGATGCTTCCACCTCCTGGGACGAAATATTCTCGCCGCCGCGGATGATGATGTCCTTCAGCCGATCGACGATGAACAGATAATCGTCCTCGTCGAGATAGCCGACATCGCCGGTCCGGAAGAAGCCGTCGGCGGTGAAGGCGGCGGCCGTCGCCGCCGGATCGCGCCAATAACCCTTGATGTTGGCGGCCGATCGTATCCCGATCTCGCCGCGCTCGCCGTGGGGGAGGTGCACGTCGCCTGGGCCCAATATCGCCAGTTCGACGATCGGCCGCTGAGGCCGCCCGGTGGAGGATGGCTTGTCGGCATAATTGGACCAGAAATTGCTGCAGCCGACGGCGTTGGTCTCGGTGAGGCCATAGCCCAAGGCGGGTTGGGCCGTGCCGAAACTCTCCCTCAGGCGGCCGACATGGCTGACCGGACGCGGCGCGCCGCCGGCGGCGATGTCGGTCAGCGAGGACAGATCATATTTCGTCCGGTCGGGATGCTGCATCAACTCCAGGCTCATCGTCGGGACGCCGACGAAATAGGTGATCTTCTCCTTTTCGATCAGCCTCAGCGCTTCGCCGGCATCCCATTTCGACATCAGCACCATTCCCCGGCCGATCACGAAACTGTTGAGAAGGACGGGTATTTCGCCGGTGACGTGAAACAGCGGCACATTGACCAAAGTCTTGGGCGGGTTGGCCGGTGGGCGGCCCTCGCTTTCGAGGATGCCGAGCAGGGTGATCAGCCCGACGGCATAGGCATAGACCCCGGTCGTGACGGCGCGATGCGTCGATAGCGCGCCTTTGGCGGCGCCGGTCGAGCCCGAAGTGAAGAGGATGGTCGCATCGTCTTCCGGCGCGACGTCGGGCAGGACGGCGTCGCCGCTCCGCGCCAGCAGCGGCGCGAGCGCTTCGTCCAGATGCCTGTCGACCGGCAGCACCACGGGCGCGGGTCCCAGGCCGGTGGCCTCCAATTTCTTCGCCCGGCTCACATCGGCGATCACGAGCTTGGGATCGGCCAGTCTGAGCGCATGATCGAGCTCGTGCGGCTGCCACCAGCCGTTGATCAGAGTGGCGACGCCGCCGGCTTTCAGCACCGCCATATAGGTGACGATCCAGGCTGGAGCATTGCGCATGGCGATCGCGACCCGATCCCCCTTGCCGATCCCGAAGCCGCCGACAAGCGCCTTGGCGACCCGCGTGGCGTGGCCGCCCAGGTCGGCGAAGGTCAGCCGCTCGTCCTCCGCGACGATGGCGGTGGTTTCGGCGTGGAGCATGCAGAAGGCGTCGAACAGCAAGGGCAAGGTGGCGGGCAGGTTGGTCACGATCGCGCGCCCTTGCGGGTCGGTGCCGAATTGGACCCGCCCTTCGGGGCCGGTCGCCGCCGCCAGTACCGCGTCGAACTTGCGATCCAGCTCGCTGGGCATCGCCTTTCTCCTGCCTCTTTCCGTTTGTTCCTACCGCTTCTATGAGGGCGCGAAGCCGTTGGGGGAAGCCTTGATCCTACTCACATCACTGGCAATCGATGCTTCCAACGCGATCCGTTGGGAAAATCTGGGCATCAAGCCCGCGATCGATCTCGGCTTCTTCGAATTGCGATGGTATTCGCTGGCCTATCTCGCCGGCATCCTCGTCGGCTGGTGGTACCTGCTGAGGTTGATCGGACAGCCGGGGGCGCCGATGGCGCGCCGTCATGCGGACGATATGGTCTTCTATGCCACTTTAGGGATCATACTGGGCGGCCGGCTGGGTTACGTCCTCTTCTACCGGCCCCTTTTCTACCTCGAGAATCCGCTGGAGATTCTGCAGCTTTGGGATGGCGGCATGTCCTTCCACGGCGGCGTGATCGGCGTCAGTCTCGGCATCGTCTACATGGCGCGCAAGCATGGCCTGCAATGGCTCCGCATCCACGATTATGTCGCCTGCTGCGTCCCCTTCGGCTTGTTCTTCGGCCGCCTTGCCAATTTCGTGAACGGCGAGCTGTGGGGACGGGCGACCGACGTGCCGTGGGCGGTGGTGTTCCCGGCCGGCGGCGAAGTGGCGCGCCATCCGAGCCAGCTGTACGAGGCGGGGCTGGAAGGGATCATATTGTTTGCGGTGCTCTGGTTCCTGTTCTGGAAGACGGAGGCCCGCTACCAGCCCGGCAAGCTCGTCGGCACCTTCCTCCTCGGCTACGGCTTCAGCCGTTTCGTGGTCGAATTCTATCGCGAGGCGGATGCGCAATTGATGGAATTCGCCCGCATGACCCATCTCCACATGGGCCAGTGGCTGTCGCTGCCGATGATCCTGGGCGGTCTCTATCTGATCGCCACCGCCAAAGGCCGGAGGCACAGGGTCGAACCGGTCGCCGGCAGTGAAAGCGTCGCCTGAAATATCCCTCTCCGATCGTCTGAGCCGCATGATCGCCATCAGCGGCCCGATCAGCGTGGCCGATTATATGGCGGAGGCGAATGCGCATTATTATGGCACCCGCGATCCTCTTGGGCGCGATGGCGATTTCATCACCGCACCGGAAATAAGCCAGATGTTCGGCGAACTGGCGGGGGTGTGGCTTGCCGATCTCTGGCTGCGGGCCGGCCGGCCTGCCGCGCATTATGTCGAGCTCGGCCCCGGGCGCGGCACGCTCGCGGTGGACGCGCTTCGCGCAATGGCGGCCGCCGGCCTGCAACCGCCGATCGAATTGGTCGAGACCAGCCCGGTGTTGCGCAAGGCCCAGTCGGGCCGTCTGCCGCATGCGCGCTGGCATGACGGCGTCGGATCGCTGCCGGATGGCGGCCCTTTGCTCGTCCTGGCCAATGAGTTTTTCGACGCCCTGCCCGTCCGGCAATTCGTTGCGACCGATGACGGGTGGCGCGAACGCATGATGGTCCGAGACGGTGGAGGCTTCGCGCCCGATGTCGGCCCGGTGGTCGACATCGGGGAGATCCCGGATCATCTCCGCGGCGCTCCGGCGGGAACGATATTCGAATCGTCGCCAGCCGCCTTGGCAGCCGTCCGCGAAGTCGCGCGGCGCGTGGCAGCACAGGGCGGAGCCATATTGGTTTTCGATTACGGCCCGGCGTCCACTTCCGCGGGAGAGACGCTGCAAGCGGTCGCCAAACATGCTTATGCCGATCCGTGGCAGGCGCCGGGCGAGCGCGATCTTACCGCCCATGTCGATTTCGAACGCCTCGGGGGGGCGGCAGCCGAGGCTGGGGTGAAGATATATCGGACCCGCCAACAGGGAGAATGGCTGAAGACCATGGGAATCGAGGCGAGGGCCGCAGCGCTCAGCGAACATTCTCCGGCGCGGGCGGCGGAATTCAATCGCGCCGTGGCTCGATTGACGGCAGCAGATCAGATGGGTGCATTGTTCAAGGCTGCGGCTTTTCTCGCCCCCGGCTGGCCGGAACCGGCGGGCTTCGCATGAGCGCCATCACCTATCGGCAGGCCGGACCGGACGACGCCGCCCGCCTGGCGGAACTCGGCCGCCGGACCTTCATCGACACGTTCGGCCATCTCTATGCGCCTGAGGATCTTGCCGCTTTCCTCGAAGTCCATTCGGCGGAAAGCTGGCGGGAGCAGCTTGGCGACGGCACGCTTTCGACCTGCCTGGCCGAGGCCGACGGGGCGGCGGTCGCTTATGCCAAGGTCGGGCCGCCCAGCCTGCCTTTCCAGCCGCGTGGTCCTTCGGTGGAACTGCGCCAGCTTTATGTGCTGAAGCAATGGCACGGCGCCGGTGTCGCCGCCGCCCTGATGGACTGGGCGATCGCGGAAGCGCGGACGAGGGGCGGCGAGGATCTCTATCTGTCGGTCTTTATCGACAATCATCGTGCGCGGCGCTTCTACGAGCGTTATGGTTTCGAGGAGGTTGGCCTCTATCCGTTCAAGGTCGGCAATCATTATGACGACGATCGCATCATGCGACTCTCGCTGAAGGATCGGACATGAACGTGGACGTCATTCGCGCGGACCAGCTGGCGTCGTTGCCGCACGGCTTCCTCGGCCGCAGGGGGGGCGTCTCCACCGGCGTCTGCGCCGGCCTGAATGTCGGCTTCGGCTCCGGCGACGACCGGGATTCGATCCGGGAGAACCGGGCACGCGCCGTCGCGGCGATCGCTCCGGGTGCCCGGCTGGCGACGCTGCACCAGATCCATTCCCCGAACGTCATCGCCGTCACCGATCCTTCGTCCGACGAATCGCGACCCCAGGCCGACGGCATGGCGACGGACCGGCCCGGACTCGCGCTCGGCATCCTGACCGCCGATTGCACGCCGGTCCTGTTCGCCGATGCGAAGGCCGGAATCATCGGCGCGGCGCATGCGGGCTGGAAGGGTGCGCTGGGCGGCGTGACCGACGCCACGATCGCGCAAATGGAAAGGCTGGGTGCAGATCGCACCGAGATCGTCGCCGCCGTTGGTCCCTGCATCGCCCGCAAATCCTATGAGGTGGATGAAGGCTTTTTCCGCCGCTTCGCCGAAAATGATCCCGCCAACGAACGCTTCTTGACCAGCGGCCGCGACGGCCATTACCAGTTCGATCTGGAAGGCTATGTGGTGTGGCGGCTCGCCGCGGCCGGCATCCGGGCCGTCGAGGCGCTGGGACTGGACACCTATTCGGACGCCGACCGCTTCTTCAGTTATCGCCGCGCCACCCATTGCGGGGAGCCCGATTATGGACGGCAGATATCGATGATCGCTCTTCCCTAGGGAGCATGATCAATTGAGGGGAAGCGATTCGTGCTTCCGCCGATGACGTGAATCGGCTCCCTTCAATGCCTGGACCGGTGCTGGCGGATCGTCTGGCCGGCCAAGGAGTTGATATAATAGGGTCGCGCCAGCAGGAGCCATTGCCATGAAGGACGAAGCCGATCTCAGCGGGGCCGCGCCTCGGCGCCGGCCCAGGCCCGACGTCACGGAAGTGGGCGGCCGCCGGCTTCGGCCCGCCACCTTGATGATGGGACATGGTTTCGATCCCGCCCTTTCCGAAGGTTCGTTGAAGCCGCCCATCTTCCTGACCTCGACCTTCGTCTTCGAAAATGCGGCCGCCGGCAAACGCCATTTCGAAGGTGTGACCGGCCGCCGGCCGGGGGGTGCCGAAGGGCTCGTCTATTCGCGCTTCAACGGCCCCAACCAGGAGATTGCGGAGCACCGCCTCAGCGTCTGGGAAGATGCGGAGGAAGCCTTGATCTTCTCCAGCGGCATGTCGGCCATCGCCACCTTGTTGCTCACCTTCGTCCAGCCCGGCGACGTCATCGTCCATTCCGGGCCGCTTTATGCCGCAACCGAGACCTTGATCGGCCGCATCCTGGGCCGGTTCGGCGTCCAATGGCTCGACTTTCCCGCCGGCGCCACGCCGGAGCAGATCGAAGAGGTCATCGCCCGGGCCAAGTCCATGGGCCGCGTGTCGCTCATCTATCTCGAAAGCCCCGCCAATCCGACCAACGCCTTGGTCGACGTGGAGGCGGTAGCGGCAGTCCGCAATGCCCTGTTCGGCGATGCCCCATCGGATGAAGGGCGTCCGCCGATCGCCATCGACAATACGTTCTTGGGGCCGCTCTGGTCGAAGCCGCTCGATCATGGCGCGGATCTCTCCATCTATTCGCTCACCAAATATGCGGGCGGACATAGCGATCTCGTCGCCGGCGGCGTCGTCGGCGCCAAGGCGCTGGTCGATCCCATCAGGATGATGCGCAACACGATCGGCACGATCACCGATCCGCATTCCGCCTGGATGCTGCTGCGCAGCCTGGAAACGCTGGAACTGCGGATGAGCCGCGCTGGCGAGAATGCGGAAAAGGTCTGCAACTGGCTGCGCGACCGCCCCCAGGTGGAGACGGTCGGCTATCTCGGCTTCCTGACCGAAGGGCGGCAGGCCGACATCTATCGTCGTCATTGCACCGGCGCCGGCTCCACCTTCTCGCTCTATCTGAAGGGCGGCGAGAAGGAGGCCTTCGCCTTTCTCGACGCCCTGAAGATCGCCCATCTCGCGGTCAGCCTCGGCGGCACCGAGACCTTGGCGAGCGCGCCAGCGGCAATGACCCATTTGTCGGTCCCGGACGATCGCAAGCAGGCGCTCGGCATCACCGACAATCTCGTCCGCATCTCGATTGGCGTCGAGGACCCCGATGATCTGATCGCCGATTTCGACCAGGCTTTGGCGGCGATCGGGAAATAGCCCGCCCGCTCGCCCGCGGCTATGAGCGGGATCAGGCCTTTGTGGCTCCGGCAGTGGCGAGGGGAGAGTCCGGGTCTTCACGGCTCCAGTCGTGGATCTCCCAGCCTTCCACGCGGGCCAGCCGCACCAGGCGATCGTGGGCGTTGGCGGCGACGGCTTCGTCCGACCAATGATGGACGGGCGCATCCGACACATGATCGGAATAGAAGCGGATATGCACCGCCTCCCGGGTCAGTCCTTCCTTGTCGAGCCAGGCCCGGATCATCGCCAGCTTTCCATCGCCATAGCAATTGACGCCGTCGATGCGAGCGAGGATCCGGCCTTCCGCGTCGATGCGGGTCTCGGTGGCGATGACGTCCTTGAAGCCGAGCCGCTCCGCGATCGCGGCCGCATAGATGCGGTAGGAGGCGGTCGCCATCACCAGCCGGCGGCCCGCCGCGCGATCATTGGCGATGCTGCGCCGCGCGCCGGGCATGATGTTGGTGGCGACCTGATCTTTGGCGAAGCTCGCGATCACCGGTTCCAGCCGTTCGGGCGCGATGCCGTTCCCGACCAGCAGGATATAGTTGATCTCCTTCAGGCGGCTGCGCTCGATCAGCTTCAGGCCGTAAGCCAGGGTGGTCAGCAGGACAGCCGGCAGCAGCAAAAGCCGCCAGGGCGCGAGCCGGAGCGCGGCGTGAATCAGAAATGGCGTGTAGGTGGCGCGCCGGGTGATCGTCCTGTCCATGTCGTAAATGGCGAGCGCGGCTTTCATGCGGCGAGGCAAGCACGGCATAGGCTATTTGTCCACCTTGCCGACGGCCTGGAATTGAAGCATGTCCCTGTCATGAGCAGCGTCGCCAGGTTCAGCGAGGATGAAGAAGAGGGGCGACGGATACTCCGTTTCCGCGGCGACCTGACGCTCGCGAAACTGGGCGTGCTGCCGACCAGGCTCGACCGGATGAAGGAAGACTTTGCCGCCGTCGACCTGACGGAGGTCGGCCGGATGGACACGATCGGCGCCTGGATCATCCATCGGCTGGAGCGTGACCGCGGTGTCGAGATCATCGGCGCGACGGGGGACAAGGCGCTGCTGCTGAAGCAGGTGGCGAATGCCGACAAGCCCGTGAAGGTGCGGCCGGATCCCACCCCGTCCTTTGTGCGCGTTCTCGATGAAGTCGGCGCGGCGACGGCGATGGCGGCTCGGACCCTCTATGGCCTGCTTGGCTTTTTCGGCGCTTTTCTGATCGCGCTCTTCAACGTGATCCGAAGCCCCCGGCGTTTTCGTTTCAACGCCGTCGTCCAGCGTTTCGAGGTGGTGGGCGTCCATGCGCTCGGCATCGTCGGGCTGATGAGCTTCCTGGTCGGGATCGTGATCGCGCAACAGGGTGCGGTTCAGCTTCGCCAGTTCGGCGCCGAGGTCTTCACCATCAATCTGGTCGGGCGAAGCTCGATCAAGGAATTGGGCGTGCTGATGACGGCGATCATGGTCGCCGGCCGGTCCGGCTCCTCCTTCGCCGCCCAATTGGGATCGATGAAGCTCGCCGAGGAGGTGGATGCGATGCGGACCATCGGCGTCTCGCCGATGGAAGCCCTGGTCATACCGCGTGTCCTTGCGACGGTGCTGCTGATGCCCCTGCTGGGCTTCTATGCCGCCATCCTCGCCATCGTCGGCGGCCTGATCTTCTGCTGGCTGTCGCTGGAGATTCCGCCGATCACCTTCATCCAGCGCACCCGCGAAGTGGTTCCGCTCAACGATCTTTGGCAGCTCCTTATCAAGGCGCCCGTCTTCGGCCTCATCATCGGCATGGCCGGCTGTTTCCAGGGCATGCAGGTGGAAGGCAATGCCGAAGAGGTCGGCCTTCGCACCACCGCCGCGGTCGTGCAGGCCATCTTCCTGGTTATAGTGCTCGATGCCTTCTTCGCCGTCTTCTTCACCGAAGTGGGTTGGATATGAACGGCGAGGAGGATGGCGAAATCATCATAGAGGTGCGCGGCCTGCGCAACGCATTCGGCGAGCAGGTGGTGCACGAAGATCTGGACCTGGAGGTGAAACGGGGCGAGATATTGGGCGTGGTCGGAGGATCCGGCACCGGTAAATCGGTGCTGATGCGATCGATCATCGGCCTGCAGACCCCCGAGGCCGGTGACATCACCGTGTTCGGCGAGCCGGTCATCGGCCGCGAGGATCGCGAACTCCAGAATATCAGGAAGAGGTGGGGCATTCTCTTTCAGGGCGCGGCTTTATTCTCCACGCTCACGGTCGCCGAAAATGTCCAGGTCCCGCTGCGCGAATTCTATCCGCGTCTGGGTGAAGCCCTGCTGGACGAGATCGCCGCCTTCAAGATCGTCATGAGCGGATTGCCGCCCGATGCCGGGCCCAAATATCCGGCGGAGCTTTCGGGCGGCATGAAGAAGAGGGCCGGAATCGCCCGTGCGCTGGCGCTCGATCCCGATCTCCTGTTCCTCGACGAGCCGACCGCCGGCCTCGATCCGATCGGCGCCGCAGCATTCGACGAGTTGATCGTCGAGCTTCGCGACCGGCTCGGCCTCACCGTGTTGCTGATCACCCACGATCTCGACACCCTCTATGCAATATGCGACCGAGTGGCGGTGCTTGCCGAGCGCAAGGTGATCGCGGTCGGAACGATTCCGGAATTGCTGGCTTTGGATCACGAATGGATACAGGAATATTTCAGGGGCCCGCGGGGACGGGCCGCCGAAGAGGCGACCGAGGCCGATGCGGAAGCAGAAGCCAGGGCCGCCCAGCACGGGGGCGCTGAAGGCTGATGGAAACCAGGTCCAACCACATCCTGGTGGGCGGCGTCGTGATGGCGCTGCTCATCGCCGTGATCGTCTTCGTGATCTGGCTTTCACGTGCGAGCGGTGACGATCGCAAGGAATATGACATCTTTTTCAACCAGGCCGTCGACGGGCTGGCCAAGGGATCGGCGGTGACCTTCTCCGGCGTTCCGGTCGGCCAGGTGGAATCGATCAACCTTCAGCCGGAGGCGCCGGAATTCGTGCGCGTCCGCATCTCGGTCAACGACAAGGCGCCGGTCCTGGTCGGCACAACGGCGACCATCAAGGGCGTCGGCTTCACGGGCGTGTCGCAGATCCAGCTTGATCCGCCGGAGCAGGATCGGCGACGACGCGGGGCGGCGCAACCGCCTCAGATCACCTGCCCGGAGCAGGATCGCGATGCCCAATGCCCCTATGGCGTGCCGATCATCCCGACCAAGCCCGGCGCCCTCGGGCAATTGCTGAACAGCGCGCCAGAGCTGCTCGAACGCGTTTCGACGCTGACGGCGCGGCTCACGGAGTTGCTGTCCGATCGCAACCAGGCCTCGATCGCGTCGATCCTCGACAATGTCGAGGTGATCAGCGCCAACCTCGCCCAACGTTCGGACGAAATCGCCGCGGCCATGGCCGATGCCCGCATCGCCATCCAGCAGACCGGGCGCGCGGTCGAGGAGATGGGTCAGCTGGCGGACACGAGCGACAAACTGCTGCAGCAGGAAGCGGGGCCGCTCATCGCCGATCTGCGCAGCACTGTCCGGGCGGCCGAGACCAGCATGAAGAATCTCGATGCCGCGGTCGGCGACGCCCGACCCGGCTTGCAGGCTTTTTCCAAGCAGACCATCCCGGAGGTTGGCCAGCTGGTGCGCGATCTGCGCGAAATGTCGGGCGCCTTGTCGTCGGTCGCGCAGAAGCTCGATCAGCAGGGAGCTACCGGAATCATCGGCGGAAACCGCCTTCCTGATTACAAGCCGAGGGACTGATGAAAAGGAATTCCGTACTCCTCGCTTTGGGCTGCGCACTCGCGCTCTCCGGTTGCATCAGCTTCGGGGCCAAGCCCCCGGCGACGCTCATGCGTCTCACCGCCGTCGAAAGCGTCGCGGCGCGGACCAGCCGCACCGCCCCCGCCAGCGAGGCGATCACGGTCGTCACGCCGACCTTGCCGCAGGAACTGCAGACGCCGCGCGTCCCGGTCCGCACCGGCGAAACGTCCGTGGCCTATCTCAAGGACGCGCAATGGGTGGAGATACCGGGCGCCCTGTTCGGGCGGCTGCTCTCGGAAACAATTGCCGCCCGTACCGGCAGGGTGGTGCTCGATCCCAGGCAATTCACCTTCGATCCGGGCATAAGGCTGACCGGAACGCTTCAGGCCTTCGGCGTCCAGGCCGATCGCATGGAGGCGGTCGCCGTCTATGACGGCTTGCTCGCCCGCGCCGGCCAGGCGGTGGAAACCCGTCGCTTCGAGGCGCGCGTGCCGATCGCGGCCGTCGACCCCTCTTCGGTCGCGCCGGCGCTCAATGAAGCGGCCAACAAGGTGGCTGCCGACGTCGCCGCCTGGGTCGGCGGCGGGCCGGCCACGCCAGCGCGCTGAACGTCGGTACTCTCGCCGGGCCGGCCCCGGTGACAGGGCGGCGAGGGGAATAGCGGTCGGCCTCCCCTGGGCGCGTTGCCCGATGGGTCAGCCGAGGCTCTTGGTCGCCTGCTCGAACGCATCGCGGGAAAGATTGGGGGTGGCGATGATCCGCTCCAGCTCCGCCTTCATCATCTGTCCGCGCGTCTCGTCGAAGCGCCGCCAGCGGCCCAGCGCCGGGATCAGCCGCGCCGCCGTCTGGGGGTTGAGCGGATCGATGGTCAGGATCATGTCGCCGAGGAAGCGATAACCGCGGCCGGATCGGTGGTGGAAGGCGCGCTGATTGGCGGTGAAGGCGCCCACCAGGGACCGCACCCGATTGGGATTGGCGAGCAGGAAATCCGGATGGCGGGCGAGCGCGGCGACCTTGTCGACCGTGTCCTCCCGCATCGACAGCGCCTGGACCGTGAACCATTTGTCGAGGACCAGCGGGTTCTCCTGATAGCGTTCGTAAAAGGCGCCGAGCGCGGTCTGGCGCTCGGTCGTGTCGCTATTGACGAGATTGCCGAGCGCACCCTGGCGGTCGGTCATATTGTCGGCATTCTCGAACTGCATGAGCGCCATGGCCGGCGCACCCTCGGCATCGGCGGCCATCAGATAGCCGAGCGCCACCGTTCGCAGCCGTCGCGCGCCCTTGGCCGCGGGCGAATATTCGAACCGGTTCGCCGATGAGGAGGCATAAGCTGCCCGCCACTGCGACTCCAGCTCGTCGCCTATGTCCGACCGCAGCTTCTCGCGGGCGGCATGGATCGCGTCCGGATCGACGACCAGCATATGGTCGCCGACAAAGGCTTCGGTCGGCAGCAGCACGGATTCGGCGATGAAGGCCGGGTCCATCGCGGGATTGGTGAGCGTTTGCCGGATCGCTTCGATCACCGGCTTGTGATCGGCCGACCCCGTGGAAACGGCTGTGACCAGCGTTTCGAGCATCAGCTGCTGCATCGCCTCGTAGCGGGCGAAGGGATTGTCGTCGCGCGCCGACAGGAAGGCGAGGTCGTCGACTTTCCTGTCCGTCTCGATGATCACGGGCGCGGAAAAATCGCGGTTGATCGAGAGGATCGGACGGCCGCCAATGCCCTCGAACAGCAGGTCCTGCCGCTTCTCCTCCAGCAGAACGAGCCGATCCGTATATTTCTGCCCGGTCAGCTCGTCGAACAGGGCAATCTTGAGCGGGATCGGCACCGGCGCCTTGCGGGGCTGCCCGGGCGTCGCCGGAACGGTCTGCTCGAGCACCAGCCGCGCCCGCCCTTCGCCGGCATGGTGGGTGAGTGAGGCCCGCACCCGGGGGGTGCCGGCTTGGCTGTACCAGCGCCGGAATCTGGCAAGATCGATTCCCGATGCATCTTCCAGTGCCTTGGCGAAATCCTCGCAGGTGGCGGCGGTCCCGTCATGCCGGTCGAAATAGAGGTCGGTGCCAGCGCGGAACTTCTCGGCCCCGAGCAGGCTGTGCATCATCCGGATAAGCTCGGCGCCCTTGTTGTAGACGGTCGCCGTGTAGAAGTTGGAAATCTCGATATAGGAATCGGGGCGAACCGGGTGAGCCAGCGGGCCCGCATCTTCCGGGAACTGGGCGGCGCGCAGCGCCCGGACATCGTCGATCCTCTTGACCGCGGCGGAGCCCAGATCGGCGGAGAATTGCTGGTCGCGGAAGACGGTGAAGCCTTCCTTCAGCGAAAGCTGGAACCAGTCCCGGCAGGTCACCCTGTTGCCGGACCAATTGTGGAAATATTCGTGCGCCACCACGCCGGCGACGGCGTCGTAATCGGCGTCGGTAGCCGTATCCGGATCGGCCAGCACATAGCGCGAGTTGAAGATGTTGAGGCCCTTATTCTCCATCGCGCCGAAGTTGAAATCGGCGACGGCGACGATGTTGAACATGGCAAGATCATATTCGCGGCCATAGACGCGCTCGTCCCACGCCATCGCCGCCTTCAGCGATTCCATGGCATGGCCGGTCTTGCCGATATCGCCTTCGCGAACCCAGATGCCGAGCGCCACGGTGCGGCCGCTGCGGGTGATGAAGCTGTCCTGGTTGGCGACGAGGTCGCCCGCGACGAGTGCGAACAGGTAACAGGGCTTCGGAAAGGGGTCGGTCCATTCGGCCCAGTGGCGGCCGCCTTCCTCGTCGCCATGCGCGACCGGATCGCCGTTCGCCAGCAGGATCGGATACAGAATTTTGTCCGCATGCATCCGGACCCGGTAGCGGCTGAGCACGTCCGGCCGATCCGGAAAGAAGGTGATTCGCCTGAATCCCTCGGCCTCGCACTGGGTGCACAATATGCCGCCCGATTCGTAAAGGCCCATCAGCTGGGTGTTGGCGCCCGGCGCGATCTCCACCAGCGTTTCCACGACTGCTTCGTCACCGACGATGGGAATGGTGAGTGCGTCCTGGGCATGGAGATGCTCGGCGGGCTTGCCGTCGACTTTGACCTCGATCAGCTTCAGGCCTTCGCCGTCGAGGCGCAGCGGCGCATCATGATCTCCGTTGCGCTGGACCGTGAGCCGGGCCCCCACCCTGGTCCGTTCGGCAGCGAGATCGAAATCCAGCTCCACGTCCGGCACGAGCCATTCTGGGGGCCGGTAGTCGGCGCGGTGGATCGCGGCCGGTGGGGCGGCGGGGGCTGTCACGGCATCGGGCATGATTTCGGACTTAGGACGCGGTGCTTCGCTGTGCAATGCAAGCGGTGGTCCTGATAGTGCAGCTTGCCGCTTCTGTTCGACCGTTTCGCCGGTTAGGATCGGCCATGACCAAACCCATCCTGTTCGATTATTTCCGTTCCTCGGCGGCCTATCGCGCCCGCATCGCGCTCAACCTCAAGGGCGTCGATTATGAAAGTGCGTCGGTCGATCTTCTTCACGGAGCCCACAAGGAAGAAGCCTATCGCGCACGCAATCCGCAGGGATTCGTGCCGATGCTCGAAATCGATGGCCACCGGATCACCCAGAGCATCGCCATCGCCGATTATCTGGATGCCACCCGTTCCGGCATTCGCCTCCTGCCAGAATCGCCGGGAGACCGCGCCCATGTCCTCGCTTTGGCCCTGATCGTCGCCTGCGACATCCACCCGCTCAACAATCTGCGCGTGCTCAAATATCTGGGCGGCCCGCTGGGACAGGAAGAATCCGCGCGCGACGCCTGGTATGCGCATTGGGTGCGCGAAGGCTTTGCCGCCTTGGAGGCATTGGCCGCGCCCCGGGCCGGCGCCTTCCTGTTCGGCGACGCCCCCACCCTCGCCGACATCTGCCTGGTCCCGCAAATGTTCAATGCGCGCCGCTTCAAGGTACCGATCGACGATTTCCCGCTGCTCGTCCGGGCGGATGCCGAAGCGAACGGGCTGGAAGCCTTCGCCGCCGCGCATCCCGACAGGGTCGCTCCTTAGGCGCCAGGCTCGCCTTCCCACCCGGTTTGGACCGGAGACGCGAAGCCGCTATCCTCGTCTCACGCCGAGGAGGAACGAATCATGGGCAGAGTCGATGCGCCGCCACCGGAGAAGGCCGGGCGCCCGACGCCGGCCCACGTCCATATCCCCTCGATGAAGGGCAAGGTCAGCGACGAGGAATGGAAGATCCGCGTCGATCTCGCCGCCGCCTATCGCCTGATCGCTTTTTTCGGCTGGGACGATCTGGTCTTCACCCATTTGTCGGCGCGGGTCCCTGGGCCGGATCATCATTTCCTGCTCAATCCCTACAATCTCATGTTCGAGGAAGTGACGGCCTCCAGCCTGGTCAAGGTCGGAATGGACGGCAATCCGGTGCAGGAAACGCCGTTCATGACCAATGCCGCCGGCTTCACCATCCATTCGGCCCTCCATATGGCGCGTGAGGATGCCCAGGCCGTGATCCACCTCCATACGCCGCACGGCCAGGCTGTGTCGGCGCATCGCGACGGGCTGCTGCCGCTGACGCAGGCGGCGATGCTGATCCGCGAGGACGTCGCTTATCACGATTATGAAGGCCTGGCCGTCGATCTGGACGAACGCGCGCGGATCATCGCCGATATCGGCGACAAGGGCGCGATGCTGCTCAGGAACCATGGCACGCTCGCCATCGGCGAGACGATCGGCGAGGCATTCATCCGCATCTATTTCCTGGAGCGCGCCTGCCAAGCCCAGATCCTGGCTCTGTCGGCGGGCGACAATATCAATCATCCCCCGCAGGGTTCGCCCGAGGTCACGGCCCAGCAGGGCAGGATCGGCCTCAAGCTGGCGGCCGGCATGCTTGCCTGGCCGGCGCTGCTGCGCAAGGCGTACCGGCTGGATCCCGATTTCGCCACCTGAACGGGATCGACCTGTGTCGGCATCGCGCTGGAATCATGAGCAGGAAAATGGTCGGGGAGAGAGGATTCGAACCTCCGGCCCCTGCCTCCCGAAGACAGTGCTCTACCAGGCTGAGCTACTCCCCGACCGGTGCGTCTGGCCGAAGCCAACCGGGAGACAGGTGGGCGTCTATAAGCAGGGGGGCGGGGGAGCGCAAGCGGCGCTCCTCCGCGTAAGTCCGGGAGCGTTCAGCGCTCCAACGCGCCGAGCATTTCCGCGATGGCGACGAACTTCTCGCGCGGGCTGCCGTCGCGCGCGCGCCGGCTTTCCGCTTCCTCGATCTTTTGCCAGTCCCGGAAGGTTACGAGGTCGACATTGCGGCTTGCCAGCAGGCGATCCAGGCCCGCCCGGCCCTCCTTCTTGCTGTCGCCCGCGCCCAGTGCGGCGGCGATCTTTTCCGCAACCTCATAGCCGTCCGGGCGGTTGGTGCCGATCGTGCCGCTCGGGCCACGCCGCGCCCAGCCGACGCAGTAAAGGCCGTCGCCGATCACCCCTTCCGAATTGGCGAAACGGCCGCGGCCATGTTCGTAGGGAACGCCTTCGATCGGCGGCGTCTGATAGCCGATGCAGCTGATGACGAGGCCGCACTCGATCCGGTAAATCTCGCCGGTGCCGACCGACCTCAGATCTTCGGTCAATGCAGTCTTTTCGACCACCAGCCGCTCGACCCTGCCCTCGCCCTCTACCGCAATCGGCATCGCGAAGAAATCGAAGTGGATGACCTTCTTCTTGCCCTTCGGAATGGCGGCGAAGTCGCGCAGGTGCATGACCGATTTTCGCATACCCGGTTCGAGCAGCGAATCGTCCATTTCGGGCGGGAAGTCGCCCAGGTCGACCTGGGGGGCCGCTTCTTCCAGATGGCCGAGCTCGCCAAGTTCCTTGGGCGTCATCGCGATCTGGTGGGGACCGCGGCGGCCCAGCACATGGATCGTGCGGATGCTCGATCGGCCGAGCGCGTCCAGCGCATGTCCGACAATGTCGGATCCGGAAAATTCGGCGCGGGTCTTGGAAAGGATGCGGGCGACGTCCAGCGCGACATTGCCGTTGCCGATCACCGCGGCGGCGGCGACGTCGAGCGGCGGGTCCAGGTCGGCGAATTCGGGATGGCCGTTATACCATCCGACGAAGGCGGCCGATCCGATCACGCCGGGCAGGTCGCTGCCCTTTATGTCGAGCGGCCGGTCGTGCGGCGCCCCCGTGGCCAGTATGACGGCGTCGTAAAGGCTGCGGAGCTCCTCGATGCTCAGATCGCGCCCGACGGTCACATTGCCGACGAAGCGGACATTGTCGCTCAGCGCCACCTTCTCATAGCGTTTGGAAACCGCCTTGATCGACTGATGGTCGGGCGCGACCCCGAAGCGGATGAGGCCGTAGGGCACGGGCAGCCGGTCGATGATGTCGATCCGCACATCCTCACCGAGACTCTTCTGCAGGGCCTCCGCGCTGTAATAGCCGGCGGGTCCCGACCCGATCACCGCGATATGCCGCATGCCCGTCTCCCGCTTCGGAAAAGGGATGTTAGAGCATCGTGCGAAAAAGTGGGAACCGGTTTTTCGTCACCGACGATGCGACCATCAATAAACGTGCATCGTGCGAAAAAGTGGGAACCGGTTCTTCGTCACCGACGATGCGCGCCTGGAGGAGGCCATGCGGCCTCGGTTGCCCGCAGTCTCAGTGGCTGCCGCCGCCGCTGCGATCCTCGAGCAGTTCCGGGCCCTTGCGGCGGATCAGGGCCTCGATCTGCTTGCCGAAAAAGCCCAGCATCGGCGGCAGGACCAGCTCCAGCCGCACGATCTTTTCGAGGACGTCGATATTGGCGACCACCTCCTGGTTCAGCGCGGTGACCTTCAAGTTCATGCGGTCGCCGGTCCAGTGCGATTCCACCTCGGCCGCGCCGCCGGGAATATGATCCTTGAGCTCGCCGATGCGGCTTTGCAGCCGCCGCTTCGCTTCGGCCGCGCCGAGGCTGTGGGGAAGATCGATGACGATGGGGTCGGCCATCGGCGCGGATTAGCCGCTAAGCGCCCGTCATGCCACATTTATCGCCGCCCGATCCCGGGGCGGCCGATCAGGCGCAGGTCGCGCGGGTGATGTTGCCGAGATTGGTCAGGACCTGGTTGGTTCGCTGCCGGACGTTGAAGGCGCTGACATAATGGATCGTGTGGGCGCCCAGATAGTCCTTCGCCATGATCGGCTGATAATCGTAAAAGACCTCGGCGAACATCACGGCCGTGCCCGACTGGGCGGCGATCTGGTTGCCGGCCGGGCCGATCGCCGTCATCTGGTGGGGATTGGTGGTGAATGCGGTCGGGCTGCTGGGCGTTGTCTCTTCGGTACCGTTGGTGATGGCGGTTCCGCCGGACGTTCTCGGCCTTCCATAGGTCGGTGCGACGGCCTTGCTGCCGGTGCAGCGCTGCCATCGGATCCACTGGAAGCCTCCGCTGGGGGTCGGCTCGACGCTGTACAATATGATGCGGCCATGCTGCGCGAAGTCGATCGATGCGCCCGCCTGGGTCGCGCCCATGAATAGCTGGTAGACATCGCCTTCGTCGATGGCGTCGCGGACGCGCGATGCATTGTCGGCGGTCATCATGGCGATGTTGCTGACGCGCAGATGCGCCATCATCAGCCCCGACACTTCCATGCCGACCAGTCCCAGGGTGAGCAGGATCGGCAGCGACAGCGCGAATTCGGTCATTGCCAGCCCGCTTTCGGACCGGCGCAGCGCCCCGGTGAGACGCCGCAATCGGGAGGGAATGGTGCGCATCATCATACCGTCGGACAGATCGGGTCGGCCTCGGTCGCGCGGGACGCGAAGGGCTGGTTGCGCAAGACGGTCACGCCGCGCACCGTTTCCGTCGGGGACAGGCCGATGATCTTCGGGAACGGGAAGAGCCGCGGGAAAGTCAGGGTCACTTCGTAGCGGACGATATCTTCGGAATTGCCGAGGCCGCCTTTGCCGCGATCGGTATCGTAGCTGCCATTGCCGTTCGCGTCCTTGAAGCAGTCGCCGATATTATATTGGCCGAGCGGCGCGGTGTCCGTGGTGATCTTCTCGGCGATCTTGACGTCGGAAAATTCGCGATAGCTTTTCTTCTCGATGACGGGGGCCGCGCCGTGCACGACATCGTTCAGCCGGTCGACGACCACGGCATCGATCTGCGCGCCGGTCTTGTCGCCGACCGTCGCCATCCTGGCTGCCTCGTGGAGAGCGCCCTGGAGGATCGACTGGGTATAGCTTTGATATCCGAGATCGAGCAGGCCGAACAAGGTCAGCAGCAGCACCGGCGCGACGAAGGCGAATTCGACTAGGGTCGCTCCGCGTTCGTCCTTGCCGATGCGGCGGCGAAAGAGGATGGGTCGCATCACTGCGTCAGCCTCAGGGCACCGATATTGTTGCCGATCTCGGTGAACTTGGCGATCAGCGCCGCCTTGTTGGTCGAGGTCGATGCCTGGTTGGCATTGCTGGCACATTCCGTGAGGGCGGTCGTCAGCGAGGTGCCGAAAGCGATCACCCAGATCGATGTGCCCATCGTCTTCGCGGACTGGCACGCCATCTTGAAGCGCTGGGTATGGCGGCTGTTCCGATTGTTCTCGTCGGCATTCGAAACGCCGCTGACGCGCATGTCATTCTGTTCGATGCCATAGGCCTGGTAGATGGCATTGTCGGTGTCCATCTGGCCGTCGGTCATGAAGATGATGTGCCGGGTGCAGGGCATGGCGTTATAGGTTTCGCAGGCGTCGGCGAAGATGCCGGCGGTCGAGATCAGACGGGCGCCCCAGATCATGCCGATATCGTGGTAGGTGCTCCCGACCGGGTCGAGGCCGTTGACATAGGTCTGCAGGGCGTCGCGGGTCCACACGTCCAGCCGGCGGGCGGCCGCGGGGCAGGCGCTGCCGGACATCGACGTCCCCGAGCTTGCCGAGGTGTAACCGGCACTTCTGCGATAGGTGATCTCGGGCCACATCGGCTTCCACCGGGTGGCGTCGCTGTCCGGGATCAGATTGATGTCCAGATCATAGGCATCGGACGGAGCGGTCAGTCCGGATGCGCTGGTGATCGTGCTCACCGTCTCGCGTTCGATGATGCAGCCGTTCCAGGTGGAATATGTGGTGCCGACGCCAGTCCCGTTGGCGGCGAGCTCCAGGGGATCGTAATTGCCGCGTTCCGCGACGGTGCCCTGGGTGTTCGAAGCGATGGCGACAGGGTTTCCCAGCTTGAACTGGCTTACGTCGATATTCTCTTCGACAAACCTGTCATCTTCGAATTCGTATCGCGTTTCATATGTCGTCGTGACATCGGAATACCAGCGCCGGCAGGAACGCTTGTTGCTGCTCGTGTCCGGCGCGCCAGGATAGCCCCAATCGTCGCCTTTGCCGTCGTCGTTCCGGTACGTCCTTACGGTCGTGGTTGCGGGCGGCGGCCCGCCAAAGACGGTCTGGCTGGGATTGAAGCTGCCGAAGCTCCTGTTGCGGCCATATTTGTCGCAATCATTCTGCGAAATATCATCCCCGTTATTATACACCTCTTCCACAGGATCGGTCGGCGGAGTTGAGGTACCGACCAGTTCTTCTTCATCATATTCATAGATGCGAGACTGATAGGCCGCGGTGCTTGCGATATAGTCGGGGTTCACGCCGCGAATCAGGCCACCGACATTGACCGTGCTCGAATAGGGTACGATCCCATAGCGAAGCCTCAGGCCGTTGCTCTGCAGCTGCGCCTGGACGGGGGCGAGCGCATCGTAAAGCGCCATCACGGCTTCCTTCAGGGCCGTGATCCTCTTGTCTGCGGTGTTCCACGTGCTGTTGCCGTTGACGTCCCAGGCCATCGACCCGGTGACGTCGAGCACCAGCACGACGTCCGTATTCACGAAATTCAGCGAGGCGTCGCAGGTGACGTTGAGCGGCAGCGTATCGAAGCCGAACACTTTCATGATGACGGTCGGAACGCGCGTGCTGGCCGTGACTTGGACGACGCCGCTCGAAGGCTTGGTCACCTGGGGCGTGAAGCCCGTCGTGTCATACTGGCCCTGCGGGAAGTTGAAGTTGAAGAAGCGTCGTGCTTCGTCGATGACGGTCTGGTTGAGCGTGTCACCCACCATCACGCGGCGGCCGGCCAGCGCCCCGGCGTCGCACGCCGCCTGGAGCCGGGTCTTCGCCATATAGGCACGGCTCATGTCGACGCCGCCGCCGATCATGGCGGTCAGCGGCAACAGGGCTGCTCCGACGATCGCAAGCGTGTTGCCGCGCGCGTCGCGGGCAAGGCGCGTCAGGAAGGAGCGCATGCTGCGCGTCTTTCTGTCCCGCAGCACTTCGGCCGGTCGCTTCATCTCGGTCCCCCAGAGACACACACATTGATCCGATTGCGTGCTATGAAGCAGGAGAGTTAATTTTCGTTAAAATGGCCTGCTTAATGGTTCCGGCCTCCTTTCTCGGATGCGACGAACCGTGCATGAAGGACGAGAGCCGATCTGCCATGTGATTGAATTCGATCGGAAATTTGGGTAATGTCTGGCCATGCGAAAATATATGCGAATCGCCGTTCTCGCGGCGGCGGCCATGCTCACCTTGCCTGCTTCGCCCACGCTCGCGGCGGTGTCGGCCGAGGGGCAGAGCCGGGCCGATTATCTGGCCTGGCTCGCCCGCGAGCCGGCGGCCCGCACCTCCGTGCTTTCCTTCAAATCCTATCTCCATGCCGCCGGCGTCGATAATGTCGTCCCGACCTGGCAGCTGGTCCGGACCGCCAGCATGTGGCGCGAATGTGCCGGGCCGCGCTTCGAAGTGGCGCCGGCCAATGAATGGCCGCATCTCGCCGAGACCCTCGGCTTCGTGAAGGATCATGTGCGGCCGGTGATCGGCGCGGTCGAGGCCGTGTCGGGCTATCGCGACGCGGATCTCAACCGATGCTCGGGCGGCGCCCGGGAAAGCGCCCATCGCCATTTCTTCGCGCTCGATCTGGTGCCGGTTGCGGCGATCGCCCGCGACGGATTGATCCGCAGCATCTGCGGCGTCCATCGCACGAGCGGACCGCATTACGATGTGGGCCTAGGCTTCTATTCCGGAACCCGGTTCCACATCGATTCCAAGGGCTTCCGCCGCTGGGGAGCGGATGGCAGGGGCGCGACCTCGCCCTGCGTTACGGGCATCGCATAGAGCCTGATAATTATAGGTGGAAGCGCTTCCCGCCTCCACCAATGACGATCATCACGTTCTATTCAAACCTAAGGCGCCACCGCCAATCCGTCCCCGTCCTTGCCCGCGCTCAGCCGACGCAATACCTTGCCGCTGGTGAAATCCCCTTCGGCGACCTCGGCGCGGCCCGTCTCCGCGGCATAGAGTCTTTTGCCGTCGGCGGAGAAGATGATCGTCACCTGCGCCGCATCCTGGGTGCCGCTCAAGACGATCTCCCGGACGGGCTTGCGCGTCTCCGCGTCGATCACGGTCAGGCTTCCCGACGCCATGTTGGACGTCACCACCCAGCGTTCGTCGGGGCTGACCGCGACCCGGATCGGCACCTCGCCGGTCTTCACCTCGGCCAGCCGCTCGAAGCTTTGCGTGTCGAAGGCCTGGACGCGCGCGCCCTCGAGATCGCCGACCCACAATTCGCGGCCGTTCCTCGCGAGCGCGATTCCTTCCGGCCGTCCGCCGACCGGGATGTCGCGCAATTTGGTCCCGGCCTCCAGATCGAAGACGCCAACGGTGCCGGCCGGAATGTTGGCGGTATAGGCGCGCTTCTTGTCGGGCGAGACGGCGACCATGTGGCTGCCCGGCTGGCCGGTGGCGATCGCCTTCAGCGCATCGTCCGCCTTGGTGTCGACGACGACCAGCGTCTGGCTCTTTTCCGCGGTGGCGAGGAGCCGGCCGTCGTCCAGCCAGATCAGGCCGTGCGGCCGCTCGCTGGGGCTGAGGTCGATCGTGCGCAGCCTGGTGCGCGAGGCGACGTCGAAAATGTCGATCGTGCTGCCGCCATAAGCGACGACCGCAGCCTGGCGTCCGTCGGCGGAGACGGCGATTTCATGCGGCATGTGGCCGGTCGCGGGTCGCGCCAGTTCCTTGCCCGTGGCCAGATCGATGAAGCTCAACGTATCTTCGCCCTTGTTGCCGACGAGCAAAGTGGGCGCGGCGGCGGCGGCCGACGCGCACGATATGGCCAGCACTGCCATCCATCCGGTTGACGATTTCATGAACATCCTCCCTTTGCGACCATGCTAGTCGAGCGGCGATCGGAGGCAAGTGGGCGCGGAATCCGACTTAGGTTGGCGGCCGCCCTGCGCGATGCTAACGCCCGCCGCACATGACCGACCTCAGCCGCATCCGCAACTTCTCCATCATCGCCCATATCGACCATGGCAAGTCGACCCTGGCCGACCGCCTGATCCAGCGGACGGGCGGGCTGACCGAGCGCGAAATGTCGTCGCAGGTCCTCGACAATATGGATATCGAGAAGGAGCGCGGGATCACCATCAAGGCGCAGACCGTGCGTCTCGATTACAAGGCGTCCGACGGCAAGGATTATGTCCTCAACCTGATGGACACGCCAGGCCATGTCGATTTCGCCTACGAAGTGAGCCGCAGCCTCGCCGCCTGCGAAGGCGCGCTGCTGGTGGTCGATGCCGCGCAGGGCGTCGAGGCGCAGACGCTGGCCAATGTCTATCAGTCGGTCGAGCATGATCATGAGATCGTGCCCGTCATCAACAAGATCGATCTGCCCGCCGCCGAGCCCGAAAAGGTCAGGAAGGAGATCGAGGACATTATCGGCCTTCCCGCCGACGATGCGGTGATGACCAGCGCCAAGAGCGGCATCGGTATCGACGAGGTGCTGGAGGCGATCGTCACCCGCATTCCGCCGCCCAAGGGCGATCGTGACGCGCCCTTGAAGGCGATGCTGGTCGACAGCTGGTACGATCCCTATCTCGGCGTCGTCATCCTCATCCGCGTCATCGACGGGGTGATCCGCAAGGGCCAGCAGGTGAAGTTCATGGCCGGCGGCACCACCCACCTCGTCGACCGGGTGGGCGCCTTCCGGCCTAAGATCGAGCAATTGCCGGAACTGGCGGCCGGCGAGATCGGCTTCATCACCGCCCAGATCAAGGACATTACCGAGACCCGCGTCGGCGACACGATCACCGATACGCGCCGTCCCGCCGCGCAGGCGCTGCCGGGCTTCAAGCTGGTCCAGCCGGTCGTCTTCTGCGGCCTGTTCCCGGTCGATGCGAACGATTTCGAGAAATTGCGGGAAAGCATTTCCAAGCTTCGTCTCAACGATGCGAGCTTCAGCTTCGAGATGGAAACCAGTGCCGCCTTGGGCTTCGGCTTTCGCTGCGGCTTCCTCGGCCTCCTGCACCTGGAAATCATCCAGGAACGGCTGACCCGCGAATATGATCTGGACCTGATCACCACCGCGCCGTCGGTCGTCTACAATATCCATCTGTCGCACTCGAAGGAGGAGCCGGCCAAGGTCATCCAGCTCCACAATCCGGCCGACATGCCCGATCCCAACCGGATCGAGAGCATAGAGGAGCCGTGGATCGAGGCGACCATCTATGTGCCCGACGATTATCTCGGCCCGATCCTGAAGCTCTGCCAGGACCGGCGCGGCATCCAGAAGAACCTCACTTATGTCGCCGGCCGTGCCCAGCTCACCTACGAGCTGCCGTTGAACGAGGTCGTGTTCGATTTCTACGACCGGCTCAAATCGATCAGCCGCGGCTATGCCAGTTTCGACTATCACCAGATCGGCCACCGCGAGGGCGACCTCGTCAAGATGAACATCCTCGTCAACAACGAGCCCGTCGACGCCTTGTCGATGATCGTCCACCGCGCCGCCGCCGAAAGCCGCGGCCGCCACATGTGCGAGCGGCTGAAGGATCTGATCCCGCGCCATCTGTTCAAGATACCGATCCAGGCCGCGATCGGCGGCAAGGTCATCGCCCGCGAAACCATCGCCGCCCTGCGCAAGGACGTCACCGCCAAATGCTATGGCGGCGACATCACCCGGAAGAAGAAGCTGCTGGAGAAGCAGAAGGAAGGCAAGAAGCGGATGCGGGAATATGGCAGCGTGTCGATCCCGCAGGAGGCTTTCATCGCCGCGCTCCGGATGGGCGATGAAAGCTGAAGCGACGGACCAGGCGGGAAAAGCTGCATCTGTCGAAGAACATGTGCGGTTTGATCAGACCTGTCCGATCCTGCGGATCTTTGACGAGCCGGCCGCTAAGGAATTTTATCTCGGCTTCCTGGGGTTTCATCTGGATTGGGAGCACCGCTTTGGCGAAGACTACCCGCTCTACGCACAAGTTTCGCGTGCCGGCCTGATTCTGCATCTTAGCGGCCACCATGGAGATGCGTGCCCCGGATCGGCCCTGTTTGTGCCTATGCAGGGAATCGGCGCCTTTCACCGGGAACTATCGGGCAAGAATCACAAGCACACCAAGCCAAGTATAGCTGACGAGGCGTGGGGCCTGATCATGGAGGTCACGGACCCGTTCGGCAATCGCCTTCGCTTCTGCCAGCGAAAGGAAGAGGGCGTGGAGCAGCCTGCGTAAGCAGAACACGGATAGGCGAAAATCTCCGCCTCATTCCGCCACCGGCTGCGGATGGTTCGGCACCAGCACCAGCACATTTTCCTCGACCCGCCACGATTTGAGCTTCGACAGGAAGTTCATCCCGAGCAGATCCATGTTCCGCAGTCCCGGCGAGACGATCGCCTTGAGGTCGCGGGCGACGATATTGCCGAGCTTCAGCTCGTCGATCGTCGTGGTCTGGGCCTGGCTGGCGCCGTTGGCGGTCTGTATGATGACGGGGAGCAGGCCGGCTTCCGGTTCGAGCCCGGCCGCCGCCGCCGTATCCGGCGAGAAGGCGGTGACGGTCGCGCCGCTGTCGATCAGCATGCGCCGCTTGACGCCGTTGATCGTGACATTGGCCATGAAATGACCGTTCGAGGACATCGGAATGCGCAATTCGCTGCCGACCACCTCCTGCCTGTCGAGCTGCAGCCGTTCCGCGATCCGCGCTAGATAGGGATCGAAGGGCGCGCGCTGGACGAGGAGCAGGCCGAGAATGGCGATCAGCGCGATCGAAAACAGCGTCCGGATCAGCGCGCCGATGAACGGAAGCCGCAGCAGCACGACCAGCAGGATCAATCCGCCCACGATCATCGGGATGAAATAGGGCGATTGGGTGTCGAAGGCGGGGTTCACAGATATCCTTTGGCGGCGCGTCAGAGAGGCTGAATGCTTATGTGGCTGGACCCCCCTGCCTTTCGCAAGCCTGACTCGCTGGAAAATCGCCGCGATGGATCAGGTCCGCACATTTGGATAAGGTGGATCGGGCTCGGACCATCCGGGCCCCTGTACATGCGTTTGAAGAGAGGCTCCGATATGAAGAATAAGATCCTGCTTGCCCTTTCGCTGGCGGTCGCGCCGGCGGCCCTGATCACGGCCGCGCCCGCCGCGGCGCAGACGTCATCCGAACAAAGGCGCTGGGACTCCGCTCAGCAGCGCTACGAGATCGAGTTCCAGAATTATCTGCGCGAACGCGATCGCTACACCATCGCCCGCATGCGCCGCGGCGGCGGCTATTATGACGACGATCGCTACGGCAATTTCGAGACCGATTATGACGCCACCCGTTATTATCGCGACGGGCCCAATTATCGCGAACGCGTCCTGACCGATCAGGACGAGGTCTATCGCGGTTCGGACGGGCGTTATTATTGCAAGCGCTCGGACGGCACGACGGGCCTCATCATCGGCGGGGCCGGCGGCGCGATCCTCGGCAATGTCATCGACGGTGGCCGCAGCCGCACGGCCGGGACCCTGATCGGCGGCGCGCTCGGCGCGCTGCTCGGCCGTTCGGTCGAACGCAACCAGGAGGTTCGCTGCCGGTAGCGGACGAGGCCGGGTGCCGGGCGGCGGATCCGCCCGGCACCCGGATCTTCTCCATCCGGATGCCACGGGGAGGGCATGATTTGATTCTCGAGCCACGCGTCCTGGAAGGCACATATGTTCGCCTGGAGCCGGCGGCGGAAGCGCATCGCCAGGACATGGGCGACGCGCTCAATTGCGATCTCGAAACCTGGCAGATCCAGATGGCGAGCGGCATGGGCGCGCATTTTCCGGCTTATTGGGACGCGATGCTGGCGACCGAGGGGCGCATCCCCTTCGCCGTCCGCGATCGTGCCAACCGCCGCCTCGCCGGCACGTCGAGCTTCCTGTTCGTCGATCCGCGCAACCGCACGCTGGAGATCGGCTCCACCTGGTTCCGCCCCGAATATCGTGGCACCAGGATCAATCCGGAATCGAAGCTGCTGATGCTGGCCGAAGCCTTCGGCGCCGGCGCGCTGCGCGTCCAGTTCGGCATCGACAGCCGCAATGCGCGCAGCCAGGCCGCCTGCCGCAAACTCGGCGCCCGGGAGGAAGGCGTGCTGCGCCGCCACCGCATCACCTGGACCGGCCACAAACGCGACACAATCCTCTTCTCGATCATCGACAAGGAGTGGCCGGAGGTGAAGGCACGGCTGGAGGAACGGCTGGCGGGAGCGTGACCGCTCCTAATTAATCGTCACCCTGAACTTGATTCAGGGTCCAGTCCGGAGACCCGCAGCGGGGTTCGTCGCTGGATCCTGAATCAAGTTCAGGATGACGGGTGGGCTGCGGAGGACAGTGCGTCAAACCCTAACGCTACCGCCAGATCTTCCCATTGTGGATTTCTTTCCTCGATAAGGCTGACTTTCCATTGCCGCCGCCAGTTCTTCAGCTGTTTCTCCCGAGCGATGGCCAAATCCATCGTGCCGAATTGATCGAAATAGACGAGGCGATGGACTCGGTGGCGCGTGGCGAAACCTGACTTCTCGCCCGAACGATGCTCCCATATCCGCCGCATCAGATCGGAGGTGACGCCGATGTACAATGTGCCTCGAAAGCCGCTGGCGAGGATGTAGACGAAAGGATCCCGGTTCATAGTCTCCCTCACCCTCGCCCCTCATACACTTCTCTTCGTCACCCTGAACTTGATTCAGGGTCCAGTCCGGGAACCCGCAGCGAGGTTCGTCGCTGGATCCTGAATCAAGTTCAGGATGACGGAATGGGAGGAGACGGCAGTTTCTCCAATCTCAACGCGACCGCCAATTGCGGCCGCCAGGTCCTCAGCTGCTGGACGAAAGGATCCCGGTTCATAGTCTCCCTCCACCCTCACCCCTCATACCCCTATTCGTCACCCTGAACTTGATTCAGGGTCCAGCCCGGAGCCCCGCAGCGAGGTTCGTCGCTGGATCCTGAATCGGGTTCGGGAAGGCGATCGACCTATTGTGCGGGAACAGGCGCTGCCCCGGCCGCTGTCTTGGGCAGGGCGTCCAGCCAGCGCACCACCTCCGCGGCAAGAGCGATGCGCTTGTCGGCGAAGCTGTGATCGCTGGCCAGTTCGACGGCCTTCACGCTGGCGCCGGCGGCCTTGCCGACGGCCTCGGCCAGCGCCTTGTTCTCGGCCGCGCCGCCATGGGTCGCATAGATGCTGAGCATCGGAACGCGCGCCAGCTCGGGGGCGACCGGCATCAGGCTCCATTCGGACTGGTGATCGAGCAATTCGTCGGTCAGGCTCTCGACATTGGCGCCCTTAAGGCTGTTGCCGAGATCGTCGAGCCCCTTCTGAAAGGCTTCGCGCGCGGCGTCGCCGCCTTCCGCCAAAGCGGCAGCGGTCGCGCCCGCATCCCAGGCGTCGATCAGCACCAGGCCGGCGACCCGCGGGTCGCCCGCGGCCTGCAGCGCGGCAGCCAGGCCGCCCATCGAATGGCCTGCGATCACCAGCCGCTGCGGGTCCACGCCATAGCTGCGCGCATTGTCGTCCTGCCTCAGGAAATCCATCGCGGCCTCGGCATCCGCGATCGCGCCCGCGATCGAAAAATTGCCCGGCGAGCCCCAGCTGCCGCGATAATGGAGCGTCAGCACGTTCCAGCCCGCCCGGCGGACGGCCTGGGCCAGGTCCAGATTCTGCTCGTTGCCGGGCAGCCCGTGGAGGAGGAGCATGGTCGGGTGCGGGCCGGCGCCGGCGGCGCGCAGCATCAGCGCGTTCATGCCCATGCCCTCGGAAGGGATCAGCAATTGGCGGTTGGAGGCGGGATTCTTCTCGTTGCGCGCGGGATCGGCAATGACCGCGTCCGGAAGGGACGGCGCCTGCGACTCCTTGGGCGCGTCCTCATGCTTTTCGGGCGAGCAGGAGACGGCCAGCGCCAGGACGGCCGCCGCGGCCAACAGCTTGTTCATGATCGGATATCCTCCCCTTGTCCGTTGTTCACGCTAGCAGGTTCGCGCCGAACGGCAAAAGCCGGCGCCTCGATCCGACGAAAGCGTGCAACGCTTGGGCGTCACGTCCGTTGTGGGAGACTATGGCGGGTCGGGATCAGGAAGGAAAAAGCGTGGCGGCGGTGCTGTTCGATGTCGACGGCACGCTCGTCGATTCCAACGATCTCCACGCCGAGGCCTGGCGGCGCGCCTTTGCGGATTTCGGGATCGATCTGCCGTTCGATACGGTGCGCGGACAGATCGGCAAGGGCGGCGACAATCTCATCCCCTCGCTCGCACCCGATCTTTCGGAGACCCGGCGTCGGGAGCTCGAGGCTTATCGGTCGAATCTCTTCAAGCGCGATTATCTGCCGCAGGTCGCGCCCTTTCCCTGCATACGCGCCTTGTTCGAGCGCCTCGATGCGGACGACATCAGGATCGTCCTGGCCTCGTCCTCGGCGGCGGAAGAGGTCGACCATCATCTCGGCCTGATCGGCGCGGCGGACCTGGTGACCGCGACCACGTCGCGGGACGATGTCGAAAGCTCAAAGCCCTGCCCGGACATCTTCGAAGCGGCCATGGCGAAGGTCGCGCCGCTCGCCGCGGACGATCTGATCGTGGTCGGCGACACGCCCTGGGACGCAAAGGCCGCGGCCAGGCTCGGCCTCAGGACGATCGGCTTTCGCTGCGGCGGCTTTCCGGAGGTCGAGCTTGTCGAAGCCGGCGCCTGTGCCCTCTACGACGATGCCCGGCACCTGCTCGCCGATTATGAGCGATCGGTGTTCGCCGGCCGTGGCTAAGGGAAAGGCGGACAAGGCGTCGCAGGCGCTGCAGCGGGCGGATCGCAAGGTCGCCGAAGCGGTCGTGCCGCACCGCGAGACGCCTCTCGTCCAGGCGATCGACCTGTTCGCCAAGCTCGCCGATCAGCCGCCGCTCCGGGTCCTGTGCGCCGCCGTGATCGCGGCCGGCCTGCTGGGGGGCGACCGGCGGCGCGTTCGTGCCGGCGTCAGGATGCTGGCGGCGCACACGGTCGCCACCTGGACCAAGGATGCCGTCAAGCACCGGATCGACCGCACCCGGCCGCGATCCGCCGTGGAGAAGAGCCGCGATCATCGTCTTTCGGCCGGCCGCAGCGAAAGCAAGGAGGAGACCAGCTTCCCCTCCGGCCACAGCGCCGGCGCGGCGGCGGTGGCGCGGGGATTCGCCCGCGAATATCCCGAACTTGGCCTTGCCGCTCAGATCGGGGGCGGAGCGCTCGCGCTCGCGCAGATTCCCCGCTGCGCCCATTATCCGACCGATATCGGCGCCGGCCTCGCCATCGGAATCGCCGCCGAGCTGGCCGTGGACGCGGCGTTCCGCCTCTTGCCGGGCGGATCGGAGGTCTCTTCGAAAGACTCCACAGGGACTCCGCCGGCCTGAGTCGGTCCCGGTTCGCCTTCACGGCCCGCTCGGGGCACGCAACACCCGACTCAGCGCGTTCGGATTCCGGCCATATTGATCCATTTCGGAGTTTTTTTGCCCCGTTAACCACGAATCGTGTGTTCCGCGCCGCATCTTTAACATTCCATCAAACCTATCCGCCTAGGAACGCCGCCAGGCAAAAGGCACTGGAATTCGATGTACCACGCCCCCGGTTCCATGGATGTGGAGACCCAGACTCAGGTTCCGGCGGAGCTTGGCGAGGATTCGTCTGGCCCCGATGTCGGCAGCGATCGCCTGCGTCAGGCCCATCTCCACAATGGGCAGGCGCAGACCCGGGCCCTCTTCGCTCCCTATCTGGCCATCACCGTCGTCGGCGCCACCTTGCTGGTGGCGTGGGGGCTGCTGGCCAGCACCAATGTCAAGCTGCTCGTCGGCTGGGTCGGTCTGGTCGCCTTCGCCAATTGGGTGATCTGCCGCCGCGCGATCGAAAAGGGCAGCCTCGCCGACAGCCGCTCGGCGAAGGTCCGCTCGCTGCTGCCCGCCATTGCCGAGGCGATCGGGCTCGCCATCCTCTGGGTGTCTCTGCCGAGCTACGCCTTCGCCACCCAGGCGCCCGCCGTTCAGGTCGTGATCGGCGGCGCGTTCGGCGCGATGATCATGGCGGCGATCGCCCTGGTCGCGGTGCCCGCCGCCGCCATCGCCTGGATCGCGACAATGACCGCGGGTCTGGGCTTCGCTTATTATATGGGCAGCGCCGCGCTCGATCCCCGGATCGGGCTGGCCATTATCGGCCTCGCCACGGTCGCCGTCTTCGGCGTCGCCCGCCTGACGCGCTGGACTTATGAGCAGCTGCAGACGATCGCCAAGGTCCGGGCGCAATCGGAATCGGTCCGCCTGCTGCTGAAGGAATATGAACATCGCGGCGTCGGCTGGCTATGGCAAGTCGATGCCGAAAACAGGGTCGTCTACATCTCGTCGCGCATGACCTCGCTGCTCGGCCGCTCGGCCAGCCAGCTGATCGGCCATTCGCTTCCCGCTTCGCTGGGCGGCAACAGCGCGCTCGGCCGCACCCTGCTTGCCCGCGAACCTTTCGCCAGTCTCGAAATGGAGCTTCGCACCCGTCGCGGCACGCGCTGGATCAGCCTCGCCGGCGATCCGATCGTCGATGTCGCCGGCCAGTTCCAGGGTTTCCGCGGCGTCGGCTCCGACGTCACCGAGGTCAGGAAGACGCAGGAGCGGCTGACCCATCTCGCCAATATGGACGTCCTGTCCGGCCTTCCCAATCGCGGCCGCGTCCGCCAGCTGCTGGGCGAGGCGCTTTCGGGTGCGCAGTCGGGCTGCGTCCCCTGCGCGATCATGTTCCTCGATCTGGACGGCTTCAAGCCGGTCAACGATACGTTCGGTCACCCCAAGGGCGACGCGGTGCTCAAGAGCGTCGCGCAACGCCTGGTCAAGGAAGTCGGCGACAGCGGCCATGTCGGCCGGATGGGCGGCGACGAATTCGCCATCGTCATCCGCGACGCCCAAAGCCGCAAGATGGTGGAATCGCTGGCTGCCCGGATCATTTCGTCGGTCGCCGAACCCTATCAGATCGACAAGGCGGAGATAAGGATCGGCGTCTCGATCGGCTGCGCCTTCGGTCCGATCGACGGCCAGAGCGTCGACGATCTCATCCAGAAGGCGGATCTCGCTTTGTACCAGGCCAAGGGCCAGGGACGCGGCACCTGCTGCTATTTCAACGCCGACATGCAGAACGAGGCCGAGGATCGCCTGCGGCTGGAACAGGATCTGCGCCAAGCCTTGACGCTGCGCCAGTTCCGGCTCGATTATCAGCCTTTGATCAATGCCCTCGATCAAAGCCTGATGGGCTTCGAGGCGCTGGTGCGCTGGCACCATCCGACCCGCGGCATGGTGCCGCCCAACGAATTCATCCAGGTGGCCGAGGAAACCGGCCTGATCATGCAATTGGGCGATTGGGTGATCGAGGAGGCGTGCCGCGCCGCCGCGACCTGGCCCGACAATATCAGCGTCGCGCTCAACCTGTCCGCGCGCCAGCTGATCATGCCGGCCTTGCCGAACACGGTTCATGAATCGCTGGCAAGATTCAAGCTGAAGCCGAACCGGCTGGAGCTCGAAGTGACCGAATCGGTCTTCCTCGGCGACAGCCAGGGATCGCTCGACGTGCTGAAGCGGCTGCGCGCGATCGGCGTCGGCATCGCCCTCGACGATTTCGGCACCGGCTATTCCTCGCTCGGCTATCTGAACAAGGCGGTGTTCCACAAGCTCAAGATCGACGGCAGCTTCGTCCGCGAAGCCGCCAACAATCGCGAGACCGTGGCGATCATCCAGTCGATCGTGCAGCTCGCCAAGAGCTTCCGCATGACGGTGACGGCCGAAGGCGTGGAGACGGCCGACGATTTCACCCGGATGCGCGACCTGGGCTGCCACCAGATCCAGGGCTATCTGTTCGGCCGCCCGATGAGCTTCGAGCGGGCTTCCGACCTCGTCCACGGCATTCAGACGCGCCTGAGCGCCTGAGCCGCCTCCCGGAGCGGCTCCAGACCGGATCGGATCGTCCGCCGACGCGGAAAGTACGGCAACCACAAGAATCGCTCGCGCCGGCCAGAGCGACCGCCCGCCTTCCGTGCCGGCCCCGCCGTGCTTACAATCGGGTCATGGTCCGCTTCTCGCCCATATTCTGCCTCTGCCTGCTATGCGCCTGCTCGGATCAGGCGCCTCCCGCCCCTCGCCAGGCGGAAAGGGCGAGCCCGCTTGCGCCCGACGCCCCGCCTGCGCCCACGCCTGTGCCTGCGCCCGTGCCCTCCGGCGTCGAGGAGAATGGCGACGATGCGGCTGCCGCGCTCCGGCTTTATTATGCTTTGATCGAGGAAAAGCGTTACGATCGGGCCTGGCGGATGCGTTCGGGCGGCGCCGGCCTTGCCGATTTCGCCGCCAGCTTCCGGCGCTATCGCAGCTACCGCGCCACCGTCGGCACGCCCAGCCTCCCTGTCGAAGCCGGCGGCTGGGCCTATGTCGAGGTGCCGGTGCAGATTTTCGGCACGCTCCGAGACGGCGGCCCGGTCGCCACCGCCGGCAGCGTCACCATGCGCCGCGCCACCACCGCCGTCGGCGACCGCCGCTGGCGCATTCATGCGCGATGAGCCCTTGTCGCGAATGGCCGGATACGCTTTTCATGCAACGTCGGGCCGTGCTGGTCGGTTCTGACCCTGGAAGGGAGAGCAAGATGCGGATGGGATTGGGGCTCATGCTGTTGGCGCTTGGCGCTTGTGGGGACACGGGCGCGGACGGCGACGGCAACACAATTCCGATCCGTGTGACCGGAGACAGCGATTATGAAGCCAGGTTGCAGGGGCTGAGCGAGCTCAATCGCGGTCTCGCCTTGCGGCGCGCGATCCAGGATTCCGGCGCGGCCTGCAAGCGCGTCGACCTGGCCGGCCGGCAGGAAGCCTATAAGAATATGTCGATGTGGACGGCCCGCTGCTCGGACAGCGGCGATTGGGCATTGTTCATCGCTCCCAATGGCGATGTCCAGGTCCGCAAATGTTCCGACGCCGACCAGCTCGGCCTGCCGGCCTGCCGGTTCGAGGAGCCGACGGAAGGCTGAGCCGGGTCATATCGGCTCGCATTCCGAATAAGGGAAGCGGCCGCGGATTCGGGCGTTGAAATGGCGGCCCTTGATTCTCGCGGCGCGAAACGCCTCCGCGGCTTCCGGCGGCACGTCGCGATAAATGTAGCGGCGACCGGTGGTGAAGGTCACCTCCAGCTCCGCTGTGTCGGGGAGATAGACGATCGATGCGATCAGGGTCGACGGCATGTCAGCGGGCAATTGCAGGCATGGCCAAGCTTTCTCGCATCCTTGGTTCCGCAAACGCGCCAACGACCCCCGGGTGCCCCGCACAAGAAAATGCTGCACTGCAGCAACTTTGCGCTATGGCAGGCGTTGAACGGCACGCGAGGCTCCTGGAGAAACCATGTCATTGTTCGAAAAGGGATCTCGGTTCGCGAATCCGATGGGGCGCAAACCCGCCAGCATCGGCGAAGACCGTCTGTCCGACCTGACCGGACTGAAGCAGAATCCCGGCAACCTGCGCGCACGCAAATATGTGCCGGAAGGACTCGGGGCCGGCGCGCCCCTGGTCGTTATCCTCCATGGCTGCACGCAGGACGCGGCTTCCTTTGACATCGGTTCGGGCTGGTCGCGCTTGGCCGATCGCCACGGCTTCGCCTTGCTCTTCCCGGAACAGAAGAGGGAGAATAATTCCAATCTCTGCTTCAACTGGTTCACGGCCGGCGA
Source organism: Sphingosinicella rhizophila (assembly GCF_032378825.1). Lineage (NCBI taxonomy): Bacteria > Pseudomonadati > Pseudomonadota > Alphaproteobacteria > Sphingomonadales > Sphingosinicellaceae > Sphingosinicella > Sphingosinicella rhizophila. The sequence goes on along the minus strand of NZ_JAVUPU010000004.1, from coordinate 265,532 downwards.
CACCCAGCGCGGCATGGGCGAGGCGGCTTCGATCCAGGCGATGATCGCGGCAATGCGCGCCGCCCATCAGGTCGATCCGCAACGCATCTTCGTCACCGGCCTTTCGGCCGGGGGCGCAATGGCCTCGGTGATGCTCGCCACCTATCCCGAAAGCTTCGCGGCCGGCGCGATCATCGCCGGCGTCGCTTATGGCTGCGCCTCCGGCGTGATGCAGGCGTTCGATTGCATGGGCGGGCGCGCCCGCGAAGAGGCGGCGGAGCTTGGCGCCAGGATCCGCCGGGCCTCGCCGCACAAGGGACCCTGGCCGCGCGTCTCGGTCTGGCAGGGAAGCGCCGACGCGGTGGTCGTGCCCAGCAATGCCGATGCGATCGTGCTGCAATGGACCCATGTCCACGGCCTCCCGCCCCGCCCCGACCGGACCGAGACGGTGGAAGGCCATCCGCGCCGTGTCTGGGACGGGCCGGACGGGACGGTCGCGATCGAGGAATATCTGATCACCGGCATGGCCCATGGCACGCCGCTCGATCCCGGCACCGGCGCCGGCGAATCCGGGGAGGCGGGCGCCCACATGCTGGATGTCGGCTTCAGCTCGACCGACCGCATCGCCGCCTTTTTCGGCATCGCGCCGCCGCCGCCGGCCAAGGCCGAAGCGAAGGCTGGGGCGAAAGCGAAGGCCGGCGGGCGCAAGCCCGCATCCCGGACGGCGCCCGCCCCGCGCGACGGCCCCCAGGCCGTGATCGACAAGGCGCTCCGGGCGGCTGGCCTGTTGCGCTGAATCCCGGGCTGGCGCGGGGGCGGGATCAGTCTGCCGGCCGGAAGCGCCGCCGCCTGGGTTCCAGCGCGCAGCGATAATGGGGCTTGATCTCCCTATTGACGAAGGCGCCGAGCGACGGCGCCGTCAGCATCGCCCGGTAGATGTCGGCGGGCACATCGAAATAGGAATAAAGGCCGCCCCCTTTATACCATATGTCGAGCCGTGCGGTGGCGGGATCGTAATGGACCCGTTCGACCGCGGAGGAGGAGACATGGGGCATCAGCCGACAACGCGCGCGGCACCATCCGGCTTCATCCCATTCCGCCGGGCCATGGAAGGAACCAGCGCTCCGGTCCACCGATTGGAAGGTGATGAAAATCCCTCTTGTCCCGCTTTTCCTGCTGCTCTTGTCCTGCGATGGCCGGCCTCCCGCCGCTGAAAATGCCTCCGGCGCGCTCACGGTCGACCCCCGGCCGTCGCCCACCGCGCCGCCGGATCAGGGCGGCAAGCGCATGGCGGCGCCGCCCGATCGGCGGGCGAAGGGCATGACGGGCGGCCTTCCCGACGATCGCACGCCTGTGGCGGAGGCGCCTTTCGCCGAAACCAGCGCCCAGGGCGCGGCCAATGTCGTCCGGACCTATTATGCGCTGCTCGAACAGGGCGAATATGGCGACGCCTGGCGCCTCTGGTCGGGCGGCGGCGCGGCCAGCGGCATGAGCGAACGGGCCTTTGCCGCAAGCTTCGCCGGATATCGCGAATTTCATGCCCGGATCGGCGCGCCAGGCGCCATCCACGGCGCGGCGGGTTCGCTCTATGTCGAGGTGCCGGTGCGGGTCCATGGTCGGATGAAGGATGGCAGGCCGTTCGACATGGCCGGCCCGGTCACCCTGCGCCGGGTCAACGACGTGCCCGGCTCGACCGCGGAACAGCGCCTCTGGCATATCTCCGGCAGCGGCGTGAGGCCGCGGCCCTGACGCGTCGGCCGCGCCCTGCTTTCCGCCACCAGGGCGCGATCTGACTTCCTGCGGAGGGGCCTTTGCGGCCCGACCATCGCCTCCCGAATCCGCGCAGGCACTTTCCCGAATGGCATTCGTGATACGTCCGAAATGGACGTTTCTCTTTGCTGCCGAGCTGCCCGGTTAATCATTTATTCCCGTGATTCTCCTAGCGCTTGTGCCGGTTCACAACGAGCGCCGCATGAAGAATTGGGATCTAAAACGGGAGGGCGAGGCTTTGCCGCTTTCTCCGGAATCCCGGCCGGGCCGGAGGAGCCGGCGACGCTCCGTCCGCGCGATACGCTTGCGCAAGGCCGCCCGCGATTTCAGCTGGCTCGCGGTCCTGTTCGTCTGCCTCATCCTCCTTTACTCGGAGATGCGCAGGCTCGGCGCCGAAATCTCTCCGGACGGCGTCACGACCCATTTTCAGTTCGAACGGTGCGAAACCGGCTTCCTTTCGACCTGCGTCGTCGATGGCGACACCTTCTTCCTCAATGGCGAGAATATCCGCCTGGCCGATATCGACGCGCCGGAAGTCGCCGCCCGCTGCGCTCGGGAGGCGAAGCTCGCCGCCCGCGCCACCCGCCGCTTGCAGGCGCTGCTCAGCCAGGGACATCTCGCTCTGGTGAAGCCCGGGGCGGACAAGGACGGCTTCGGCCGCAAGCCCAGGATCGTCATGCGCGATGGCCGCTCGATCGGCGACACCATGATCGCCGAAGGCCTGGCCCGCAGCTGGGACCGGCGCTACGAATCCTGGTGCGGATAGGGCGCAGTCCGCGGCCCGGCCCCGGCCGCCGCCACCGTCAGCGCCGGCCAAACGACACAGCGCCGGTCATGGCCTCCTCTCGGTCATGCTGCATGCCGAAAGGGGCGGCCGATCCGGCGCCCGTTCAATAAAGGATGCGCGCATCCCCGGACGCCTCATCCTCTTCCTCCGGCGCCGGCATTGCCGCCGGCGCTTCGGCCACCGGTATCCGGCCGTAACGGTCCATCACGCGATCGACGGCCCAGGTGCCTCCGGCAACGGCGGACAGGCTGACGGCGGTCAGCAATATCTGAATGAACGGCATGTGATTCCTCCCTTGGCAGCCATGTGGGGACGCGCATGCCGCGGGAAAAGAAGATGAAGACCATTGAGGTCGATTTCGATGCCAGGATGATCCGCCCGCAAAAATGGATTATCCTCGCCGCCGCGCGCCGCCCATGGCGGTGCCGATCGGAGGCATGATGAAGCTTTCCGCCTTGCTCGCGCTGATGCTGTTCCTTGCCGCGCCGCCGCCGGCCGCCGCGCAGGCGGGGCGCGACGCACCCGCCGCGCAGACCCGCCGTGCCGTGCCGGGCAAGCCGCCACCGCCCGCGCGCCTTTCCGATCTCGCTTGGCTGGCGGGCACCTGGGAAGGCGAAGGCATCACCGGGCGCGCCCGCGAAATCTATCTCCCGGCCGCCGACGGCCAGATCGCCGGCCATTTCACCCAGATGCGCGGCGATTCATTGTTCTTCTACGAAATCACCGCCATCGCCGTGGTCGGCAATTCGCTCGAATATCGGGTCCGGCATTTCAACGCCGATCTCACCGGCTGGGAGGAGAAGGACGAGGTCGTCCGCTTCCCTTTGGTCGCGGTGGAGGAAGATGCCTGGTTTTTCGACGGCCTCACCATCCGGCGCGACGGGCCGGACAACTTGGTCACTGCGGTGGTGATCGGTGACAAGGGCGGCAGCAGCCGCGAGGCAGTCTTCCGCTACAGGAGAGCTCGCTGAACGAGACCGTTCGCGCCGATCAGAGCCCGCAGTGGAGCGCCGCCGGCATTACCCCGGTCGCCGCCGGGCCATCGGCGGCAACGTGAAATTCGCCATGTAGCGCAATTTGACGGATTGGACGTCTGCATTGCGCGTAATGTAATTGGCTATCACGCGTGGATCGAAGTTTGACGGCATCTGCCTAGGCTGGGAGTCCTATTCCGCCGCCACCCCAGCCCGCGTGAACATGTCGTCACCCGGCGCCGCATCCTCGGCCGTATCGTTCGCCTTGGCCGACTTCCTGCGGTCGAAATTGTCCCAGACTTCGTTCCAATTGCCGCGGGTTGCGGCCTTGGAATATTCGGTGGCGCGGGTTTCGAAGAAATTGGCATGTTCGACGCCGTTGAGGAGGGGCGCCAGCCAGGGGAGCGGGTGCTCGTCGATCATGTAGATCGGCGAGAAGCCGAGCTGGCCCAGGCGCCAGTCCGCAATGTAGCGGATATATTTCTTGATCTCCTTCGGCGTCATGCCGGGTACCGGGCCCATCTCGAAGGCGAGGTCGATGAAGGCATCCTCCAGCCGGACGGTCTTCTGGCAGACGTCCATGATGTCGTCGCGCACCGCCTTGGTCAGGCAGTTCCTCTCCTTGGTGAAGGCGTGGAACAGGCGGGTAATGCCTTCGCAATGGAGGCTCTCGTCGCGCACCGACCAGGAGACGATCTGGCCCATGCCCTTCATCTTGTTGAAGCGCGGGAAGTTCATCAGCATGGCGAAGCTGGCGAAGAGCTGCAGCCCCTCGGTGAAGCCGCCGAACATGGCGAGCGTCCGCGCGATATCCTCGTCCGTATCGACGCCGAACGTGGCGAGATAATCGTGCTTGTCCTTCATCTCCTTATATTGAAGGAACATGCCATATTCGCTCTCGGGCATGCCGATCGTGTCGAGCAGGTGCGAATAAGCGGCGATATGGACCGTCTCCATGTTGGAGAAAGCGGTCAGCATCATCTTCACCTCGACCGGCTTGAACACCCGGCCATATTTGTCGTGGTAGCAATCCTGCACCTCGATGTCGGCCTGGGTGAAGAAGCGGAAGATCTGCGTCAGCAGGTTGCGCTCATGATCGGTCAGCTTCTGCGCCCAGTCGCGGCAATCCTCGCCCAGCGGCACTTCCTCCGGCATCCAGTGGATCTGCTGCTGGCGCTTCCAGAATTCATAGGCCCAGGGATATTCGAAGGGCTTATATTGCATGCGGGAGTCGAGAAGGGACATGAGACTTACTCCTAACGTCTTTTTACGCGCGAACCCGCGCCGCCGGTGAGCGCGCCGATGCCGAGCATGAAACCGAAATCGTACCAGCCGCCATTGTTGGGGACGGCGTAGATGGCGACCTTCGCGTCGAACAGCGAGACCAGCCAGGTGAAGGGTGCAATGAAGCCGTGGAGTAGCCCGAGCAGGAAGCCGGGCGATTCAGGCTCGACCGCGCCGGCCGATTGGGTAGCGCAGGCCGAAAGGACCAGCAGCGCGCCCAAAGCGGCCAGACGCGCCGTCACTGGCACGCCAGACACTCGTCATAATCGGTGGACTCCATCTCGATCTGCTTGAGATCGGGCGTATTGTCCGCCTCGACGCCGCCCGCGAAGCCGGCGCGCTGCACCGATTTCGAGCGCAGATAGTAAAGCGATTTGATGCCGAGCTCCCACGCGCGATAATGGAGCATCAGCAGATCCCATTTGTCGACATCGGCCGGGATGAACAGGTTGAGCGAGGTCGCCTGATCGATATAGGGTGTGCGGTCGCCAGCCAGTTCCAGCAGCCAGCGCTGGTCGATCTCGAAACTGGTCTTGAACACGTCCTTTTCCTCGGGGCTGAGGAAATCGAGATGCTGGACCGAACCGCCCCGCTCCAGGATCGAGCTCCACACGCCTTCGCTATTCTTGGATTTCTCGGCGAGCAGCTTCTCCAGATAGGGATTGCGGATCGAGAAGGAGCCGGACAGCGTCTTGTGGGTGTAGATATTGGCCGGGATCGGCTCGATGCAGGCCGAGGTGCCGCCGCAGATGATGCTGATCGACGCGGTCGGCGCGATCGCCATCTTGCAGGAGAAACGCTCCATCACGCCGCGGTCGGCCGCGTCCGGGCACGGCCCGCGCTCGGTCGCCAGCATCATCGAGGCCTCTTCCGCCTGCTGCGAGATGTGCTTGAAGATCTTCATGTTCCAGGATTTGGCCATCGCCCCTTCGAAGGGGAGGTTGCGCGCCTGCAGGAAGGAGTGGAAACCCATCACGCCCAGGCCGACGCTGCGCTCGCGCTCGGCCGAATAGCGGGCGCGGGCCATCTCGTCGGGCGCGCGCTCGATATAGTCGCTGAGCACATTGTCGAGGAAACGCATCACGTCCTCGATGAAATTCTTGTCGCCATTCCATTCGTCCCAGGTCTCGAGATTGAGGCTGGAAAGGCAGCAGACGGCGGTGCGGTCATTGCCCAGATGGTCGCGGCCGGTGGGCAAGGTGATCTCGCTGCACAGGTTCGAGGTCGAGACCTTGAGGCCCAGCTCGCGCTGGTGCCGCGGCATGGTCGCGTTCACCTTGTCGATGAAGATGATATAGGGCTCGCCCGTCGCCAGCCGGGTCTCGACCAGCTTCTGGAAGAGCGCGCGGGCATCGACCGTCGACCGTTCCGATCCGTCCTTGGGCGAACGCAGCACCCATTCGGTGCCGTCGCGCACCGCCGCCATGAAATCGTCGGTGACGAGCACGCCGTGATGGAGGTTGAGCGCCTTGCGGTTGAAATCGCCGCTGGGCTTGCGGATCTCCAGGAATTCCTCGATCTCCGGATGGGAGACGTCGAGATAGCAGGCCGCCGACCCGCGCCTCAGGCTGCCCTGGCTGATCGCCAGGGTCAGCGAATCCATCACCCGGACGAAGGGGATGATGCCGCTGGTCTTGCCGTTGAGGCCGACCGGCTCGCCGATGCCGCGCACCGATCCCCAATAGGTGCCGATGCCGCCGCCGCGCGACGCCAGCCAGACATTCTCGTTCCACGTGTCGACGATGCCCTCCAGGCTGTCGGGCACGCTGTTCAGATAGCAGGAGATGGGCAGGCCGCGGCCGGTGCCGCCGTTCGACAGGACCGGGGTCGACGGCATGAACCAGAGGCGGGAGATGTAATCGTAGATGCGCTGGGCGTGGGCGGCATCGTCGGCATAAGCCGACGCGACCCGCACGAACAGATCCTGATAGGATTCGCCGGGCAGCAGATAACGGTCCTTCAGCGTCTCCTTGCCGAAATCGGTCAGCAGGTTGTCGCGGCTATGATCGATCTCGACGGGAAAGAGCTGGGGCTTCACCGATTTCGAATCGGGCCGGGCCTTTGCTTCGCCTTGCGACGGGACCCTGGCTTCGCCTTGCGAATCACCCTTCGACTCGGCGCCCGCTTCCGCATTGCCGCCCGCTTTTGCGGCTTCCTTCGCCTTGGGAGGCGCTTCCATTGCACTGGTGCTCACGTCGGCCGATCCTGTTTCGCTGCTGCCTGAAAGGTCCATATCTTATCCCCTGTTCTCATTTCGTTCCAGCAGGAGTTTGGGGTTCGTCATGTCGAACCCCCAACCAACCTAGGCGCATTCGGGGGACAGGGGGGCGCTAATTTCGGCTTGTCCCCGATATCCACAGGACAACCGCTCTTGCCTGCATCCCCATATAGGAATTACAGCTTGGCCCCACAACTTCTTGCGTTACCCCCGAGGCAGCGCCACCACCTATAGTGCCTCAACTGGAATCAGACGCAAGACGGTAAATGGCTTATTTGCCAACGATTCGTCGCAAAAGCCTGCGGCCAGACGAATCGATTCGCGCTTGCAAAGTGCCGGATCGGCGGAAGTCCGCGCTTTTTCAGGCCCCCATCCGGCCGCGACCGCGACCGCATTGCCGTCCTGCCGGCAAAGGGGGTAGATTCCGGCCCACCGCGCGGAGGAAAATATGACGGTCGAACTCAGCATACTCGCCTGGGGCTGCGTCCTCGCCCTCGTCCATATCTTCGCCGCGGTGCGGGTGAAGACGCGGCAATATGGCACGAGATGGAATATGAGCGCCCGCGACGAGGCGCTTGCCCCGCCCGAGCCGATCGTCGGGCGGCTGGCGCGGGCCCAGGCCAATTATTTCGAGACCTTTCCGGTCGCCGCCGCGGCGATCCTGATCCTGTGGATGGCGGAGCTCGAAAGCCAGTGGACGGCGATCGGTGCGATCGTCTGGCTGGCGGCGCGGATCGTCTATCTGCCCCTTTACGCGGCCGGCATTCCGGTCGTCCGCACCCTGGTCTTCATGATCAGCATGATTGGCATCGGCATGCTGCTCTGGCCCGCCTTGGCGGCCAGCTTCGGCTGAAGCGGTTTCGAACCGGCGCGGCCCGGCCGTTCGCGGCAGCTGGCGCACGGGCCCTCCCGTGGAGGTATCGAAGAATCGGGGCAGGGAAAGTTCGAGGCAGGAAAAAATATCGCCCTCATGTCACAAAGGCGGGCGCGCTTTCGTCATCACCGCGGACAAGAATGTTCGTGAAGGAAATGACGATGAAGCCAAGACTGAACCCGTTCGCCGCCGCGCCGGAGCCGATGAAGAAGTGGCTCGACTTCGGAACCGCTCTCGCGGCCGAACACGGACTGGAGCCGAGCCTGATGGAACTGGTCAAGATACGTGCCTCCCAGATCAATGGCTGCGCCAACTGCATCCACATGCACACCAGGGAGGCACGCGCGATGGGCGAGAGCGAGGAGAGGATCTATCTGCTCGATGCCTGGCGCGAATCCCCGCTCTACAGCGATCGCGAGCGCGCCGCGCTCGACTGGACGGAGGCGCTGACCCGGCTCGCCGAGACGCAGGCGCCCGATGCGGTCTATGAACGGCTCCAGTTCCATTTCACCCAGGAGGAGCAGGTGAAGCTCACCTTGCTGATCGTCGCCATCAACGGCTGGAACCGGGTCTCGGTCGGCTTTCGCACCGTCCATCCGGCCGGCGGGGCCGGATCTTGATCGGAAGCGATCGGCAAATGGACGCGGCGGTCTCGTTCGAGCCGCTGCGTCCCCGCCTGATCCGGGTCGCCTATCGGATGCTGGGATCGGTCGCGGACGCGGAGGATATGGTGCAGGAGGCCTTCCTGCGTTGGATGGGGGCCGACCGCGCTTCGGTCCGCGAGCCGGAGGCGTTCCTGCGGCGGGTCGTGACGCGGCTCTGCCTGGACCGGCTCAAATCGGCGGCGCATCGCCACGAAACCTATGTCGGTCCCTGGCTTCCCGAGCCGATCGTCGAGACGGAGGAGGAGCAGGCCGACGATATCAGCCTGCCGCTGATGCTGGCGCTGGAACGTCTGTCGCCGCTGGAACGCGCCGCTTTCCTGCTCCACGACGTGTTCGGCGTGGACTTCGATGAAGTCGCCGACACGATCGGCCGCGACCCGGCCGCCTGCCGGCAGCTCGCCAGCCGCGCGCGGAGCCATATCCGCGAATCGCGCCCGCGCTTTCCCGTCGCCAGGGAGCGGGGACTGGAAATCGCCTCGGCCTTCTTTGCCGCTTCCAGGACGGGGGATCTGCAGGGATTGCGGGCGATGCTCGCCGACGATGTGGTCATGCAGAGCGACGGCGGCGGCAAGCGGGCCGCGGCGCGTTGGCCCTTCGTGGGGATCGACGAAATCCTCAGGGTGCATAAGGGGCTGGCGCGGCTGTTCGCCAAAGGCATGTCGAAGGTCCTGCATTATGGCCTGATCAACGGTCTGCCCGGCTTCGTCACGCTGGAGGCGGATGGGGAATTGCAGACCACCGCGCTCCAGATCGACGGCGATCGCATCACCGCAATCTATATCGTCCGCAACCCCGACAAGCTCAGCCGGCTCGGCCGGGAAATGCTGCATTGAGCGGCGGAGGACGCCCGCAAAGGGCTTGGGGTGCGGACCCTAGATGAAACCGCCGCCCAGCATCAGGCGCGCGATGGCGACGATGATGACGATGATGTTGAGGTTGCGGCCGGACGTCTTGCTCGACAGCACGCCGACCACCAGCCCGATCAGCGCCAGCGGCAGGATCAGCCAGTTCACCCAGCCCAGCAAGGGCAGGAAGGCGGGAATGGCGAGCAGCAGGGCGAGGCCGCCGATGACCAGGGAGACGAGGTTCAGCATGATCCGAACATGGCCTTGTATCGGGCGCCGCGCAAGTCGCATGGATTCATCCGGCGATCGGGAAGAAGGTGCGGGCGCCGGACCCTGCCTTACGGCGTGACTTCCGGCTGTGCGCGGGCGGCGGCGCGGGCGCCGCGCAGCCCTTCGAAGGCGAAGATGAACAGCGCCGTCCAGATCGCCCCGAAGCACAAAATATGGGCCGGCGTCAGTTTCTCCCCGAACACCAGGACGGCCAGCAGGAACTGGAGCGACGGCGCGACATATTGGAGGAAGCCGAGCGTCGAGTAACGGAGCCTCTTGGCGGCGGCGGTGAACAACAGCAGCGGGATGGCGGTCAGCGCGCCGCCGATGATCAGCAGGATGTCGGTCGCGCCGTCGGTGAGGAACGCGCCCTCGCCTTGACCCTGCAGCCAGACCAGCCAGCCCAGGGCGATCGGGGTCAGGATCAATGTCTCGATCGTCAGGCCCTCCACCGCCTCGACCGGCGTCACCTTGCGCAGGAATCCGTAGAGCGCGAAGCTCGCCGCGAGCGTGAGGCTGATCCACAGGGCGTCGCCGGCGCCGAGCGCCAGCACCGCCACGCCGGCGGCGGCCAGCAGGACCGCCCCCTTCTGCGGCAGCGTCAGCCGCTCCTTCAGCAGGAAGACGCCGAGCAAGACGTTGACCAAGGGGTTGAGATAATAACCGAGGCTGCCCTCGAGCACATGGCCGCTCACCACCGCATAGATATAGACGAGCCAGTTTATCGAGATCAGGGCGGCGGTCAGGACCAGGACCAGCAGGAGGCGCGGGGCCGCCAAAGCGAGGCGGACCGCCGGCCAGCTTTTCCACCAGCTCGCCAGCCCCGCCAGGAAGACGAGCGACCAGATGATCCGATGGGCCACGATCTGGCTCGCCGGCACATCAGCCAGCAACTTGAAGAAAAGCGGCATGATGCCCCAGGTCACATAGGCGCCGAGGCCGAGGAGGAGGCCGGCGCGGGCGCGCGCATAATCTTCGGTCATGGCCGGGCCTGCCTGAATCTGGAGTAAGATCGATTGCCGACGCGGAAAGCACGGCGGCCGAGGAAAATCCAGAGCCCTTGGCCGGATTTCGCCCCGAATCGGTCGATCCTCGCCACCGGATCGCGGCCTTGCCGTCACAAGCACTGGTGGCGGGGGACGCATCGGTTTAACCTCCACTGCCTCAGCCGCACTGAAGGAGGGCGACCATGAAGCGCGTGACACTCGAAACGGCCCTGGCGGGAATGCTCCTGCTGTCCGCCTGCGACGGCGATACCGGCGATCTCGGCGGAAACCGCTTGGCCTCGGATGCGCCTGTGGACGTGTCGGCGGAAGGCCAGGCCAAGGATGGCCGCATCTCGATGAAGGGGCCGGGCTTCGATTTCGCCATCAACCTGCCCGGCGGCCTCGCCGATCATGCCAATGTCGATGGCGACGACAAGATCCTCTACCCCGGTTCGTCGATCAGCGGCATGCACATCGCCGCCGGCGAGGATGGCGGCAAGGGTGGGGTCGAATTGCGCTTCACCAGCCGCGATCCGCTGGACAAGGTGGTGGCCTGGTACCGCGATCCGGCCCGCAGCGACGGCTTCACCCTCGGCGCGAGCAGCCGGGACGGCGACGCCATCATCCTCGCCGGCAAGACGAAGGGCGACAATAATGACTTCAAGCTGCGCCTGGCTCCGCACGGCGCGGGCGGCGCGGAGGGCCGGCTGACGATCGCCGAGCGCAATTAGGCGCGGCTTCCGTGGCTGCGCTGGCCGAGCCTCACGAGGTGCGCGCCCATCTGGTCGCCGCGGCGCGGGCGGGCACGGCGCTGAGCTATGGCGAATTGCTGGAGCAGCTCGGCTACCGATTCTCCCGGCCGAAAATGCGGGCGCTGTGCGCCATATTGGGCGCGGTCGACGACGAAGCCGCGATGCGCGGAGAGCCCGAGCTTGCAGTGCTGGTGGTCCGGCAGAGCGACGGTCTTCCCGGCCAGGGCTGGTGGGTCGCGGGCGCCCGGGCGCATGGCTATGAAGGGCGTTGGGACGGGCCGGAGGCCGCGCGGTTCATCCGCCGGCTTCAGGCGGAAAGCTTTGCCTTCTGGCAGTCCCATACCGGGACAGAGGGGGAATCGGGCAGCAATTAACCATCTCTGCACACGCCTTTTCGTGCCGGATGGGGCATAGGCGGGCCGTAAAGGGAGCCTTGCCATGATCATCCGCTTTCACAAGCTCATCCGCTTCACCGCCTTGGCGGCGGCGCTGACGCTCGCGGCCTGCGGCGGCGGTTCGGAGGATGAAGGCGATCTCGCCAATCTCGACAATCAGATCGTCGGCAACGATGCCGATCCCGCGCTCACCAGCGCGCTCCAGGACCAGATCCTGGTGGATCCCAATCTCGCCAACCAGTCCAACCGCAATGCCGTCCGGCCGCCGGAAACGCCGACCCAGGCGCAATATCCCGCCACCCAGGGCGGCAGCGCCGCGCCCGCGCGGCCGATGAGCGGATCGCAGCAGAGCCGGCTCGCTGGCACCTTCACCGGCGGCCCGGAATGCCAGGATCCGGACAGTTTCGATTATAACCCCTCCTGGGCGAACCGGCTGCCCGCCGCCTTCGCGGTGCCGCGCGGCGCCCGCATCACCGACGCCGCCGGCAACGACAAAGGCGCCTGCCGCTCGCGCGTCGTCACCTTCAACATCGCCGCCGCGCCGCAGCGCCTGATCGACTGGTACAGCGCCGCCGCCGCCCGCGCCGGCTATTCCGCCGAAAGCCAGAGCCGCGACGGCGACCTGATTCTCGCCGGCACCAGCAATGCGGGCGGGGCCTATTTTCTGATCGTGACCCCGGCCGGCAGCGGCGCCGATGTCGCCCTGATCGTCAATAACGGCCGCTGATCGAATCCTGCCCCGGAAAGCCGGGGAAGGATCCAATTCCCGGCGGATCCGGATCGCCCACTGGCGCACCTTAGCCCGCGTCGCTACATCGCGGCCATGCCACAGCTCCTTCTCGTGATGTTCGGCGGCGCCGTCGGGGCGGGGCTTCGCTATCAGCTCGGCCGCATGCTGCTCCGCCTCTTCGGCCCCGGCTTCCCCTGGGGCACGCTGGCGGTGAACCTGCTCGGCGGCCTGTTGATGGGGATTCTGGCGGGGGTCCTGTTCGGCGAAGGCGTGCGGGATCGGCCGCTCTGGCTGCTGCTCGGCGTCGGCCTGCTGGGCGGCTTCACCACTTTCTCCGCCTTCAGCTTCGATCTTTTCGCGATGATCGAGCGCGGCGCATTCGGCACCGCGGCCGGTTATGCATTGCTTTCCGTCCTCGCCTCTCTGCTCCTTCTTTATGCCGGCTTCTGGCTGACGAGGTCGCTGCTGTGACGATGCCGGCCGCCAGCGACCAGGTCCGCCAGTTCACCGTCGCCGCCGACGATGATGGCGTGCGGCTGGACCGCTGGTTCAAGCGCAACCTTCCCGATGCCAGTTTCAACATCGTCTCGCGCTGGGCGCGGACCGGCCAGCTCCGCGTCGACGGCAAGCGGGCGGCCCCCGGCGACCGCGTCGAGGCGGGACAGATCATCCGGGTGCCGCCGGCCGAAGCGCCTGCCGCGCCTCGCCCGAAAGCCGATCGCCGCGCGCTCACGGAGGATCAGGTCGCCTTCGTCAACGAGATGGTGATCCACCGCGACGATCAGGCGATCGTCGTCAACAAGCCGCCGGGTCTCGCGACCCAGGGCGGCACCAGGACGATCGAACATCTGGACGGACTGCTCGATGGCCTCGCCGACGAAGCGGGCGCCCGGCCCAAGCTTGTCCACCGCCTCGACAAGGATACTTCGGGCGTGCTGCTGGTGGCGCGGACGGCGCGCGCCGCCGCCTTCTTCTCGAAGAGCTTTTCGGGCCGGACGGCGCGCAAGGTCTATTGGGCGCTGGTGATCGGCGTTCCGGAGGTGAAGGACGGGCTCGTCGATCTACCGCTCGCCAAGCAGCCGGGCTCGGGCGGCGAAAAGATGCATGTCGATGAAGCCGAGGGGCAGGCGGCGCGCACCCGCTATCGGGTGATCGAGCGCGCCGGCAGCCGCGCCGCCTGGGTCGAGCTGCAGCCGCACACCGGCCGCACCCATCAGCTGCGCGTCCATATGGCGGCGATCGGCCACCCGATCGTCGGCGACGGCAAATATGGCGGTCAGGAAGCGTTCCTGACCGGGGCGATCAGCCGCAAGCTCCATCTCCACGCCCGGCGCCTGCGCATCGATCATCCTGACGGGGGCCGCATCGACGTGATGGCCGATCTTCCCGCCCATTTCGCCGAAAGCATGGCCAATCTCGGCTTCGATCTCTCGCTGGGCGACCTGCCCCTCGACGAGACCAAATTCGGCGAGACTCCGGCGGGCAAGCGCATCGCGGCCAATGCCGCCGCCAAGGCCCGCCGCAAGGAGCGCAAGGGCGAGCGGCGGTCGCGGGGGCGTGCGCGATGAACCGCCTCGCCATATTCGATTGCGACGGCACCCTCGTCGACGGGCAGGCGAGCATCTGCGCGGCGATGGAAAGCTGCTTCGTGGCGGCCGGAATGCAGGCGCCCGCGCGCGAGCGGACGAGGCGCCTCGTCGGCCTCAGCATGATGGACGCGATGCAGGTCCTCCTTCCCGGCGCGGAGGCGGAACTCCATGCCGAACTGGTCGAAGGCTATAAGAGCGCGTTTCAGCAGTTGCGGCGCGACGGCCTCGTCGAAGAGCCGCTCTACGACGGCGTCGAACAGGTGCTTGCGGCGCTGGAGGCCGAAGGCTGGCTGCTCGGCGTCGCCACGGGAAAATCGGATCGCGGCCTCGGCCACTGCCTCGATTGCCACGGCATAAAGGGCCGTTTCGTGACCCTGCAGACAGCCGACCGCCATCCTTCAAAACCGCATCCGTCGATGATCGAGCAGGCGATGGCCGATGCCGGCGCCGCGCCGCAAACCACGGTGATGATCGGCGACACGAGCTACGACATGGCGATGGCCCGGTCGGCGGGCGCGCGCGCGGTCGGCGTCACCTGGGGCTATCATGGCGCGCAGGATCTTCTCGCGGCCGGTGCGCATATCCTGGCCGATCACCCTTCCCAGCTTCCTGAAATGATAATGACATGAATCCTGGCGGACCCGTGGACGAAGCGACCTGGCGGAACCGCTTCATCATCATCAACATCACCCGCATCGCCGGCACGATCGTCGTCTTGTTCGGGCTTTTCGTCTGGCAGACCGATTTCATCCGCGAGGGCGGTTCGGTGCTCGGCTTCCCGATCGCCTTGTTCGGCCTGGCGGCAAGTTTCGGCGGGCCTTTGATGCTGGCGCGGCGCTGGCGGACGCCGCCCGGAGAATGAAGCGCTTCTACAAGCAGGCCGAGGCGGCGCCTGCCGAGGACGGATACCGGATCCTGCTCGACGGGCGCCCGGTGAAGACGCCCGACCGCAACAGCCTCGTCGTACCGGGCGACGCCCTTGGCGGCGCGATCGCGGAGGAATGGAACCGCCAAGGCGAGCGTATCGATCCGCGCACCATGCCCTTCACCGGCCTCGCCAATGCGGCGATCGACCGGGTCCTGCCCGATCCCGCCGCCTTCGCTTCCACCCTCGCCCGCTACGGCGAAAGCGATCTCCTCTGCTATCGCGCCGAGGGGCCGCAGGCGCTGGTGGAGCGTCAGGCCGAGGCCTGGGACGGGCTGCTGGATTGGGGGCGGCAGAGGTTCGACGTCGATTTCGAGATCGTCTGCGGCATCATGCACCGGCCGCAGCCAGGCCGCACGATCGAGCAGCTCGGCCGGGCGGTGACTGCGCGCGACGCATTCCGGCTGGCCGGCCTCTCGCCCCTCGTCACGATCGCCGGCTCGCTGCTGATCGCGCTGGCGCTGGACGAAGGCGCGATCGGGCTGGACGCCGCCTGGGCGGCCGCCGCCCTCGACGAAAGCTGGCAGGCCGAAACATGGGGCCAGGACCAACTCGCCGCCGCGACACTGGAAGCCCGGCGGCAGGAGTTCGAGGCGGCCTATCGGTTCCTGCGGCTGTTGTAGAAAGAAGCCTTCCGGCTAAACGTCCGTCGGCGCCCCCGGCATGGCCGCATCCGCCTTGGCCAGGAACCAGCGCGCGATGACGAGGCCGCCCGCCGCCAGCAGGATCGCGTCGGCGATGAACAGATAGATGAAATGACCCCAATCGTGGCGGTAGAAGATCGGCTCGCTCAAATGGAGAAGAGCCGAAGCTGCGACCGCGAACGCGATCACCAGTTTCGCCCGCGACGGAAAGTCGGGCACCCGCCGGTCGATGCCGATCAAGGCGAGGCCGATGATCAGGGCGACCACGAAATAGAAGACCAGGCCGCCGGCCAGCATTGCCGGGTCGGTCGCCGCGAAGCCGTCCGTATTGTAATGGACGGTCGCGATCGGCCCGCGCGAATACATGTTGGTCTGTTCCGCCGTGTCCATGCCGGGGACGGCATAGGTTCCGGTCCGTGGCAGGTTCGCCGCCATCGCCTGCTGGACGGCCGCGGCCTGTTCGTTGCTGAGACTGGCATAGCCGAGCCGCGACAGCGGGGTGGCGTAGAGCAGGAAGCCGAGGACGAACATTGCGACCGCCGCCGCGGCCGATCCGATGATGAGGCGCACCATGTCACTCTCCCTGTTGTCTTTATTGCCCGCATCCTAACCCAAGCGAGCGGCACGGGCAAAATATCCCGGCCAATCGATCAACCGATCAGCCCGCGGACGAAATCATGGAGGAAGACGCGGCGGGAGGCCTTCAGCCGCTCCGCCTTGAGGATCGTGTGGACCAGCTTGCGGCAATGTTCGGCATCGTCGTTGATCAGGACATAATCATATTCCGCCCAATGGCTGATCTCGACGCTGGCCCGCGCCATCCGGCTCGCCACCACTTCCGCGCTGTCGGTGGCGCGCGATCGAAGCCGCCGCTCCAGTTCCTCCATCGACGGTGGAAGGATGAAGACGCGGACGATGTCGGGATCGACCTGCTTGAGCTGCTGCGTGCCCTGCCAGTCGATATCGAGCAGCACGTCGCGCCCGGCCTCGATCTGCTTCACCACCTCGCGCCGCAATGTGCCGTAGCGATGGCCGAAGACATGGGCCCATTCCAGGAACTCGCCTTCGGCGACCAGGGCCTCGAACGCCTCGTTGGAAACGAAATGGTAATCGCGCCCGTCGACCTCGCCGGGTCGCATCGGACGCGTCGTGGCGGAAACGGAAAGGCCGATGCCGTCGTCGCTCGCCAGGATCATGCGCGAGATGGTGGTCTTGCCTGCGCCGCTGGGGCTCGAAAGGACGAAGAGCACTCCCCGTCGTTGAAGTGGATTGTTCGCCATGCCCGCTATTGGTGGACGCGGCGGGGGCGCGTCAAGCGGCTTGGGTAGCGGGCATAGGCATGGATGGGTATCTGAATTAGGGACGGATCATGGCGAGGTTCGTGGCGCTGTTGAGGGGGATCAATGTCGGCGGCCATCGCAGGCTGCCGATGGCCGATCTGCGCCGGGTCGCCGAGGGCATCGGCCTTGCGGATGTTCGCACTTATGTCGCCAGCGGCAATCTGGTCTTCGCCTCGGTCAAGGATGCCCGCACGCTCGAGACGCTGCTGGAAGAGGCCATTGCCGGCCATTTCGGCTTCGCCGTGGACGTGATCGTCCGCAGCGCCGCACAATGGCAGGCCTATGTCGCGTCGAACCCGCTGCCCGACGAGAGCAGGGCCCACCCCCATCTCGTCATGATCGCGGTCGGCAAGGGGAAACCCGGCAAGGCTGAGGTGGACGCGCTTCGCGCGCGGGCGAGCCCCAGGGAAAAGGTGCGTGTCGCCGGCGACGCGATCTGGTTCTTCTTCGGGGACGGTGCCGGCCGTTCGAAGCTCGGCAGCGCCGGCAAGGGCGGCTGGACCAGCCGGAACTGGCGCACCGCGCTCAAGCTTCGGGAGATGCTGGAGGAATGATCCCGCTGATCGAACGCCGTTACTGGCTGATCGCTTTGGCCCTGGTCGCGGCCGCTGCCATGATCCTGATCTGGATGGGCCGTCCGCCCATCTGCACCTGCGGCGAGGTGAAATTATGGACCGGTGCGGTGCAGAGCGCCGACAATAGCCAGCACCTCGCGGATTGGTACACGCCCAGTCATATCATCCACGGCTTCCTTTTCTATTGGGCCGGCTGGCTGGTGCTGCGCCGCAATCCCGCCGGGGATCGGTTGCTCGCGGCCATTCTGATCGAAGCGGGGTGGGAGCTGTTGGAAAATAGCCAGTTCATCATCGACCGCTATCGCGAGGCGACGATGGCGCTCGGCTATAATGGCGACAGCGTCGTCAATTCGATCGCCGACATAGGCTGGATGGTGATCGGCTTCGCCCTCGCCCGCCGCCTTCCCGTCTGGCTGACGGTCGCGATCGCCATCGGGTTCGAACTGCTGACCTTGCTCGTCATCCGCGACAATCTGAGCTTGAATGTCCTGATGCTGGTGGCACCCGTCGATGCGATCCGCGCCTGGCAGGCCCAGTGACGCCCGGGCCGCCCATCATCTTTCGGCACATGGCGACGCCTTGGTGATTACGGGCCGAGCTCGGACGGGTTTGAGGGCGCCGGCGGGTCCGTCAGCGCCGATTGAACCGACTGGGTCGCATCGGCAAGGGCATCATAGGCGATCAAGGCCATGCTGATCGCCACGGTCGCCCCGATCAGCATCACGGCGCCTTTCTGAAGCCAGGGCCCCACCCGCAAACAGCTTTGCCTGGCAGGCGCCCTGGCGCGGCGGTCGACACCGCCTGCGCTTGCCGCCTCGGCATCCAGGCGGCGGCGGTCCAGGCTGCCCGTGGTCAATGCCTTGACGTTGAGATGTTCCCTGAGCTCGGCGCCGAAGCGGCGGCCGCTGCTCCAGACCACCCGCCCGACCATCGGCTGAAACGGGCCGATCAGTTCGACGATCGTGCCGCGCGGCGGAGGCTTGCCGGTCTGCACGAGCACGCCGCGGCTCGAAACGTCGCGCAGACATGCCTCGGTGGCCAGGCCGTCGCCGCGCACCCGGATCGCAATGAGGACCTTCGTCCGCGGCTCCCGTCGCTCCACCCATTGCTGTGCCGTCAATAGCCCCATGTGCCTGCCTCAATATCGGCAGCGGGTTACGAATAGATTAGCAAAAACGTTGTTCAGCCGAAATGAAACGATCAAGAGAAGCCGATAAGGCGACCATCAGGTGATGATGAGGTATTGGAAGCGTGAGGGTCAATGTCCCTAATTCGGCACCGGAGCACGAATGATTTCCAATCTCGCGCAATAATCGCCTTCATCACCGCCCGACCATCGTCTCCGGCTTAACAACCCGATCGAAGGTCTGTTCGTCGACCAGTCCCAGTGCAAGACCTGCTTCCTTCAGCGTCAGTCCGTGCGTGTGCGCATGCTTCGCGATCTTCGCCGCATTGTCATAACCGATTTCGGGGGCGAGGGCGGTCACAAGCATCAGCGACCTGTTCAGCAGTTCGGAAATACGCTTTTCATCCGGCTCCAGGCCATCGAGCGTCCGTTCGGTGAAGCTCTCCATGCCGGTCGACAGCAGGTCGATCGATCGCAGCACATTGGCGCCGATCAAAGGCTTGAAGACGTTCAACTCCATATGACCCTGCAGGCCGCCGACGGTGACGGCGACATGATTGCCCATCACCTGGGCGGCGACCATGGTCAGCATTTCGGCCTGCGTCGGATTGACCTTGCCGGGCATGATCGAGCTGCCGGGCTCGTTTTCCGGGAGCTTGAGCTCGCCCAGCCCGCAGCGCGGCCCCGAGCCGAGCAGCCTTATATCGTTGGCGATCTTCGACAGGGAAACGGCGAGGACGTTGAGGATGCCGGACGCTTCCACCAAAGTGTCATGGCTGGCGAGCGCTTCGAACTTGTTGGGCGCGCTGGTGAAGGGAAGCTGGGTAAGACGAGCGATCTCGATCGCGAAATCCTCGGCAAAGCCGGCCGGGGCGTTGAGCCCGGTGCCGACCGCGGTCCCGCCCTGGGCCAGGCGATGGAGTCGCGGAAGGACGCCGTTCACACGTTCGATTCCGTCGGAGATTTGGGCGGCGTAGCCGGAAAATTCCTGGCCGAGCGTCAGCGGCGTCGCATCCTGCAAATGGGTGCGGCCGATCTTGAAGATATGGTCCCAGGCGGCGGCCTGGGCGGCGAGCCGCTCATGCATCTTCTTCAAGGCGGGAAGCAGCCTTTTGTGGATGGTGCGGGCGGCGGCAACATGCATCGCGGTCGGGAAGCTGTCGTTGGAAGACTGGCCCTTGTTGACATGGTCGTTGGGATGGACCGGGCTCTTGCCGCCGCGTTGGCCTGTGAGGATTTCGTTGGCGCGGCCGGCGATCACCTCATTGGCATTCATGTTGGATTGGGTGCCGGAGCCGGTCTGCCAGATGACGAGCGGAAATTGATCGTCATGAAGCCCCGCCGCCACTTCGCCGGCGGCCTGCTGGATCGCCTCGGCGATCTCGGCGTCCAGGCCGCGGGATCGGGCGTTCACCCGCGCGGCCGCCTGCTTCACGAAGCCAAGAGCATGGGCGATTTCCAGCGGCATCTGCTCGCGCGGCCCGAACGGGAAATTCTGGATGGACCGTTGTGTCTGGGCGCCCCAATAAGCGTCGCTCGGAACGTCGATCGGGCCGAAGCTGTCGGTTTCGACACGGGTCGTGGTGGACATGTGTGCTGGCCTATCTGGTCACGCCGGCGTCGGCCGGCAGCTTGTGGCGTATTCCGCCCTCTCTAAAGCATGGATACGCGACACAGGCGGCCCGGCATGCCGGGCCCGCTTCATTTCTTGCGGCTGAAATCCACCGAGACCACGTTCGATCCATCCTCGACCGGCTCGGCGACGGGATGATCATTCTCGGCCTCGTCATGATCCTGGAGGCCGCCTTCCTCGACCTGGGCCTGGAATTGGAGCGCGAAATTCACGGCAGGATCGACAAAGCCGGTGACCGCCGCAAAGGGAATGACCAGCCGGGCCGGGGCCTGGTTGAAGCTGAGGCCGACCTCGAACCCGGCGTCGCCGACCTTGAGGTCCCAGAAGCGGTTCTGGATGACGATCGTCATCTCGTCGGGAAATCGCTCGCTGAGATGAGTCGGGATGTCGACGCCGGCCGCGCGCGTCTTGAAGGTGATATAGAAATGATGGTCGCCGGGGAGCGTGCCGGTCTCCTCGACCTCGCCCAGCACCCGGCCGACGACCGCACGCAGCGCCTCCTGCACGATTTCATCATAGGGAATCAGGCTGTCGGCCGCATCGTCGTTCATGGAGCGATTGGTAACGTTGCGAGTGCGCCGGTCAAGCGCGTTGCGCTTAATGTGGGATTTGGAGCATGAAGCGTGCGACGGAGGGAGAATATGCCGATCGATGCCACCCAGGCCTATGACGACGATAATATCTTCGCGCGAATCCTGCGCGGCGAGATACCGTCTCGGAAGGTTTACGAGGACGAACATGCGCTCGCCTTCCACGATATCAACCCGCAGGCGCCGGTCCATATCCTGGTCATTCCGAAAGGGCGCTATGTGTCCTGGGATGATTTCTCGGCGCATGCGCCGGTGGAGGAGATTGCGGGCTTCGTCCGCGCCGTCGGCCATGTCGCACGCGAACAGGGGCTGGTCGCGCCCGGCTATCGGCTGCTCGCCAATGCCGGATCGGACAGCGGCCAGGAAGTGCCGCATCTGCACGTCCACATTTTCGGGGGGCGGGGCCTCGGACCGATGCTGGTGCGGTAAGAGGCGTCACGCAATGTTGGCGGAGCGTGCGACGGATGGAGGAATTTCGGGCTGGATAGCAGCCCTGCGCGCGCGGAACCGATCCGGGAAACCCGACCTTGCACTAATCGGTTGCGCGTCTTCAATTACCAGCTAGGTTCCCCCGCTGCATAAACACCAAGCGGCAAGGCCGCATTTTCAAGGGGACGCACATGATTTTCGGGCGCGTAAAGCCTCTCGACGCCATCCTCGCGACAGCACGGAAAAAATCGCTTCCCAGGACTCTGGGCGCCTTCCAGCTGACCTTGTTCGGCATCGGATGCGTAATCGGCACGGGCATCTTCGTGCTGACTGCGGCCGGGGCGCAAAAAGCGGGTCCGGGCCTCATGCTGGCATTCGTGGTCGCCGGCGCCGTCTGCGTCGTCGCGGCCTTATGCTATGCGGAAATCGCCTCGATGATTCCCGTGGCGGGTTCCGCCTATACCTATACCTATTCGGTGATGGGGGAATTGCTTGCCTGGACGGTCGGCTGGGCGCTCATACTTGAATATGCGGTGGCGGCCAGTGCGGTTTCGGTGGGCTGGTCCGGCTATTTCGTAAATACCATCCTCTACGAAAGTATGGGGATACAATTGCCCACCTACCTTTCGGCCGGACCTCTGGCGCTCGGCGGAGCGGAGGGCGGACTTATCAACCTTCCGGCGGTGGTCATCGCCTTGCTGGTCACCTGGCTGCTGATGATCGGTACGACCGAGAGTGCGCGGGTCAATGCCGTCCTGGTGACGATCAAGATCACGGCCCTCACCGCTTTCATCGCTCTCACGATCCCGCGTGCCGAAGCGGCTAATTTCAGCCCATTCCTGCCTGCGGGCGTGTTTGGCGGCTTCGGCTCGGGCGTCGGCCTCGTCGGCGCTGCGGCGACGATCTTCTTCGCTTATGTCGGCTTCGACGCCGTGTCGACGGCGGCCGAGGAAACCAAGAATCCGCAACGCAATGTTCCGATCGGCCTGATCGGCAGTCTTGCGATCTGCACCGTCTTCTACATGCTGGTCGCGGCCGGGGCGGTCGGGACGATCGGTGGCCAGCCCATCATGGGCGATACTGGGCCGCTTACCGTCGGTACGCCCGAACTCGCGCGGCAATGCGCCATGCCGCAATATGCGGATGCGCTGGTCTGCTCGAACGAAGCATTGGCGCATGTCTTGAGGACGATCGGCTTCGGCACTGTTGGCAACATGCTCGGCTACGCGGCCTTTCTCGCCTTGCCGTCGGTGATCCTGATCCTGCTATTTGGCCAGACCCGCATTTTCTTCGTGATGTCGCGTGACGGCCTGCTGCCGGAGGTCCTGTCCAACGTGCATCCCAAGTGGAAGACCCCGCACGTCGTCACCGCCATCACCGGCACGGTTGTCGCCTTCGCAGCCGCCTTCCTGCCGGTTGGACAACTCGCCGACATCGCCAATGCGGGCACACTCTACGCGTTCACCATGGTGGCGGTCGCGGTTTGGTTGTTGCGGAGACGGGATCCGAAGCGCGAACGTCCCTTCAAGGTCCCGGCCTTGTGGCTCGTTGCTCCGCTGACGATCGGCGGCTGCCTCTTCCTCTTCTTCAATCTCCCGGCGGCGGCCATGCTCGTGCTTCCGGCGTGGGGGGCCATCGGTCTCGTTATCTACTTCCTGTACGGTTATCGCTCCAGCCATGTGGGCAAGGGCATAATCGAACTGCACGAAGACGATCCGGAGGCGATGCCGGCGATGGGCATCACTCCGCCTGCCGATCCCAAGGCCTGACCGGAAAAAGGGAGGCTTCGGCCTCCCTTTTTTTTGGCCTTTTTTTGGCCGCGGGAACTTGAATGTCCATTGGGCGGCTGCGGCCCATCCAGGACTGGAGCACCCCATGCCTGACGGGAGGCGCAACCGTCAGATCGTATGAAATTCTCTGACGCGGCGCCAAGGCCGGGTGCGGGAAAATCCGCTCCGATCCGGTCTATGGGCGAACTTAACCCAAACGTGCGCGGATCAGCGCCCGGAGATCGGCTTCCGGCCGCGCGCCATAATGGGAGATGATCTCTGCCGCGGCGATCGCGCCCATTCGCAACCTGTCTTTCAGGGAACGGCCTCGCGCGTGGCCGACCAGGAAGCCGGCCGCGAACAGATCGCCGGCTCCCGTGGTATCGACAATCTCTTCGATCGGTTCGGCCGGCACGTCGACCCGGGTCCCGCCCTCCACGCCGATCGCGCCCAGACCGCTGCGCGTGACGACCAGTGTGGGAACCTTCGGCGCGACTTCCGCGACGGCTTGGTCGAACGATCCCGCCCCGGTCAGGGACAGGATCTCCGCCTCGTTGGCGAACAATATGTCGATTCTGCCCTCGTCGATCAGGCCCTGGAAATCCGCGCGGTGGCGCGAGATGCAGAAAGCGTCGGACAGGGTGAAGGCGACCTTCCGGCCGGCCTCACGGGCAATGAGGATGGCCCGCTCCATCGCCGCGCGTGGCTGTTCGGGGTCCCACAAATAGCCTTCCAGATAGAGGATCGCAGCATCGCGCACCTGCCGCTCGTCGATCGCGCCGGCGGGCAGATATTGCGCCGCGCCGAGGAAGGTGTTCATGGTCCGCTGGGCATCGGGCGTTACCAGGATCAGGCAGCGCGCCGTCGGTATGTCGGCGTCGATCGGGGGGGTGGAGAATTCGACGCCCATCGCCTGGATGTCGTGGCTGAAGACTTCGCCAAGCTGATCCGTCGCGACTTGCCCGACGAAGCCGGCGCGCGCGCCCAGCATGGCGATGCCGGCGGCGGTGTTGGCGGCGGATCCGCCGCTGATCTCGCGGCCTGCCGCCATGCGCCCGTAGAGACGCGTCGCCTCCTCCGCATCGATCAGCCGCATCGATCCCTTGTCCAGACCCTCCTGCTCGATGAAGGCGTCGTCCGCCGCAGCGAGGACATCGACGATGGCGTTGCCGATGGCGAGAATGTCGAGCCGAGCGTCTGACACGATGTGATTACCCCCGATGTGCAGGAAATCTGCCGGAAAGGCAGCGCACGTAACCGGCGGACCTGCGATGATCAACCGGTGGCGGCCAGCCGCATGCATCCTTATTGTCGAGCCGCCATGTTTGCCGCCTTCCCGCTTGCGATCGCCCAGCTCGGCGATCCGCACATCCTTCGTGTGCTGGCCAAGTCGCTGGCGCTGACCATCCTCCTTTTCGCGGCGATCGCGACCTTGGCCGGCTGGCTGCTGACCGGAACCAATCCTTGCGGCATTGGCCCACTCGATTTCCGGTGCGAAATCGGCGCCGGCGGCGGGGCCGTCGCGGCCTCGATGCTCGCTTTGGCAGGGCTGTGGTTTCTGTTTCCGGCGGTGGCCATCGGCGTCGTCGGCCTGTTCGCGGATGAGGTTGTCGAGGCCGTCGAGGTCCGCCACTATCCGGCGGCGGCTGGGCGCAACCTGCCGTTCGGGCCGTCGCTGATCCTGGGGCTCCGCTCGGCCGGCCGGATGATCGGTTGGAACCTTCTCGCCTTTCCATTCTACCTGCTGCTGCTGGTGACCGGGGTCGGCACCTTCCTGCTGTTCCTGGCCGTCAATGCGCTTGTCCTCGGCCGCGACCTTGGCGAAATGGTCGCGGTCCGCCATTTCCGGGGCGAAGCGCTTGCCTCATGGCTCGCGGCCACGCGCGGCCGGCGCGCCCTGCTCGGGCTCGCCGCGACCGGCCTGTTCATGATCCCCTTCGCCAACCTGCTAGCGCCTGTGCTAGGCGCCGCCATGGCAACCCATTTATTCCATCGGAGGCGGGATGACTGATCGAATGTCCGGACGCACGGGCAAAAAGTGCATGAGGGCATCTGTCCTCGGCCCCGCCGGACGGTCTGGCCGTCTGCGGCCCACATCTGCCAAAGGACATTCGGCCGCGCTCGCCCTGGCCGTGCTGCTGGCCGGCTGCGTGCCGAGCACCACCGAACGCCCGCCCGCGATGCAGGAACCGGCCCGGCAAGTCCCGACTGCGGAACCGATTCTGGGCAATGTCGTCGGCCGCACTGCCCGCGCCCTGGAGGCTCAGTTCGGCAAGCCCGATCTCGACGTCCGCGAGGGCACTGCCCGGAAGCTCCAGTTCGCCAGCCCGGTCTGCGTGCTCGACACCTATCTCTATCCCAGGCGCGGCGGCGGCGAAGCGGTCGTCACCTATGTCGACGCGCGCCTTCCGGACGGCCGCGACATGGACCGTGCCTCCTGCATCGCCGCGCTCAGCCGCCGGCAGCAGGCGCGCTGACGCACTGGCGTTCGGTCCCGTGCAACGTCTGACGGCCGGAAAGACGGCCGATCGCCCAGGACGCGGCTTCGGCGACGACCGGATCGGGATCGGAGACCAGCGGGACGAGGACGGGCAGGAGATCGGCGCGGCCGCTATTGCCGGCGGCGATGGCCGCATTGCGGACCATGCGGTTGCGGCCGATCCGTTTGATCGGGGATCCGGCAAAGACCTTGCGGAAGCCTGCGTCGTCCAGGGCGAGAATATCGGCAAGCGCCGGGGCGACCAGCTCGGCGCGGGGAATGAAGGCGAGATTGCGCCGCGCGCTGTCGGCGAACCGGTTCCAGGGGCAGACTGCGAGGCAATCGTCGCAGCCATAGATCCGATTGCCCATCTTCTCACGCAATTCGTGCGGAATCGGGCCCTTATGCTCGATGGTGAGATAGGAGATGCAGCGGCGGGCGTCGAGCTGGAACGGTGCTGGAAAGGCATCGGTCGGGCAGGCGTCGAGACAGGCGGTGCAGCTCCCGCAACGAACGCGATGCGGCGTGTCCGGCGCCAGGTCCTCGCCCAGGTCCAGATCTGTATAGATGGCGCCGAGGAACAGCCAGCTGCCGTCACGGCGGCTGACGAGGTTGCTATGCTTGCCCTGCCAGCCGATCCCGGCCGCTTCGGCCAGCGGCTTTTCCATCACCGGCGCGGTGTCGACGAAAACCTTCAGTGCGCAGCCGGCCTCGTCCACCAGCCAGCGCGCCAGCGCCTTCAGGTTCCGCTTGACCACGTCGTGATAGTCGGCGCCTTGCGCATAGATGGAAATGCGGCCGATATCGCTGTGACCGGCGAGCGCGAGCGGATCGTTTGCCGGGGCATAGCTCATGCCCAGCGAGATCACCGACCGCACCTCCGGCCACAGGCCGGCCGGGGAGCCTCGGCGCTGTGCCGTCTCTTCCATCCAGATCATGTCGCCATGGGCTCCGGCGGCGAGCCATGCCTGCAGCCGTCCTGCGGCCTGCGGCGCGGCATCGGCGCCGGTCACTCCGATCGCCGCAAAATCAAGCCGCTTCGCTTCTTGCTCCAGCCGATGGCGCAGCTTTGGCTTGCTTTCCGTCATCGACTCTCGCTAGCACATTGAAACTGTTAAGGGGATTCTAGACGGTGGGGGCCAATCTAGCGATCGAAGCCAAGGGTCTTTACAAGACCTTTGACGGAAAACGAGCTGTCGATGGGATCGACATCGCCGTTCCCGAAGGAAGCATTTACGGCATTCTTGGCCCGAACGGCGCCGGCAAGACGACGACGCTGCGCATGCTGCTCGGCATCATCAATCCGGACCGGGGATATCGCACCCTGCTCGGTTTCGAACGGCCGCTCGAGGCCGCGCGCATCGTCGGCTATCTGCCGGAGGAGCGCGGCCTCTATCCGGCGATGACGACCCGCGACGCCGTTGCCTTCATGGGTGCGCTGCGCGGCCTGCCGCTGGATGTCGGCCGCCGCCGCGCGGAAGGCTTGCTGCAGGACAATGGTCTGGGCGACTATATCGACAAGCCGATCAAGAGCCTTTCCAAGGGCATGGCCCAGACGGTTCAGTTGTTCGGAACGATCGTTCACCAGCCCAAGCTGATCGTGCTGGACGAACCCTTTTCGGGCCTGGATGCAATCAACCAGGGGCGGCTGGAGCATCTTATTCGTGAAGAGGCGGCCAATGGCGCGACCATCATATTCTCGACCCACGTCATCGCGCATGCCGAGCGGCTGTGCGAGCGGATCGCGATTATCGCGGGCGGCAAGCTGCGTTTCGAAGGCCCTGTCGCGGATGCCCGCGATCGCCTCAGCTCGCAGGTCCGCCTGAGGACGCGGTCGGCGGACGGCGCCTGGAAGGTCGCCCTTCCCGCCGACGCCAGGTTGAAGGACGGCTTCTGGTGCTTCGACATGCCGGCCGAGGGAATCGAACCCTTGCTCAAGGCGCTGATCGACGGCGGTGCCGGCATCGAAGAGCTTTCGATCGAACGGCCCGGCTTGCACGACGCCTTTGTCGCCATAGCCGGGCCAGAGGCTGCGCGCGAAATGGAGAATGAAGGCGCCGGAAGGGAAGCCGCCTGATGATGGGTCTCTTTCAATCCGCTTATGTGATCGGACGCCGCGACTTCGTCGCGACGGTCATGTCCAAGACCTTTCTCCTTTTCCTGGCCGGGCCCTTGCTGATCATTGGGTTCAGCGTGATGCTCGGCGACACTACGGAAAACATGGCGCGGCGGGACACGCGCCCGATCGTGGCGGTTATCGCCGACAAGGCGGAGTTCCAGCTAATTGAGGCAGCGCGTGCGCGGCTCAACCCCAGCTTCGGCCAGGATATGCTTCCCGAACTCGTCCATGCCGAGCCTGATTACGTCATCGAAGGGCAGGTGAAGGATCTTCTGGAATCCCGCGACAAGCGCATTCTCGCTGTGTTGACCGGGGGCATCGCCAAGTCGAAACTGACCGGCGCGATCCAGGAGAATAGCCCGATCCGCACCCGGATGGCCATGATCATCGAGGAGGCGCGGCAACATCAGGCGGTCGCCAGCGCGAAAATTCCATGGCAACCCACGACGGTCGAACTGGTGAGGGTGCAGGAATCGGCGGGCTCGCTTGCGGCATCGCGCTCACTGACCGCCCGCACCGGACAGCTTTTGCTGTTCACCCTGACTTTGCTGCTCGCCGGCATGTTGCTCTCCAACCTGATCGAGGAGAAGTCGAACAAGGTCATCGAGGTGCTGGCGGCCGCCGTGCCGGTGGATGCGATCTTTGTCGGCAAATTGTTCGGGATGCTCGCCGTGTCGCTCGTCGGGATTACCGTATGGACTGCGGCAGCCGCCGTCGGATTGCATCTCTGGCCCCTGCCAGGTGGCGGCAGTCTTCCTGAGCCCGCCGTCGGTTGGCCACTCTTCGTGCTGCTCGTTCTTATCTATTACGGCTCCAGCTATACCCTGCTCGGCGCCGCCTTTCTCGGAATCGGTTCTCAGGCAATGTCGATACGGGAGGTTCAGACCTTGTCGATGCCGATCACGATCGCACAGCTTCTATTCTTCCTGTTCGCCTCCTTAGCGGTCGGACCTTATAACAGCCTGCTGGGAATAGCGGCTGCGCTCTTTCCGTTCAGTTCGCCAATGGCGATGGTCGCTCGAGCTGCCCAGACTCCGGAGCTCTGGCCCCATCTCCTCGCTTTGCTGTGGCAAATGCTCTGGGCCTGGTTGACGATCAAGCTTGCCGCGAGCCTGTTCCGCAGGAACGTCATGAAGTCCGGGTCGAGCCTGATGCCCGCGACGCTCCGGTCCCGGCGCCAGGATGCGGCGCCTGCGCCTTCGCCCGGCTTGAAATGATCTTCAGCCGGGCGGTGCCGGCCCGATCTGCTCCCAAAGCTCGATCTTGATGCCGTCGCAATCGAGGATCCACGCGAACTTGCCATAATCCTCGTTCTGGCGGCCGATTATCTCGATGCCGTTGGCCTCCAGCTCTTCGGCGAAGGCGTCGAGATCGTCGACCCGGAGGTTGATCATGAAACCGGCCTGGCTCGGCGCGAAATAGTCGCTGTCGGCCTTGAAGGGCGACAGGAGGCTGAACGCGTCCTTTCCCGCTTCCGCGCTCCACGGAAAGCAGAGCCCCCATTGGCCGCTGAGGCCGAGCATCTCCTTATACCATCGGCCGGTCCGCTCCGGATCCTCGACTTTGTAGAAAATGCCGCCCAATCCCTTGATCGCCGCCATCTCAGCCTCCCTGATGCGCCGTTCGCGTCGCCTTAGCCAAGGTCTGCGTCGCGCTCCGCCACGGACCGGCGCCATGAAGCGGTACCGCCGCAACGATCCGCGGCAGATTAATAGGCACGAGGTCGAGCGGCATATTCTCGCCATCCACATAACCTTGCGCAACCGCGACCGACCGGCGGCCGGTTGCGAGCGGATTGGCGCGGCCGGCCTCCCGGATGTTGAACTGGATGAACGGGCCGCCCTTGCGGTGGAGCGAAGCGAAAGGCTTCGCCTGCTCCACGCGAGGGTTCATGCCCGCATCGTCGTCAATGAACGAAGCGGGCGACAACGTCCCGATAGGATCGGCTGACCTTCACCTGGCTGCCGCTGTCGAGGACGAGGAAACATTCGCCATTGGTGTGGGGTTTCACCTGCCGGACCTGATCGAGATTGACGATGCAGCTCCGGTGCACCCGCTGGAACCGGCGCGGATCGAGGCGCTTTTCCAGATCCTTCATGGTCTCGCGCAGGATCAGTGTATTGTCGCCCGTATAGATGCACATATAGTCGCCGGCCGCGTCGATCTTCTCGATCGAATCCACGTCGACGCGGAAGATCTGGCCGCGGTCCTTGATGTTGATCAGCTTTTCGTAGCGGTTGGAGGAATGGGCGTCCTCGACCCCTTCGACATGCTCGGCGACGTCGGGCGCGACTTCGGCGAGCACTTCTTTCAGGCGCCCCACCTCCTCGACGCCGCGCTTCTCGGCGAGGCGCTGGCGGACCCGGTCCAGCGTGTCGGCCAGCCTGTCTTCCTCGACCGGCTTCATCAGATAGTCGACCGCCTGGGCCTCGAAGGCGCGGATGGCATGGTCGCTATAGGCGGTGACGAAGACGAACAGGGGCGGCTCGACTTCCAGCAGCCCCTGGATTACGGAAAAGCCGTCGAAGCCCGGCATCTGGATGTCCAGGAAGACGAGATCGGGCTTGTGGGTCTTGATCGCCCTGATGGCCTCGCGGCCGTTGCTGCATGTTTCGACGATCTCGACATCGCCATGCGCCTGCAGGCGCAGCTGCAAGCCCTGGATGGCAAGCGGTTCGTCATCGACCAGGATGGTGCGAATGGTCATTTAAGTTCCTCGGATGCTTCGACTTGATATGGGATCTCGATTGTAACGCGAAAGCCTCCCCTTAGGTTCGATACGGTCTCAAAACGATGGTTGGCGCCATAGGCTTGCGCCAGACGGTCGCGAATATTGGCCAAACCGACTCCGGTCGATTCCTGCGCCTTGACCCAATGGTCCTCCGCACCGGGCCCGCTGTCGCTGACGGTGATCAGCACGCGGTCGCCCGATCGGCGCGCCACGACTTCGATATCCGCGCCTTCTTCCTGCGGGGTTACCGCATATTTGATGGCGTTTTCAACCAATGGCTGGAGCAGGAGCGACGGCAGCCGGGCCAGCGATACGGCGGGATCGATGTCGAAAATGGGCCGCAGCCGATCCTCGAAGCGCATCTTCTCGATTTCGAGATAGAGTTTCAGGGTCTCGACCTCCTGGGCGACCGTCACCGATCCGGTCGGTTCGTTGACCAATGTGTAGCGCAGGAATGATGACAGCCGCGACAGCATCGCATTGGCGCGTTCGGTCTGCTTCAGCAGCACCAGCGTCGAGATCGAATTCAGCGTGTTGAACAGGAAATGCGGGTTGAGCTGGTAGCGCAGCATCGCCAGCTGGGCCGAGCTGGCCTGATGTTCCAGCCGCAGCAGCCGGTCGCTCTGCTCTTCCAGCAGGAGATAATAATTGATGCTGTAATAAAGCGCCGCCCAGGCGGCGAGGAGGGAGAAGGTCAGCAGGATCGAGCTGAGGAATTCCAGTCCCACCGGCCGCGAGCCGGGTCTGAGAAAGGTGGCATAGCTCCAGGTCTCGATCGCCGAAAATGCGGCGGCGGCGACCAGGACCAGGGCGACCGACACCGCCCAGGTGATGACCGGCCGGAGCTTGATGAAGCGGCGAAAGGCTGCGCCCATCAGCAATGTGATCGAATAGCCGGTCGCGGTCAGCAATGCGGTGTGGAAGACATAGGTCCACCCCATCGCATTGCTCATCCCGCCCAGGGTGCGGAGGATGAAATAGCCCGCCCAGCCCGCCGACTGGAGGATCCAGAAGGCGCGATTCTTGTCCTCGAAGAAAGGCTGCTGCTGCAGCCGGGGCGGCTGCCAGCCCCTTGCCTCGGCGGATGCGGGCGCTGTCATTTGGATGGGATTGGTCGACACTGGGGCGATTTTAGCGGGGTCGAGCCGGCCTTGCCACCCGCTTGACTCTTTGCGGCGCAAGTCGGAACATAATGAGAACAAAAGAGTCAGTGAGTCGTATGCTTCCAGCTTCTGCCCGAATCGAGCGATTGGCCGCCCTGCGCTTGTCGGTGCGGGCGATCGAAGATGCCGGCCGCGGCGCAAATCGGGATTTGCTGTCCTTCGGCCTGGACGAGATCGACCGCCGCCTGGCCGGTGGCGGCCTGGCGGCGGCGGCCTTGCACGAAGTGGCCGGCGCCAGCGCCAGTCTCAGCGACGATGCCGCCGCCACCTTGTTTGCCGCGGGCATTGCCGCCCGGCGGACGGGCACGGTGCTGTGGGCGCTGGGCCGGCCCGATCTGTTCGCGCCGGGCCTGGCTTTGGTAGGCCTCGGTCCCGATCGCCTTCTTCATGCCGAATGTGGCCGTGACGAAGATGTGCTGGCGGTGATGGAGGAAGGGCTGCGCCATGGCGGCCTTGCCGCCGTCGTCGGCGAAGTGGGGCGGGTGACGATGGCAGCGACCCGCAGGCTGCAGCTTGCCGCCGAGGAAAAGGGCGTGATGGCGCTGATGCTGAAACGCTGGCGGCGGAGCGGCCAGGATCCGCTGGCCTTGCCGTCGGCGGCGGTGACGCGCTGGCGGATCGCCTGCGCGCCGTCGGAAACGCTGCCGGTGCCCGGCGTGGGGCGGCCGCGCTGGCATGTCGAACTCGCCCGCCAGAGGGGCGGCGCGCCCTTTCAATGGATCATGGAGTCTTGCAATGCCGAGGGTCGCCTCGCTCTATTTGCCCTATCTGCCGACCGACCGGTTGCGGCCGAACCAGGCGAAAGGCGGGCGGCCTGATCTTCTGGATCCTGCCCTGCTTTTGCAGGGAAGGGAGGCGGTTCGAAGAAGGGCGGAGGGTCTGACGGCCAAGGAGATCGCGCCACCGCTGACCCCACCACCGCTGACGCGGTCCGCCTTCCTCGGGAAAGAGGGGGAGGAAATGGAAGACGGACGCCCCGAAGATTGCTCCTGTCCGCGCGGGGGCGGATGGCGGCCGGGCGCGCGCTGGGCGCGGGAGGAAAGGCAGAAGCAGATCGATGCGCTTCCCCGCCATCAGCGTCCGCCGATGCGGGAGCTGGGCCGCAGGACCGAAGCCGCCAGGATCGCCTTCCACGATATTTCCCGCGCCGATTCCGCGCTCCGCCGGGCGGAAGAGGAGGAAAAGCCCCTGGTCACGGTCGAACATGTCGGCCAGCGGATGACGATCGCCGCCGCCTGCCCGGTCGCCCGCCGACTGGGGGCGCAACCGGGCATGCCGCTCGCCCGCGCCCGCGCTTTCCTTCCTGGCCTGGAGGTCGTGGATGCCGACCGACCAGCGGATGCCGCCTTTCTGGATCGCCTTGCCTTCTTTGCCGCGCGCCGCTGGACGCCGCGTGCCGCCGTTTCAGGCCCGGACGGGCTGTGGCTCGATTTGGAGGGGGTGGCCCATCTGTTCGGCGGCGAGGAAAATATGGGCGTGCGCATCCTGCATTTCTGCGCCCGGCTCGGCTTGGCCGCGCGCATCGCCGTTGCCGATACCCCGGGCGCCGCCCATGCCTTGGCCCGCTATGGCGCGGAGCCGCTCATCCTCTGTCCTTCCGGCCGGGAGCATGAAGCCATCGCACCGCTTCCGATCGCGGCCTTGCGGGTGGAAGAAGAGGTGCTGGGCGCGGCCCGGCGCCTCGGGCTGGAAAGGATCGCGGATCTCGTCGCCATGCCGCGCGCGCCGCTCGGCCGCCGCTTCGGCGCTTTGCTGCTGACCCGGCTCGACCAGGCCCTCGGCCATGCCGGCGAAGCGATTC
The DNA here is from genome assembly GCF_032378825.1 of Sphingosinicella rhizophila. Taxonomy (NCBI): domain Bacteria; kingdom Pseudomonadati; phylum Pseudomonadota; class Alphaproteobacteria; order Sphingomonadales; family Sphingosinicellaceae; genus Sphingosinicella; species Sphingosinicella rhizophila. The sequence goes on along the minus strand of NZ_JAVUPU010000004.1, from coordinate 232,090 downwards.
GTCCGATCCTTCCCCTGGAGCCGCCGAGCAGTCTTTTGCGTTTCGCCGAACCGATCGCCACGCCCGAGGCGATCGGCGAGGCGCTCCGCCGGCTGGTCGCATCGCTCGTCGGCACGCTGACCGAACAGGGGCTCGCCGCGCGCAGGCTGGAATGGCTGTGTGACCGTATCGACGGGCGCGAACTGAAGGTCGCGGTGGGCATGGCCCGCGCGACCCGCGATGCCGATCACCTCCTGTCGTTGCTGGCCGCGAAGATCGAAACGATCGAGCCAGGCTATGGGATCGAAACCATGCGCCTCGTCGCCCGGCGCTGCGAAAGGCTCGCCCCCGCCGCCATTCATGGCGCGCTAGCCGGCGATGCGCCCGCCCCCGATCTTGCGCCATTGATCGATCGTCTGGCGGGTCGTCTCGGCGCGCGCCGCCTGTTCCGGCTGAGCGCGATGGAGAGCGACGTTCCCGAACGCAGTCTGCGGCGCATCCCTCCTTTGGATGAAGCGTCGGACTGGCCAAGGCAATGGCCGCGTCCGGTGCGCCTGCTCGCTTGTCCCGAACCGATCGAGAAAGTGGTGGCTTTGCTACCCGATGGTCCGCCGCGCCGCTTCACCTGGCGCGGCAAGGCCCATGCCGTGGCCCGCGCCGACGGGCCCGAGCGCATTTACGGCGAATGGTGGCGAAGGCCGAAGGAGACCGAGTCCGTCCGCGATTATTTCCAGGTGGAGGACGAAGCGGGCGCCCGTTTCTGGATCTTCCGGCGCGGTGACGGCATCGATCCCCGCACCGGCGATCTCAGCTGGCATCTGCACGGTCTGTTCGGATGATCATGAAAGATCAAGCCTTGCCGATGGGAGGCTATTGCGAGCTTCAGGTCACCACCCATTTCAGCTTCCTGCGCGGCGCTTCCTCCTGCGAGGAATTGTTCGAAACCGCTGCCCATCTCGGTCTCGGAGCGCTGGGCATCGTCGACCGCAATTCGGTTGCCGGGATGGTGCGGGCCTGGGATGCGGCCAGGACGACCGGGGTGCGGTTGGTGCCGGGCTGCCGGCTCGATCTGGTGTCGGGCGAAAGCCTGCTTCTCTATCCCCAGGACCGCTCGGCCTGGTCGCGCCTCACCCGCTTGCTCACCGCCGGACGGCCGCAGGAAAAGGTCGACGGCAAATGGCTCGGCAAGGGCGCGTGCCGGATCGGCTGGGAGGATGTTGCCGGCGCGGCGGAGGGCATGATCGCGGCTTTCGTAACCATGCAGGCCGATGAAGCGACGGCGGCGGCCTTTGGCCGTTTGCACGATCTGTTCGGCGATCGCGCTTATGCCGCCATCTCCTATCATCGGCGGCCGGGCGATATGATGCGGATCCACCGGCTCGACGAAATGGCGCGGGCCGCGGGGGTGCGACCCCTGGCCACCGGCGACGTCCTCTTCCATGCGCCGGAACGGCGGATGCTGCAGGATGTGGTCACCGCCATTCGGGAGAAATGCACGATCGACCATTTGGGTTTTCGCCGCGAACGCCATGCCGATCGGCATCTGAAGAAGGCCTCCGAAATGGAGCGGCTGTTCGAACGCTGGCCGCACATGATCGCGGCCAGCGCGGAAATCGCCGAACGCTGCCGTTTCGATCTCGATCAGCTCCGCTATCAATATCCGAGCGAGGTTCCGGAAGGCAGCAATGCCCAGCAGGTGCTGGAGGCACGGGTGCGGATGGCGGCGAGAAGCCGTTTCCCCGATGGCTTGCCCGACGCGCATGAAGCCCAGCTCAGGCACGAGCTGCGGCTGATCGAGCAATTGCGTTACGCGCCTTATTTCCTGACGGTCCATGCGATCGTCGAATATGCGCGGAGCGAGGAAATATTGTGCCAGGGCCGGGGCAGCGCCGCCAATTCGGTGGTCTGCTATCTGCTCGGCATCACCTCGATCGATCCGATCAGGCATGAATTGCTGTTCGAGCGCTTCGTTTCCGGAGAACGCAACGAACCTCCCGACATCGACGTCGATTTCGAGCATGAACGGCGCGAGGAGGTGATCCAGTGGATCTACCGCCATTATGGCCGGGACCGGGCGGCCTTGACGGCCGTGGTCACCCGCTATCGTTCCCGCGGCGCGGTGCGCGACGTCGGTAAGGCGCTGGGCCTCCCGGAGGATCTGACCGGGCTTCTCGCGGGCCAGGTCTGGGGCTGGTCCAATGACGGGGTCGCCGAACGCCATGTCCGCGATCTCAATCTCGACATGAACGATCCTCGGCTCGCGCTCACTCTCCGGTTGGCCCGGGAATTGATCGGCACGCCGCGCCATCTGAGCCAGCATCCGGGCGGCTTCGTGCTGACCGAGGACCGACTGGACGATCTGGTGCCGATCGCGCCGGCGGCGATGGAGGATCGGCGGGTGATCGAATGGGACAAGGACGATATCGCCGCCCTTTCCTTCATGAAGGTCGATATTCTCGGCCTCGGCATGCTCGGCTGCATGCGCCGCGCCTTCGATCTGCTGCGCGATCACAAGGACACCAGGATCGGTCTTGCGGATCTGCAGAACGACGACGAAGCAACATTCGAGATGATCCGCAAGGCGGACACGATCGGCGTCTTCCAGATCGAAAGCCGGGCGCAGATGAGCATGTTGCCGCGGCTGAAGCCCAAGGAATTTTACGATCTCGTCATCGAAGTGGCGATCGTCCGCCCGGGTCCGATCCAGGGCGATATGGTCCACCCGTATCTGCGCCGCCGGGAGGGCAAGGAGGTGCCAGAATATCCGAAGCCGGAGCTGGAGGCGGTGCTCAGGAAGACATTGGGCGTGCCCCTGTTCCAGGAACAGGCGATGAAGGTGGCGATCGTCGGCGCCGGCTTCACGCCGGCCGAGGCCGATGCGCTCCGCCGGTCGATGGCGACCTTCAAGTTCACCGGCGGCGTCAGCCATTTCTACGACAAGCTGGTGAACGGCATGATCCGCAACGGCTATACGCGCGATTTCGCGGAACGGACCTTCAAGCAGATCGAAGGCTTCGGCAGCTATGGCTTTCCGGAAAGCCATGCCGCCAGCTTCGCCAAGATCGCTTACGCCTCCTCCTGGATGAAATGCCACCATCCGGACGTCTTCTGCGCCGCCTTGCTCAACGCCCAGCCAATGGGCTTCTATGCTCCCGCCCAGATCGTCCGCGACGCGAGGGAACATGGGGTGGAGGCGCGGCCGGTCTGCATTCTCCGGAGCCAGTGGGATTGTATTTTGGAATCACCGCCTGGATCTTCCTCCCATTCGCCCGGAATGGGAAAAGACTTCCTCCCCATCCGCCTCGGCCTGCGCATGGTGAAGGGCCTCTCCAACGACCATGCCGCGCGCATTTTCACTGCGCGCCGGGAAAGATCCTTCGTCTCGGTCGAGGATGTCTGGCGCCGCTCCGGCATCCCCGCCGCCGCCATGGAGAAGCTGGCGGATGCCGATGCCTTCCACCCTTTCGGCCTCGATCGGCGTCAGGCGCTCTGGCGGGTGCGGGGGCTGGGGGAGGCGCCCCTGCCTCTGTTCGCCGCCGGCGGCGAAGGGGACAGGGAAAGGAAAGTGACGCTCGATCCGATGACCGACGGCCGCGAAGTGGTCGAGGATTATCGCAGCGTCCAGCTTTCGCTGCGCGCCCATCCGCTGGCCTTCCTGCGGCCGGAGCTCGAACGCAGGAAGATGGTTGCCTGTGCAGACCTGCGCACCATCAAGGAAGGCCGCAAGGTAAGGCTGGCCGGGATCATCCTCGTCCGGCAGCGTCCGGGAGCGGGCAATGTCACCTTCATCACGATCGAGGATGAAACCGGGGTCGCCAACATCATCCTGTGGCAGCGCAAGTTCGAGGCGCAGCGGCGGATCGTACTATCTTCGGCGATGATCGGCGTTACCGGCATGGTCCAGCGCGAAGGCGAGGTCATCCATATCGTCGCCGACCGGCTCGAGGATCTGACGCCATTGCTTCACTCGGTCGGCGACATGCACTTCCCCCACCGCCCTGGTCCGGGCGACGCCGCCACCCATCCCGGCTCACCCGACCGGGGCGAAAGGGGCGCGAAGCCGCCCGGTCTTCCCGGCACCCGTTCCCGCGACGTGATCCGGGTGAAGAGCCGGGACTTTCACTGAACGGGACGAACCGGGCGGACGGAGGCTGGTCCGCTCGCCGGCCTGCCTGTAAGCAGGGGAAAGAAAAGGATTTTACGATGCGCCGATTCTTCATATTGGCCGCCGCGGCGGCTTTTTCCTCACAGGCCCTCGCTGCTCCCAAGCCGGGCGACCGGACCATCAGTCCGGAAAAGCTGCTGGAGCAGATGGGGTCCGGCGTGTCCGATGCGGAGCTGGAGCGTGCCGTCGCGGAGGCCGATGCCCACCCGCTCGGTACCAATGCCAATCCGGTCCGCGTCGGCGGACCCGAAGGAGAACATGCCTATATCGGCCGCCTGCGCTGCGCCGACGGCAGCGCGCCCAAGGTCGGCCAGCGCGGTTCGGCCGGGGTCGGCGCCTTCGGTACCGTGGTGGATCTCTACCCGCTGGACTGCGGCGCCGCCGCCCCCGGCAAGTTCGATCTCGTCATGGACATGTACCATGAAGAGCATCGCGAGAATCGCGCGCCCGCCGGCTTTCGCATCGAACCTCGCTGACGGGCGTCCTGGCCACTCCTGCTGAGCCGGCGGACATCCGATGATAGGGGTATATTCAAATATCAGCTGGCCGGGCAGTCGCCGATCCGCTTGCCCGATCCGCGCGACTTGATCGTCATCCCGCCGGCGCCGGCATCGGTCTTCATCTCGACCGCCATCTCATAGCTCTGCGCGCTATATTTGCCGTCCATGGTCATGGTCATGCTGCCCGGCCTGTCTTCCGACGCGCAGCTCAACGTGCCGCGGATGCGTCCGCCGGCCATGTTGAAATCCTTGTAGCTGCAGCCATTGTCCTTGGCGGCGAAGAAATCCGCATTGGGCTTGGCCGCCTGCTCGGGCGTGATGCAGCTCTTGATCACCGTCTTCTGGTTGGTGACGCTCGCCATGGCCTCTTTCGGCATGCCCGGCGCCTCCATGCTCAATATCTCATGTTCTATCTCCCACTGGCCGGGATCGAGCCGGATCTCGCCGGCGCCGGGAATGGAGGATCCGGACTTGCCGGCGGCGGCATCGCCGTCACCGTCGCCGTTGCCGCCGCTGCCGCAGGCGGCCAGTCCCAAGAATGCGGCTGCCGCCACGGAAAGTCTGATCTTCATGCTCATTCCCCTTCCGTCGCGTCCGGAGCGGCATCATTACCGGCCGGCTCCGCGGGGCAGGCGCCGACATGGCGGCCGGCGATCTTGCTGGTCATCCGATAATCTCCGTCGCCGGGAAGATAGGAGGTCGAACTGACCGATCCGTCGAAACTGTCCGCTCCATATTTGCCGTCGATGACCATCATGATCTCGCCCTTCAAATCTTCGCTGGTGCAGGTGAGCGAGGCATTGAGGCGGCCGTTGCGGATATAGGAGTCGCGATAGCTGCACTCATAGCCTTCGCCCGCGAAAAGCGCCGGATCGGGCTTGGTCCGATTGGCTTCGCCGACGCAGACCTGGCTGCTTGCTTTGTCGCCGGTTTTGGCCTTGATCGCCGTCGCCGGGGCATGATCGGTGGCCGTGATGGCGCCGATTTCATGCGTCACTTCCCAAAGACCGGCGTCGATGCTGGCGGCGGGGGCGACCGGCTCGGCCGCTTTCTCTTCGGTGCCGCCGGAGCAAGCGGCAACGGCCGCAAACGCCATGATGATCGTTGCGCGCATCCCTATCCCCTTTTTTTGTTGGATCCCGACGGTAGCGCGGTGGCGGCGGAAACACCATATGGAAGCCATGGCGATCGCGATCAGGACCGGCCTCGAAGAGCCGGATACGGGCCAGGCCTTCGTTCCCCACCGTCCCCAGCGCCCCGAAAAGGCGGAGGGCGGACGGAGATTCACGCTCGTTTCCGATTATGAGCCGTCGGGCGACCAGCCGGCGGCGATCGCGGAGATCACGCAGCAGATGCGCGAGGGCGAGCAGACCCAGGTCCTGCTCGGCGTCACCGGATCGGGCAAGACCTTCACCATGGCCAAGGTGATCGAGGAATTGCAGCGTCCCGCTCTGGTGCTGGCGCCCAACAAGATCCTGGCCGCCCAGCTCTATGGCGAGTTCAAGAGCTTCTTCCCCGACAATGCGGTCGAATATTTCGTCAGCTATTACGATTATTACCAGCCCGAGGCCTATGTGCCGCGGTCCGACACCTATATCGAGAAGGAAAGCTCGGTGAACGAGGCGATCGACCGCATGCGCCATTCGGCGACGCGGTCGCTGCTCGAGCGCGACGACGTCATCATCGTCGCTTCGGTCTCCTGCATCTACGGCATCGGTTCGGTCGAAACCTATTCGGCGATGACCTTCAGCCTGAAGAAGGGCGACACCGTCGACCAGCGCGAGATCATCCGCAAGCTGGTCGCGCTTCAATATAAGCGCAACGACCAGGCCTTCGCCCGCGGCAATTTCCGGGTGCGCGGCGACAATCTGGAGATCTTCCCGTCCCATTATGAGGACATGGCCTGGCGGGTCAATTTCTTCGGCGACGAGATCGAGGAGATCGTCGAATTCGATCCGCTGACCGGCAAGAAGATCGCGTCGCTCGAATTTGTGAAGGTCTATGCCAACTCCCACTATGTGACGCCCGGCCCGACGCTCAAGCAGGCGATGGAGGCGATCCGCCACGAACTTGCCGAGCGGCTGAAGGAGCTTGTCGCCGAAGGGAAATTGCTGGAGGCGCAAAGGCTGGAACAGCGCACCAATTTCGACCTTGAAATGATCGCCGCCACCGGCAGCTGCGCCGGCATCGAGAATTACAGCCGCTTCCTCACCGGCCGCATGCCGGGCGAGCCGCCGCCGACCCTGTTCGAATATATTCCGGAAAACGCGCTCCTGTTCCTCGACGAAAGCCATCAGACGGTGCCGCAGATCGGCGCGATGGCGCGCGGCGATCATCGCCGCAAATTGACCCTCGCCGAATATGGCTTCCGCCTGCCCAGCTGCATCGACAACCGGCCGCTTCGCTTCAACGAATGGGACGCGATGCGCCCGCAATCGGTTGCGGTGTCGGCGACGCCGGGCCCGTGGGAAATGGAGCAGACCGGCGGTGTCTTTTCCGAACAGGTGATCCGGCCGACCGGCCTCATCGATCCGCCCGTCGAGATCAAGCCGGTCGAAGACCAGGTCGACGATCTCATCTTCGAGGCGAAGGAGACGGCGAAGAAAGGCTATCGCACGCTCGTCACCACATTGACCAAGCGCATGGCCGAGGATCTTACCGAATTCCTCCACGAAGCCGGGCTCCGCGTCCGTTACATGCACTCCGATGTCGAGACTTTGGAGCGGATCGAGCTGATCCGCGACCTGCGGCTTGGCGTCTACGATGTGCTGGTCGGCATCAACCTGCTGCGCGAAGGACTGGACATTCCCGAATGCGGCCTGGTCGCCATATTGGATGCGGACAAGGAGGGCTTCCTTCGCTCCGAAACCTCGTTGATCCAGACGATTGGCCGCGCCGCCCGCAACGTCGAGGGCAAGGTCATCCTCTATGCCGACCGCATCACCGGATCGATGGAGCGCGCGCTTCGCGAAACCGATCGCCGCCGCGAAAAGCAGAAGCAATATAATGAGGCGCACGGCATCACGCCGACCACGATCAAGCGCGACATCGCCGACATATTGACCCACGTTACCAACCGCGACAGCGTCATGGTCGATACCGGCGACGAGGAGACGCCGCATCTCGTCGGCCATAATCTGCGCGCCTATATCGAGGATCTCGAAAGCCGCATGCGCAAGGCCGCGGCGGATCTCGAATTCGAAGAAGCGGGACGGCTGCGCGACGAGATCCGGCGGCTCGAAGCCGACGAACTCGGCATTCCCGATCACGAGAAAGTCGCCCCCGTCACTGGCCGCGCCACCGAAGGCCGCCCGGGCACCCGCAAGACCCGCTATGGCAAGCAGAAGCAGATCAGGATGGGGAAGAGGGGTCGTTGAACCCCTGAAGGCGACCTCCGGGTAACGCTCGAATTCCCCTGGGGTGACGAATCTCGATTGTGTCCCTATCTGCCCCGCATGGCAGCCCCGGTCCTCGCTTATGAAAATCTCGGCCTCGTCCAAGGCAGCGGCTGGCTGTTCCGCGGCCTCGACCTGTTCGTCGGGCAGCGCGACCGGCTGGCCCTGATCGGCCGCAACGGCGCCGGCAAGACCACCTTGCTCAAATGCATCGCCGGCCTGATCGAGACGGACGAGGGCCGCCGCACCATCCAGCCCGGCGTGAAGGTCGTTCTGCTCGAACAGGATCCGCCGGTCGCCCGCTTCGCGACGCTTCGCGATTATGCCTTGGCCGCGCCCGATGCCCCGGCCGAATATGAAGTCGACGCCATCGCCGACCAGCTCGGCATCGACCTCGATCGCCCGGCCGCCACCGCCAGCGGCGGCGAGCGCCGCCGCGCCGCGATCGCACGGGCGCTGGCCCAGGATCCGCAGGTGCTGCTGCTCGACGAGCCCACCAACCATCTCGATCTCGCCGCCATCGAATGGCTGGAGGAATGGCTGGGCCGCTATCGCGGCGCCTTCATCGCCATCAGCCATGACCGCACCTTCCTGAAGCGCCTCACCAATTCGTCGCTCTGGCTCGACCGCGGCCAGTTGCGCCGCGCCGAGATCGGCTTCGGCGGCTTCGATGCCTGGACCGAGCAGGTCTATGCCGAGGAAGCGCGCGCCGCCGAGAAATTGGACGCGAAGCTGAAGCTGGAGCTGCACTGGCTTCAGCGCGGCGTGACCGCGCGGCGCAAGCGCAACATGGGCCGCCTCGCCAAGCTGCACGAAATGCGGGCGGCGCGGGCGGCGATGCTTGGGCCGGCGGGCACGGCCAAGCTCGGCCTCGCCAATGACGATGCCAAGACGAAGATGGTGATCGACGCCGAACATGTCACGAAAAGGTTCGGCGATCGCACGATCATCCGGGACTTCACCTTGCGCATCCAGCGCGGCGACCGCATCGGCGTGGTCGGCGCCAACGGCACCGGCAAGACCACCCTGCTCAAATTGCTGACCGGGGAGATGGCCCCGGACGAAGGCCGCATCGCCCGCGCCAAGACGCTGACCGGGATCGTCATCGACCAGCAGCGCAAATTGCTCGATCCCGACAAGCAGGTCCGCGACATCCTTGCCGACGGCGGCGACTGGATCGACGTGCGCGGCGTCCGCAAGCATGTGCAGGGCTATCTGAAGGAGTTCCTGTTCGCGCCGGAGCTGGTCGACGCGAAGATCGGCACCCTTTCCGGCGGCGAGCGCTCGCGGCTGCTGCTGGCCCGCGAATTCGCCCGGGAATCGAACCTGCTCGTGCTCGACGAGCCGACCAACGATCTCGACCTCGAAACCCTGGATCTGCTCCAGGAAGTGATCGCCGATTATGACGGAACGGTGCTGATCGTCAGCCACGACCGCGACTTCCTCGACCGCACCGTCACCATCACCCTCGGTCTCGACGGGTCCGGCAAGGTCGACATCGTCGCCGGCGGTTATGAGGATTGGCAGCGTCGGCGGGAGCCGGCTCGAAATGCTGCGGTCAAAGGCGCGCCTGCCGCCAGACCGGCGGCCGCGCCCAAGCGCCAGACCAAGCTGACCTACAAGGATCAGCGGGATTATGATCTGCTGCCGGGACGGATCGAGGAATTGGAGGCGGCCATCGCGCGCGACGAAGCGGCGCTGTCGGACCCGGATCTCTATACCAGCGATCCAGGGCGCTTCGCGGCCCTCACCGCCGCCATCGATCGGGCGCGGAGCGAAAAGGATGCGGCGGAGCTGCGCTGGCTGGAACTGGCGGAGCAGGCGGAAGCGCTCACGGCCTGACTGCGCTGCACCTTTCGCATAGAGCATGATTCACGCTTCGGATTGGTTCAATCTGAAGCGATCATGGTCTAGCTTACAAGACGAGGCGACAAGAGCAGTCGGCATTTCAGAGGGGGAAGAGACGGTGCGGAGCGGATTTCGATACAAGGCCATTTTGCCGATCCTCGTTTATGCGGCATCGTTTCCGGCCATGGCCGCCGCCGCCCCGCTTCCGCCGGAAGCCGGCGCAAATCCCGATGTGTCGCGGATCGTGGCGAATCCCGCGCCTCTTCGCCGTTCCGGCGAGGGTGCCGGCCCGTTCCGGAAGATGGTCATCCGCGGTGCGATCCTGATCGACGGCACCGGTGCGCCGCCGCGCGGACCGGTCGACATCGTCGTCGAGAATGACAGGATCGCCGAAATCCTCGTCGCCGGCACGCCGGGCCTTCCGCTCAAGGACGGGCGCGCGCCGCGAGATTTCGACTATGAGCTGGATGCGACCGGCATGTATGTCCTGCCCGGTTTCATCGACATGCATGCCCATGGCAGCTCGATCGATAAGGCGCCGGACCTCAGCTATTCCTACAAATTATGGCTTGCCCATGGGGTGACCGCGGTCCGCGGCGTGCAGCTTTCCGAATGGGATGTCTCCAGCGTCGAAAAGGCGCGCTCGGCGCGCAACGAGATCGTGGCGCCGCGCATCTTCGATTATCAACGCCTCGGCGCGGCCTGGGGCCAGGGCACAGTCCGCACGCCGGAGCGGGCGCGGGCATGGGTGCGCTGGGCGGCCAAGAACGGGATCGACGGGATCAAATTCTCTCTCAGCCCGACCGAGGTGCCGGAAGTGGTCAAGGCGGCGCTGGAAGAAGCCGAAAAGCTCGGCCTCGGCACCACCGCGCATCTGTCGCAGATCGGTGTTGCCCGCATGAATGCGCGCCAGGCCGGCGACCTCGGCCTCGGCACCGTCACCCACTTTTACGGGCATATGGAATCTCTTCTGAAATCCGGCGCCATCCAGGATGTCTCCACCGATTATAATTTCTACGACGAGCAATATCGCTTCGGCGAGGTGGCGGACATCTGGGACGAGATCCATGAGCCGGGCACGCCGGAATGGAAGGAATATCTCGCCCATCAGAAGGAAAACGGGATCGTCTTCGATCCGACGATGACGATCTATGCGGCCTCGCGCGACCTGATGAAGGCGCGCAACGCCGACTGGCACGATAAATATACGATGCCGCAGCTATGGAATTATTTTCAGTCGAACCGGGAAAATCACGGCTCCTATTTCTTCGACTGGACCACGCGGCACGAAGTGCAATGGCGCAATTTCTACAAGCGCTTCATGGCCTTGATGAACGATTACAAGAATATGGGCGGGCGCGTCGTCACCGGAACGGATTCCGGCTTCATCTACAAAAGCTATGGCTTCGGCTTTCCCGAGGAGATGGAATTGCTGCAGGAGGCGGGTTTCAACCCGCATGAGGTGATCCAGGCCGCGACCCTCAACGGCGCCTTGACGCTCTACGAGCCCAAGGGGATCGTCGATCCCCCGATCGGCACTGTCCGGGTCGGCAAGCTTGCCGACCTCGTCATCGTGAAGGAAAATCCGCTCCAGAATTTCAAGACGCTCTACGGCACGGGCACGCCGCGCCTGAATGAAAGCACGCAGCGGCAGGAGCGGGTTGGCGGCGTCAGCTATACCGTCAAGGACGGCATCGTCTATGACGCGAAGAAGCTGCTGGCCGAGGTCGCCGACATGGTCGTGGCCGAAAAGCGCCGGCTGGGCATGCCCGAACAGGGCCTTCCCCGTCCCTGACCGACGGCCCTCCATCCGCATCTGGCCCGCCGCGCTAACCATCTTTGTGCGGAACTTGAACCGGACCCCGGGCTTTTGACCATCCTGGCCGCCTGTCATGCGGCCGGCCGTGCGTTCGGGTCTTTAGGCCGGACGCCCCATGGTTGAAACGACGCAAAGGAAACATGATGAGGATCTTGGCTCAGGCAGCAGCTTCTGTCGCCTTTCTGGCACTCGCGGCATGCAACAATACGCCCGCCGAACAGGCCGCCGAAAATGTCGAGGAGGCCGCCGAGCATCAATCCGACATCCTCGAGGATCAGGCCGATAATGCGAGCAACGAAATGGTCGAGGATATGCTCGAAAACCATGCTGACGCCATCGAGGAACAAGGCGAACGCCAGGCCGACGCCATCGAAAACGGCACGGCACCCGTCACCGAAAGTGCGATCAACGGGATGTGATCCATCGGGCGGGCGCCGGCGCGGCGCCCGCCCTTCCGGGGGTTCTTGATCCGCCGCCATGCCCGTATCACCCTCGCGCGCGAGGAGTGGATCTTGGCCCAGCCGCCGCAATCGGATCATGCAGAACCAGGCGAAGCGGGCGCAGGCCTGCCCGCTTTCCTGGAAGGCGTTGCGCGCCGTTACCGCAGCGCCCTCAATGCCTATTTCCGTCGCCGCATGGGCAATCAGCGCCAGGACAGCGAGGATCTGACCCAGGAGGTGTTTGTCCGCCTGGCCAGGCGCGGCCAGCCCGCCGATATCCGCAACATCGAACCCTATCTTTTCCAGGCGGCGGCCGGCGTGCTGACCGATTATTCCCGGCGCCGCGCAGTTCGTCATGAAAGCGGCAGCCTGCCTTATTCCGACGACGATCACGCACCTGCGGATTTCTCGCCCGAGCGCGTCTTGCTCGGCAAGGAGCAGGCGGCGCGCGCGCTGGCCGCCATCGAGGCGCTTCCGGAACGGGCGCGGCACGCCGTGTTGATGTTTCGCTTCGAAGGGTTGAAACAGGCCGAAATCGCGCGGCGCATGGGCATCACTTTAAGCGCCGTCGAAAAGCATATCAGGCTGGGCATGATCCGCATCAGCGAAGCATTGAAGGACGAAGAGTGACCGGCGCCGCGCATCCGATTTCGCCCCAGGGGCAAAGGCTGGACGAAGCGGCCGCCGCCTGGCTCGCGCGCCGCCACGAAGGTCTCGGGCCGCGCGAAGAAGAAGCCTTCCTCGCCTGGCTCGGCGCCGATCCTGTCCACAAACAGGCCTATGACAGGCTCGCCCACGGCTGGGCGGCGCTGGACGCCATGGCGGCCGTGCCCAGGATCTCGGCCTTGCGGAGCGAGGCTCTGGTCGCCCATCCGCCCCGCCGCCGCCTGTCGGCGCAATGGGCGGCGATCGCGGCGATGCTCCTCCTGGCCTTCATCATCGGCGTCGGTCTCTTCGCGCGGCCCGACAGGCTCGGACCGGACGACGCGCGGACCGCCGCCGCCGCTGCGCCCCGCGACCTTCGCACCGTCAAGGGCGAACGTTCGACGATGATGCTCGCCGACGGATCGACGATCACGCTCAACACCGACACACGCGTCCGCATTGCCTTCGCGCCCGCCGAACGCCGCGTCATCCTGCTCGCCGGACAGGCCTATTTCGAGGTCGCGCAGGACAAGGCCCGCCCGTTCGTAGTCGGCGCCGGCGATCGCGAAGTGGTCGCCTTGGGCACCGCATTCGAGGTCCGTTTCGACCGCGCGAAAGTCGCCGTGGCATTGGTCGAAGGCAAGGTGAAGGTGCGTCCGCGCACCGATGTCGAAACCGGATCGGGCGCGTCCGCGGCCGCCGAGCTCAAGCCCGGCGAACAGCTCGTCTTCGCCTTGAACAGCCCTGCCACGTCGATCCGGGCGGCGGACGTCGCCAACCTCACCCGCTGGCGCGAAGGGCAGGTCCGCTTCGATGCCGCGCCGCTCGCCGAAGCCGTCGCCGAAATGAACCGCTACAGCATGATGCCGATCGTGATCGAGGATCCGCGCCTGGCAGCCATGCAGGTCAGCGGCGTCTTCCAGACCGGTCAGTCCAGGAACTTCGTGGCCGCGCTGACGGAGCTTTTCCCGGTCGCCGCCGAGACCACGGAAACGGAGATCCAGCTTCGCAAGCGCGACGCCTCCTGACGCGAAAATAATTTCGTCACCCGACCTGCGGGTAATCCGTGTCGCTGCGTCATGCCCCGCAGACAAGCCGCACCGAAGCGGTTCGCACCGGGGGGAATGACATGCGCAAGGCTTTGATCACACTGGGACTCCTGATCGGCGGCGGCACCGCCGCCTTCATCGCGGCCGCGCCCGCTGTGGCGCAGCCGGCCACGGCGAAGCGCAGCTACGATATCCCCAGCCAGCGCCTCGATCTGGCGCTCAACAGCTTCGCCGAACAGTCCCGCCTCCAGATCATGTTCGATCCTGCGCTGGTCCGCGGGCGCCGGAGCGCGGCCTTGCAGGGAAGCTTCCTTCCCTCCGACGGCCTCAGGAAATTGCTGGCCGGCAGCGGTCTGGTGGCGGCGCGAGGTGCGGGCGGCGTCTATATGGTGAAAAGCGGGCAGGGCGGCGGCGACACCTCGCTCTCCACCGGGGAGGGCGCGGCCACCGGTTCGGTCTCGAACGATGCTGCGGCAATGGCCGGCACCCAGGACATGGTCGGCGAAATCGTCGTGACGGCACAGAAGCGCAGCGAGAATCTGCTCGACGTGCCATCGTCGGTCAGCGTGGTCGGAAGCGAACAGCTCGAGCGGTTCAATGCAACCCAGCTTTCCGATTTCGCCGGCTATGTGCCGGGCTTCATCGTTGCCGGCGGCGGCATACCCGGTGCGGCCCGCCTTTCGCTCCGCGGCATCGCCAGCAATACCAGCGCGACGGTGGCGACCTATGTCGACGAGGTGCCGCTGGGCTCCAGTTCCTCCTACGGCGATCGCGGCTCCCTCTCGCTCGATCTCTTTCCCTATGACGTCGCCCGGGTCGAAGTGCTGCGCGGTCCCCAGGGCACGCTTTACGGCGCGAACGCGATGGGCGGCTTGCTGAAATATACGACCGTCCTGCCCGACGCGAACGCGTTCGAGGCGCGGCTTGGTGCCGACCTGTTCGATATCGGCGGAAGCGGGTCGCTCGGCTGGGGGATAAGAGGCGCCGTCAACATACCGCTGGCGACCGATGTCGCGGGTGTGAGGCTGAGCTATTTTCGGCAGCGCAATCCCGGCTTCATCGACAATCGCGCGACAGGCGAGGAGGACGTCAATGTCGGCAGGCAGGAGGGCGGTCGCATTGCTTTGCTCCTGCGGCCGGCGCCCGATCTGTCGTTGAAGCTGTCGGCGGTGAGGCAGAATCTGGACTATGACGGCGGCACCGCGATCACCGTCACGCTCCCCGATCGCCGGCCGGTCGACTCCGGTCTTTCCCGGTCGGACGTCTTGCCGACGCCCTATCGGCAGCGCCTGACCGTCCTGAACGGCACGATCGACTGGGACCTTGGCGGCTTGAGCCTGGTTTCATCCACCAGCTATGCGCGGTCCCACACCAACTCCCGCGGCGGCTTTGCCGATCTGCTGCCCATCTTCGGCATCATCGGGGCGCTGAACACCGACAACAGGATGACGAAGTTCACGCAGGAACTGCGTCTCGTGTCGCCGACGGGTGCCAGCTTCGAATGGATGGCGGGCGGTTTCTACACCCGCGAGAATTACAGGATCCGGCAGACTGGCGACGCCATCTTTCCCGACGGCACGCCGGCGGACGCTTTCAACCCGCTGCTGGATGCGGGACAGCCGAGCCGTTACGTCGAATATGCGCTTTTCGGGAATGCGACCTATCGGCTGACGGATCGGCTGGAATTGGGCGGCGGCCTTCGATGGACCAAGGATCGCCAGCTGTTCGGGCAGACCAATACCGGCTTCTTGTTCAATCCTGCGGATCCGACATCCGTCCTGACTGTCGAAACGCGTGCGTCTGAAGATGTGGTCAATTACATGGCGAGCGCGCAATATCGGTTCGGCCGCGATGCGATGCTCTATGCGCGCGTCGCCAGCGGATACCGGCCCGGCGGCCCCAATATCGTCTTCCCCGGCGCCCCCGCCAAGTTCGATTCCGATTCGCTCACCAATTACGAGGCGGGAATAAAAAGCGAATTCTGGGATCGGCGTGCCCGGATCGATCTGTCCCTGTTCTACATCGACTGGAAGGACATGCAGGTCGTCCTGACCACGCCCTCCTCCATTCCCTATTTCGTCAACGCTTCCGAAAAGACGATCAGCAAGGGCGCTGAATTCAGTGCTCAGCTGGTGCCGGTGGAGGGCCTGCGCCTCAACGTCAACATGGCTTATACCGATGCCACCATTCGCGGCGACGTGCCGGGCCTGCGCGCGCGCGCCGGAGACCGGGTACCCAATGTTCCCAGATGGACCGCATCCGCCACGGCCGATTACTTTATTCCGATCGGCCCCGACCTCGATCTCACTTTTGCCGCCGGCTATCGATATGTCGGCGAACGCCGGTCGCGCTTCACCTCCGATCCGGTCGGCGTGGACCTTGGTGACTATGGAATCCTGGATGCCAGCATGAGCGTGTCGACCGGGGTCTGGACGGCGCGGATCTATGCCAGGAACCTCGCCGACAAACGCGGCTTTTCGACCGATGGCGGCGCCGTCGCTGGGGGTTTCCGCAATCTGGCGATCATCACCCCGCGCACGATCGGCATCGCTCTGGACACCCGCTTCTGAACGGCGGACAATTTTCCCTGTGACTGGCCAATGGAAGGAATGACGATGCGGGCGCAAATGAGGATATTCGGGGCGGCTGCGATCGGCCTGGCCTGCCTGCTTCCGATGGCGGGGATCGCCGCCGGCGGCTCTGCCCGGGCCGAGGCGCCCGTACAGGCACAGGCACAGGCGACCGCGCCTTCGGCCAACGCCGCGCCCTCGGCCCACGCCGCGCCCTCCGCCAACGCCGCGCCCTCTGCCAACGCCTTGCCCACTGTACGCCCGCGCCGCAGCGAAATCGTCTCGCTGAAATCGGACCAGGGGCTCGATTACAGGATTTTCATATCGGCGCCCGAAGGGGAGCCGCCCGAAGGCGGTTTTCCCGTCATCTACGTTCTCGACGCCAACGCCTGGTTCGGCCTCGCTGCCGAAATCACCCGCCTCTACGAACTGGAGGGAGGGCCGGCCATCGTGGTCGGCATCGGCTATCCGGTGGATTCGCTTTACGCGCCAAAGCGTCGCGGCCACGATTTCACGCTCGGCGCGCCGGTCCGCGGCGAGACCTCGGTCTATGCCGGCACCGATTTCGGCGGGGCCGATACGTTCATCGACTTTCTGACCAATGATCTTCGCGCCGCGATCGGGGGCAGATACAGGATCGACCGCGAACGCCAGTCTTTGTTCGGCCATTCCCTCGGCGGCTATTTCGTCTTCCACGTCCTGCTTACCCGGCCGGATGCGTTCCACGCCTACACCGCCGCAAGCCCCGCAATCTGGTGGGATCCCGCCAAACTGGCGGCCGACGAAAGGGCCGCCGCCGCGCGCGTCCCGGCCGGCGATCGGCCGCCTCTGCTCGTGACGGTGGGCAGCGCCGAACAAAAGCTCGGCCGCGCCGACGAAAATCTGTTTCGGCGCATGCATGCGCAAAACCCCGCCGCCTTTGGCGGCAAATCGATCGAACAGGTGATTGCCGATACGCGCGAACAGATGGCGAAATCGGGCTTCGTCGACAATGCGCGCGACATGGCCGATCGCATGAAAAAGCTCGGCTACCCCACCGAATTCCTCCTCCTCGAAGAAGACAATCACCGCTCCTCCGTCCCCGCCGCCCTGATGCGCAGCATGCCTTTGTTCTTGGACGCTGGCCGCTGAGGGGCTGACCTTCGCGCCCTCGGCGGAGCTGTCGGTCAAGGCCCAGGAGGCGCAGGTCCTTGCGCTGCGCTATCAGATCAACCCCCATTTCCTGTTCAACACGCTGAACGCCATCTCGGCTCTCGTTCGCGACGCGCCAGCCAAGGCGGAGGAGATGCTGGTGCAGCTTTCGGACTTCTTCAGGCGCACCCTGACGGTCGATCTGGCGGAGGATGTGACATTGCCTGAAGTAGCCTGTAGCCAGCGTGTGAACGAGAATGGGTTGGCCTCCGCGCAGGATGCGTAAACAACCCCTTTGGGTACAACAATATCGGCGAAAGCCATTATTACAGTCCGCCTCGCCGTTTCCAGATGAGTTTGACCGTGGACATGTGAGGACATGTTGACCCAGGAAACACTCAAGTAGAACATGCAGAAACAGGACAGCTCAACCCGAGGAGGAGAATCATGATCGATCGGCGCACCTTACTTGGAACCTTGGCGGCCCTTCCAATGCTCGGGACGGGCGCCTGCGCCGCCACCAGCCGGCAGCCATTATCATCGGCAGCCGCGACCCACACTCGGCCGATACCGGGCGCGAACGAGCAGGTGCCGGTGATCGGTGTCGGCACCGCCCGTCGCTTCCAGGGCGCGAGCAGCGAAGAGCAGCTTGCGCCGCTGCGCGCGGCGATCACCCGCTTCGTCGAACTTGGTGGCCGGTTGATCGACACTGCCCCTTCCTACGGCGATGCGGAGCAGGTGATCGGTCGCCTGGTGGAAGAGCTCGGCGTAAGCGACCGCCTGTTCCTCGCCACCAAGGTGGCAGGCGCGAACGCCGCCGAAGCCCAGACGCAGATCGAACAATCGTTCCGTAACCTGCGTACCAGGCACATCGATTTGATCGCCCTCCACAATCAGCAGGACGCCATCAACAAGCTGGCCGTCTTGCGCGAGTTGAAGGCCCAGGGCCGGGTTCGGTCAATCGGCGCGTCCATTTCGTCCCAGGCGGGCTTCGCTCCGACTATCGACGCGGTTTCCTCGGCGCCGGGGCAGGCGGAGCAATATGCCGGCTTCGAGGAATTGATGCGTCGCGAGCGGCTGGACGTGATCCAGGTCGATTACGCGATCGACAATCGCGGTGCCAGCGAGCGCATCCTGCCGCTGGCGCAGGAGCAGGGGCTGGCGGTGATGGTCAACCTGCCGTTCGGCCGCGGCCGTCTGCTACAGGCGACGCAGGGTCGTCCGCTTCCGGATTGGGCAAGCGAAATCGGTGCGAAGACCTGGGCGCAGGTCTGTCTCAAATATATCGTGAGCCATCCGGTACGCCCGATCGCCATCCCGGGTATGGCGCAGGCACGCTATGTCGAGGACAATATGGGCGCGGCGCGCGGCCCCCTCCCTGACGCGGCGATGCGGAGGCGTATGGAGCAGTATATCGATGCGCTCTGAAGCCGAGGGTGGACCGCGGCGGCGCCTTGCCAACCTGATCGTCGCGGCCGGCATCTCAGTCGCGGCGGCCATCGTCGGCACGTTCGTCGCCAACGCATGGGCGGCGGCGGGCTAGCTCCTCGGCCGCCGCCACGAGAGAAATGCGGATCATGTGATTGCGTCAGCCCAGCGCAAAGGCATTGTGACCCTTGAGATGATGTGTAGCCTTCGCGCATTAGGCATCCCATCGCGTCCGCATCGCGTGATCCCAGGACGCAAATGAATGACCGCTAATGGCGCGCTTAGCGGAATGGCAGAAGATGGGCCGT
Organism: Sphingosinicella rhizophila; assembly: GCF_032378825.1. Taxonomy (NCBI): domain Bacteria; kingdom Pseudomonadati; phylum Pseudomonadota; class Alphaproteobacteria; order Sphingomonadales; family Sphingosinicellaceae; genus Sphingosinicella; species Sphingosinicella rhizophila. Next base: position 212,813 of record NZ_JAVUPU010000004.1, on the reverse strand, counting down.
TAGCCCTGTGGCAGCTTCAGATCGAGTTGAGCAGAAGCGGACGTTCGAGCCGCCGATCCGCTCGGTGTAAACGAACTGCTCGGGCTATCGCGTAGATCGGGGTCGCGCCGTCAATGTGATCTCCCTCCTTGATGAACGCCACCGTTGAGTCCGTAAGCTGCGCTAACAGCCACGGTTCGCGCTGGCATTGGCTATAGTTCCAGCAGGATCGGCTTGTCCCTATTGGAAATTGCGCTTGACCGATGAGATTGTGACGACCTAGCCAATTTGCAGAAAAGTCGAAGCGAATCGCAATATGGTTCGCACCGGGAAACGCCGGATTCTGGCAAAAAAGGGGAATGGTTACGATGATCCGTCGTTGCGTTTGCTTGCTCGCCATCTCGGCGCTTTTCGTTTTCCCCGGATCCGTGGCGATCGCACAAAGCGCACAAAGCGCACCGAGCGCGCGCTTCGATCTTGCGAAAACGCAAGCGGTCTTGACCACCCTGATCAAGCGAACACTGGCCGAAAACGGCATTCCGTCGATGTCGATCGCGTTGGTTCGCGGCGACAAGATCGTTTGGTCGGCAGCGTTCGGCTACGCCAATATGGCCACTCGCACGCCTGCCACCATCGATACGATCTACAGCACCGGGTCATCGTTCAAGTCGGTCACCGCAACCGCGCTGATGCAGCTCGCCGAGCAAGGCAAACTCAAGCTGGACGACCCGATCAACAATTACCTCGGCGACGACAGGGTTCAGGACCGGCTGCAGAGCGAAAAGCCGGTGACGTTCACCCACTTGCTGTCCATGTGGTCCGGGCTTATCGGCGGCGCGAATACCGAGCCGATCTGGGGCCGGAAATTGCCGAAGACCATGGAGGAATTTACCGGCAAGCTCTACTCGATCCGGGCCCCCGAAACGAAGTGGGAATACAACAATTTCGGCTACGGGACAGCGGGTCTTCTGGTGCAGAAGATTTCGGGGGTCGAGTATGAGAAATATGTGGTCGACAATATCCTGAAGCCGATCGGCGTGACGACGCCTCACCCGGTCTACCCCTCGGCCGACATGGTCGAGCACATGGCGCTGCCCTATTTGGCGGGCGGCTCGCTCGGCCGGCCTGTGCCGACGGCACAAGTGCATTTCGACGTCTATCCGGCCGGTGACATCTATCTGCGTCCCTCCGACATGGCGCGCTACCTCATCGCGCAACTCAACGGCGGCGTCGTCGACGGTCAGCGGATCCTGTCGGAAGAATCGGTGCGCGAGATGCACAAGCCCCGCTTTGGCGGCGACTATGGGTTCGGGTTTTGGAGCGTACGTGACCCGGTCTCGGGCCACACCATGATCCATCATGGCGGGGCCATCGCGGGCCAGCGGGCATTCCTGGTCGGCGACCTCGATGCCAAGGTCGGACTCTATTACATGACCAATTCCGACTCCCTGCCCGATGAGGCCCCGCCCGCCTGGTCGGACGTGACGGACGCAGCTCTCAAGCTGTTACGCGGAGAGGACTACACCATCCCGGCGAAACGCGAGGGCATCGCCGTGAACGAAAGGCTGCTCGACGCCTATGTCGGCACCTACGACATGGAGCGCGGGAGCATCGTCATCAGCCGCGAAGGTCGCACCCTTGTCATCCAGCAAAAGGACAATCCGGCAAGAAATGAACTGCTCGCTGCAACTCCCGAGCGCTTCTTCGTGCGGGGCAGCAATCGCACAATCATCTTCGAAGGCGATGGCGGCAACATCGATCGGCTCGTCATGGAGGTCGGCAGCAGACGGATGATAGCGACCCGCAACAAGTAGCTCGGAGCGTTCCGCCCTGCACAAGGGAGAGCTTCCAAGATTGGCGCGGCGGTTCTGAATAGCCGGAATTGGGCCGATTGCGGACTGATGGCTTTGAATATCAGGTACCGGAACAGCTGACATTCGCCGAGTACTGATGACTGGCAGCACGCGCCTCAATCTCTGCCACTCCCGTTACGCCTCTTTGGCGCTGCATCGCATTCCGTTAGCAGCCGCTGACACCGGCTCAGTCCCTTGCTATTGTTCCGGCATGATAACAGAAAGCTATTACTGGAAAAAACCACTCCTGACCGGTGCCAATTTCATCCGAAAATACATGGATGAAGAGAACATCACGGACGCGCAGTTCGCCCGGATTGAGCGCGAGATTTTCATTGGCTTCTATACCGTTCGCAAATTGCTCGAAGCGACGGGGAAGGTCAGCCCGGAGACCCGCGATTTGCAGGTTTCCCTAAAGCGTTACCCCAAGCGGAACGGGCAGCCACTGGTGGACTGGTATAACCGCAGCGAATTCTGGGAGCTGTATGATCTGGAGGATGGTCGCTCCGAGCAGCGTGATCTTCTCTACGTCGCGCATCAGATGGTTCACAGCTTCATCTTCGTATTATCTGGACATGATGATGGGCACGGCGCTTTCTTCACCAGCGACCGTGACAGGAAAGCCCGTCTCAGCTTCATCGCGACAAGCGAGATCGCCCGCATTTTCGAAATAGTCGGGAATGATTACCCCTCCGGGTTCAACGCTTGGCGCGACCCTGACACTGGCGAGATGAAGTGGGCCGTCCCGCTTCGCAAGGAGTCAGCCGCCTGATGGGAACCGCGATCGAACTGGAGGTCGGCGATGTATCTATCTCCTACGCCAAAAACCACATGGGCATGGATTTCGGATATCTGTTCCAGCCGGGAGATGAGACGCGCCGTAAATCGGACGCGATCAACTACGACTATTACGAGGAGCACCCGGAGGAAAAAGACGAGTTGGTCGTGCATGAGGCGGCTTTCGTCAGCCCTTTATCGCGTGTGCTCCCCCGCCTTTTGCTCTTCGGGTCCAGTATCGATAGCGCGCGCTTTGAATACGAGGCAATCATCGCCGAGGCGCGCGAGATTGCGTTCTATGGCGAGCCGCCCGAAGAACCTGATTTCCTGACCTTCGAGGAATACTGCGCTCTCGTTCGGCGTTATCCGCTTTCAAGCCTTGGCGGCGGAACAGAGTTTGACGATAAAGAAAAAGCGAAAGGCAGGCTCGCGGCGGATAAGAATTTCGCCCGCCTGCCTTGGACTGACAACTCTGACAGCTTCTGGTCGGAATCGAGCTTTTTCGCTGCGAAACTCGCGATTCTAAGCCCTGAGTCCATGCTCCATGTCTTTGCGCTGAATCCCGACAACCTCGACGCGGAGGTGAAGTGGGAGTTTGGCCCGCTGGTCGTAGCAGGCTGGGCGAGCCGCGAGAATTTCGAGTCGGGCGCGCGCCGTATGCAGAAAATCCTGATCGCGACGGAAGGCGCATCGGACGCACGCATCATCAAGCGTGCGCTCGAAATCCTTCGCCCTGATGTCGTGGACTTCTTCAATTTCGTCGATGTGGACGAACGGCATCACTTCTGGGGCACGGGCAATCTCGTGAAATTCGCCGAGGGTCTGCTCCGCATAGACGTACAGAACAAAGTGCTATTCCTTTTCGATAACGATGCTGAAGGGGTGGACGCCTACCGGAAGCTCAATGTGCTCAAGCTGCCCGGCAACATGCGCTCCATGCTGCTGCCAGACCTAGACGACTTTCTAAGCTTTCCGACCCGCGGACCGGAGGGCGTTGGCATTTCGGATATCAACGGCCGGGCCGCTTCGATCGAGTGCTATCTCGATCTCAACCTCCCCTCCTACGGTCCCGCGCAAGTTCTCTGGAGCAATTACAAAAGGGACATAGATGCGTGGCAGGGCGCTCTTGAGTTCAAGGAGTCCTATCAGCGCCACTTCTATGATCATGCTCCTGAGGCGTTGCTGTCAGCGAGCTATGACGTTTCGAAGCTTCTCAAACTCCTCGACGCGCTGATCGAGGAGGCCGCACTGGTTTCTTCTGTTGCGTAGTGCTAAGTAGCATGTGAGTGGTTTGATCCCGAAAATTTCAAGCAAGAAACCAAGCGGACAGAAGATTTGGCTGTCAGAACGTCGGCTTTCAGGCGATCGCCGTCGAGCCTTCGAGGACCGAGATTGATGCTGTGGACGGCTCTCCACCCTCGGCGGAGTCGGACCTAGTGTGCTCCGCTCATGATGGAGGAGAAGCACCATGGCGGATGTTAGGATCATCGGATTGGATATCGCGAAGTCGGTTTTTCAGCTGCACGGAGTAGATGATGCCGGTGCGACCGTGCTGCAGAAGCGGCTGACGCGAGCACGTTTGCTACCGTTCTTCGAGAAGCTGCCCCCTTGTCTGATCGGGGTCGAGGCATGTGCCACCTCGCACTTCTGGGCCCGCGAGCTCACGAAGCTCGGTCACGAGGTCAAGCTCATGCCGGCCCAGTACGTGAAGCCGTATGTGAAGCGGCAAAAGAACGACATGGCCGACGCGGAGGCGATTGCCGAGGCGGTCACTCGGCCGAGCATGCGCTTCGTAGGCCCCAAGTCGCCGGACGAGCAGAGTGCGATGATGTTGCACAAGGTCCGGCTAATGCTCACCCGGCAGCTGATCATGATCACCAACGCGACGCGCGCGCATATGGCCGAGTTCGGGCTTATCGCGCCGGTCGGGAGAGGCGGCGTCGATCGACTGCTCGCCATCATCGACGATCAGACTGATGAGCGGATACCTGCACAAGCTCGATCCTGCCTTCAGATGCTGGTTGCCCAACTCAGGCTCGTAAAGCTGCAGATCCTCGATAATGATCGTCAGGTCCTGACGCTGGCCCGTTCGACCGAGCTGGGTCGTAGGCTGATGGAAGTTCCTGGGATCGGCCCGCTCGTCGCCTCGGCCCTGGTGGCCTGCGTGCCCGACCCATCGATGTTTCGCTGCGGCCGCAACATGGCAGCGTGGCTCGGCCTGGTCCCGAAGCAGAACTCCTCAGGCGGGAAGGAGCGACTGGGATCGATCACCAAGGCGGGCAACCGGTATCTACGCCAGATGCTGTTCGCCGGCGCTATGGCCGTCATCCGCCGAGCGATGCAGGGCACGCGCCGGACCTGGCTCATCCGTTTGCTTGAACGGCGCAAGCCCAAGGTTGCAGCGATGGCGCTGGCGAACAAGAATGCCAGGATCGCCTGGGCGATGATGATGAGTGGCGAGGGCTATCGCGAACCGATGGCGATCGCCGCATGACGAGACCGCGCAGCTGAGACGCTGCGCCCAGAGGTTGGAAAGGGCAAAGGAGCTATTGCACGAAAGCCGGTCGACACCGCCAGATCAGACCACCCCATTTGCGCCCCGCACCTCGAGTGCGCGAAATTGATTGGGGACCAGATCCGCGGAAGGCATTATGGCCAGCGGCGATGAAACGGCCGCATCACAGGCCGAACACATGGCCGCACCGACCACCTAGTGCAGATGCTCAACTAGCTCTTGCCAACGGAGGGCCGTTCTCTAATCGCGCCTCCTCAGTCAATCTCTGTCTCGCGTTCTTGCTAGCCCGGGGTCACGGTTCTCTCCGCGGTCGGCAATGCCGCCGCAACATCTGGTACGAAGCCGAGGTGCTGCAAGGTCCACAACGGGCTCTCTTGAGGATCAAGAGGCCCAAGGCCCTCTCGCGCAGTCACCTACATCCTCGCCCGTTGGGCAAGCATCCATTCGGAAAATCGACCGAATGGAAAACGTACATGTCGCGTTAGGCAGTGGCGGGACTCTCCTGCCAGCGAAATGGCTCTCCTGAGCGCCAGATGCTGTGAAGAATAACCGACAGCTTGCGCGCCAAGGCCACCCTGGCCTTGCCTGCGCCCGATCGCCTGGCGATCGCCCCCGCCCACTCCTTGAGTTGGGATGGACGCTTTATCCGCGCCAGGATCACGACGGCTGCTTCATACAGCAGCGTGCGGGTGAGCGTATCGCCGCACCGTGATATTCTGCCGCTGCGATCAATCTCGCCCGACTGATATTGTCGGGGTGTCAGCCCGCAATGTGCACCAACAGACCGTGATCGGCGAAACCGAGCCGGATCTTCGACGGTGCTCACGTAGGCGAGCACCGACAATGCACCGATGCCGGGCACGCTCATCAGAAGCCTGCAGACCGGACTTGCCTTGACCAGCGCGCGCACGGCTTTGTCGAAGACAGCGATCTGCTCGCGCAACTGCCGCCAAGCGACGAGCATGGGTTGCACGATCGGCGCTACATCCGAACGGTCGGCGAGCAGGGCTTCAACCCGCCGGTCGAATGGCACACCGCGCATCGCGCCCGGCAGCAGACCAAATGTCTTCAGCACACCACGAATGTTGTTGGACAGCCGCGTTGTCATGCCGACAAGTTGGGCACGCGCGCCGAGGAGAGCACGCGCGCGGTGGGTCTCGAACGACTTCACGTGGACCGATCGATACCAGCCTGTGCGCATGATCTGCGCCAATCCCTCGGCGTCGTTCTGGTCCGTCTTGTTGAGCTGCATCTTCAGAGCGGCGCGTGCATGGCGAGCGTCTAGACACACAACGTCGAACCCTCGGGCGCGCAGCTCGTGAACCAGCCACGGCGTCATCGGACCTGTCTCTATGCCGAGACGCGCATCAGTACCAGCTCGACTGCGCACACTCGCCTCAATCTGCTCTGGCGTCGAGCCACACTGGTCTCGCCACAGCCTTTGCCCCTGCGTATCGACTGCGCAGATCGCCGTGATCTTCTGCGACACATCCAAACCGACATAGTGGATCATGATAGCCTCCGATGGTCAAACCACCGGGCGAACACGCCCGGACCGCGACACTATCAGCGACTCAAGAGCGCGCCGCGATTACCGGATGTCCACACATGGGCGCAAAGCAGCCACGGCTGGGAAAACCGTTGCGGGTCGTCGGCAATCGCGTGAAAGAGCCCGTTCCGTCTTACCCGGCGAGACTCCCGACAATCGACTTGAGCGTCAGGCGTCCTGACGCCGTATCCTGCTGATCAGCTCCACCGCGATGAACGCGGCGAGCAGCAGGCCGGTGCAGAGAACCTCCCAGGCCGGTGTGCCCGTGCGAGCCGCGCGAGGATGGCAAGGGGGGCATGGTGCTGGTCCGTCCGATCGACCGACCACGCCCCGCATGTTCGAAACGGATGCGACTACGGCTCCAGAGTTATTTCAAGGCAGATGGATCATCTGCCGACCCGGAAATAACGAAGAACAAGGAAAAGCCAGGCTCGGTCTCGGTTAAATATGACCGTCAACGAGTCTAGCCGCTCACCTTCTTGAACGCGATGTCGCGTGCCCGGCCGTTGCCGGCGTCGAACCCGATGACCTTGCCTTGCGCATCGCGGCGGAAGACGACCAGGTTGACTGGCAGCGTTCCGGAGAAGCTGTCCCCGCTGGTGTGCGTCAGCACGGCCGGGCCGAACCGACGGTGCCGGATGACGAGCTGTCCGTCCTCGACCCTCATGTCGTAGAACGTCTCCAGCTCCTCGCTATAATAGCGGCCCGTATAGTCGGTGAGGTCCACCGCGGCCGCTGTTTCCACGACGCGTTTCCCGGAATGCTCCCCGTCCTGATGAAAGGTGATCGTGTCCACCGCGCCGTCGGCTGCCGCGTTGAAAGTGATCCGCGCCGGTGCGCCGACCACTTCGAAGTCGATCATGGACGTCGGCCGCAGCGGGAGCGCCGGCTGGCCGGGAAGCTGGAGCCGCAGCTGGCCGTCCTCCATTTCCACGGTCATCAGCATGCCGCCGAGCGTCGTCATCTCATACTTGCCGACATAGCGCTCGAGCGTCGCAGCAGGCACGTCGACGGCGGCGCCCGTGGTCGCGGTCTCGGGCGCCGTCATATGCTGACCGAAGAAGGCGTCGGCCGCGACGCGGGCGATCCCGCCGGGGACCCCCTGATAGTTGCTGAACACGACATAGCCGGCGTCGAGGTCGGGATAATATACGAAGGTGGAGCTGTGCGCGACGTCGTTCCCGCCATGCTGCCACCGCCGCAGGCCGCGATTCGTGTCGAGAGACACACCGTAGCCGTAGTTCGTCGGCTTGCCATCGTTGAGCACGAACGAGGTCGTCAGCTCCTTGATCACTGCCGGCCCGCCCAATTTGCCGGTCTTCAAATTGCCCATCCACTTCGCGACGTCGCCCGGCGTCGTGTAGATGCCACCCGCGCCCATCGAACCGTGGAGATCCTGCACTTCGCGGAATCCGCCCTCGCCGGCGACATACCCGGCCGATCGGCGGGGGATGATCTGGCCGGGATGCGCGCGCACCCACGTCTTCGTCATGCCCAGGGGCAGGAAGACCTCGTCGCGCATCCACTCCGCGAACGGGCGGCCGGTGACGCGCTCCACCAGGATGGTCGCCAAGGCGAAGGCCGAATTGTTGTAGTTGAACTCCGCGCCGGGCTCGTTCTGCAGCGTCGGCTGCCGGTTGATCACCTTGATGACTTCATCGGGGGCGATGTAATCCCCCTGCAGCACCTGGCGCCCCTCGATGAGCAGCGTGTTGATGAACTCGCGATAGCCGGTCGTGTGCGTCAGCAGGTTCCGCACGGTGATCGTCTTGCCGAAATCCTTGAGCTCGGGAATGTGCTTCCGCACGTCGTCGTTCATCGAAAGCTTGCCCCGCGACGCCAGCAGGGCGATCGCGAACCCGGTGAACTGCTTCGACGAGGAGCCGATGTTCGTCGGCGTACCAGCCGTGAACGGCATCGCCCAGGTCAGGTCCGCGGCGCCATACCCCTTCACGAACGTCAGCTTGCCGCCATTGATCACGCCCACGACGGCGCCCGGGGTGTCCTCGTACAATTGGGCGGCGGCCTGATCCACCTTGCCTGCCGGTGTCGTCGCCACCGGCTCCGAGCGCGTGAGCTGCACGCGAAGGGCGCCACCCTTGCCCGCCGTCGCCGGCGTCACCTCGATCAGGTACCGGCCCGCCGCGTCGGTCGCGAACGCGAACGTCTCGGGCCCGCCTCGCCCGACGCGCGCCGCCTTCACCACATTCTTGCCTGCCGGGTCGGTGATCGTCACCGTTGCGTCCACCCCGTCCTGATCCACTCGGCCGGCGACGAAGTGGTCCTTCGGCAGATCCAGCGCGTACCGGAGCGTAGCGTCGGCCGCCAGCGTCGCCGGCACGGGCGCTCCGACCTGCAGCCGCGACGCTTGTTGCGCGTGGACGCCGCCGGCGCCCAGGAGAAGGAGGGCGAAACCGCCCGGAATGGAGACTTTCATGATGGGTCCTTGGAAGACAGGGCCGCCGCAAGGGGCGGAGAAGGTTGGAACATTGTCTATGCGACTTGGCATAGAGGGGATAGCCGCGCAACTGCAGCTGTGCCGGTTCCGCGCCGCGTGCGGACGGGGCTGCGCCTGATGATTACGCGCGGCATATCCGTGCAGCGCATGACCGGCCGCAGCGGACGACAGCGGTTGCCGGGCGTCTGCCCCGCCTTCAGCGTCAGGCGTCCTGGCGCCGCATCCTGCTGATCAGCTCGGAAAATCCGGGCTTCTGCCCCTGGGCCAACAGGCTGGCCCGGAACAGGCGGCCGAGCATGATCAGCTCCACCGCGATGAACGCCGCGAGCAGCAGGCCGGTGCAGAGGACCTCCCAGGTCGGTATGCCCGTGCCGAGCCGCGCGAGGATGGCAAAGGGCGTCCAGATGGGGACCCACGTCAGGACGGTGATGCCGATACCCTTGCCGCCCTGCAGGATGCTCTGGATCAGCACCGTGATCGGCAGGAGAATGGCCAGCAGGATCGGCATCAGATAGCCTTGCGCCTCATTCATCGAATCGCTGATCGCACCCACGGCCAGGAAGAAGATCGAGATGGCCAGATAGCCGGCGATGAAGAAGTAGATCATGGCGGCAATGGTACCGGGCGAGGTCAGCGGCGCGAGCGCCGGACGGATCAGGTCCGCAATGGCCCCCTGCGTGGCATAGGCCGCGACCGCGCCGCATCCGACCCACACCGCGATCATGGTCAGGCCCACGGCAACCGTGCCGAGCAGCTTGCCATACATCAGCTCTTCGGGGCTGACGGTGGCCAGGACCGTCTCCAGCAATTTGTTCGAACGCTCCTCGACCGTCCCCTGCAGCATCCAGCTGCCCGACAGCATCAGTGCCACCATCAGCAGATAGGAGGATGCCAGCGGCAGGATCGAGCGGACCAGCATGGCCTCCTTGGCGCCGCCGCCCGGAGGAGGCTTGGAGATCATCAAAGACGGAGCGATCGTGGACGCCGCCTCGGCCACGTCGGGCGCCGTTCCTTCGGTGAGGAGGAAGGTCTTGCGCAGGTTTCGCGTCAGGACATCCTGCACTGTCGTGACGAAGCCTATGTTCGGCTCCCCGGTGGACCAGAGGCGAACGGCGCCGTCCCGGCCGAAGCTGGCCGGCACCTGGAGAATATAATCGACCGGCTTGGCACCCTTGCCCTCCGGCTTGAGCAAGGGGCGGACGCGCGCGTCGAGCTCCGACGGCGGTGCCGCTGCGAGAGGCTTCGGCACCGGGACCAGCTCGTAACCGGATCCGGGCGGGTCGAATTCGGGCGTGTCCTCGGGCGCATGCGCCTGCAGCTTGGCGAGCGCCCGCGCTAGCCCGCCGCCTGCGGTGAACTGGCGCACTTCGGCGTCGGTGTACCAGCGGTCGTGCTGGGACCAGGGCGCCTTCGGATCGGCGCCTTGAAGCTTGTGCCGCTGAACGTAGCGGGAGAGGCTGATCAGCACGTCGCGGCTATGGTCGAGCGCCAGCCGATCCTGAAGCGCTTCGGCGGCATTGCCCCCGCTCTGGTCGATGATCATGATCCTGCGCGGATCGTCGTCGTTCATGAATCGCTGCGCCAGCGGCGCGATGGCAAATGCGAGCGGCAGGATCAGCAGCGTCAGCCAGAAGCTGCGCATCCGGGTGATCTGACGATATTCGCGGGCGGCGATGAGCAGGATTCGTTTCATGTCTGCGCTCCCGCCGGCCCCACCAAATGCAGGAAAACGTCATGAAGGCTCGGCCGGTGCTCCTCGAAGCGCCGCAGCGATATTCCGGCGGCGAAGCAGCGCTCCAGCACGTCGCCGGGCTCCACTCCCGGCTCGAGACGCAGCTTGCACTCGCGCCAGCCGCCGCCGATCTCCGCGCCCTCCGCGACGCTCTCCACACCCGGCAAGGCGGCGAGCGATTGTTGGGCGATCACGGACAGCCGGGCCGGAAGCAGGGCCCGGGCCTCGTCCAGCGTTCCCTGGAATTTCTTGCGCCCCTTGGCGAGCAGCAGCAGCCGGTCGCACAGCCGTTCGGCATGCTGCATCACGTGCGTGGAGAAGATGACGGTGGCGCCGTCGGCGGCCGCGCGTTTGATCTCGTCCTCCAGCAGGCCCTGGTTGACGGGGTCGAGGCCGGAGAAGGGCTCGTCCAGCATCAGCAGGCGCGGCCGATTGACCACCGCCGTGGCGAGCTGAACCTTCTGCGCCATGCCTTTCGACAGCTGGTTCATGGGCGAGCGGGCGTTGGCGGACAGGCCGAAGCGATCCAGCAGCGTCGAGCCTTCGGTCCTGGCGGCGGCGGCGCTCATCCCTTTCAGGCGGCCGAAATAGACGATCGTGTCGAGCGCCGTCATGTTCCGGTAGAGCCCGCGCTCTTCGGGAAGGAAGCCGATTTCCGAGGCATTCTCCCGCCCGGGGTCGCGCCCCAGGACGGTGATGCGACCTTCGGTGGGACGGATGATATCCAGCACCATCCGAAGCGACGTCGTCTTCCCGGCGCCGTTGCCGCCGAGGAAACCATAGACCTCACCCTGGGACACGTCGAAACTGAGCCGATCGACCGCGCAGACGGCGCCGAAGCGCTTCGTCACCCCGTCGAGTGAAAGTGCAGTATCGCCGTCCGAACTCACTCAAGACCCTCCAAACTCACGCAAAGAGCGTAGAACCGATGGAGATCGCTTGGTCAAGCGCGCGCTCGGCGAGAGAGGTCAGAGGTCAGGTGCGCACCGGCTTTGCCACCAGGTGGGGATGCGAAGTTCGATCTTTTACATCCCCGCCATGCTGGAAGCCGGGAATGGCCGCACGATATCGGGTGCAAAACCAGTCATCATCATCCTGCCCCTCGGCAGCGGAGGGGCAGGGCGGATGCTCGGTCAGAAATTGTAATTCAGTCGTGCCCCCACGGTGCGCGGGCGCATCCGGAACCCGAAAAATTCGCGGCCGGCATCGGATGTCCCGCGGAATGTATAGGAATCTTCGTTCATCAAATTCTGGACATATATGTCCAGGCCGACCCGCCCGAACATGATGCGGCCCGACAGGTCGATCTTGACATAGTCGCCCGCCTTGGTCGCCGGGGACTGATAGACGTCGCCATAGAATGACCCGACGTAGATGGAATCCGCCCGGATGAAGACGTCACGGCCGGCCACCATAAAATCATACTGGAGCGAGAGGTTGGCGTTCACCTTCGGCGAACCGGGCAACCGGTCCCCATCGAACGCCCCAAGCGCAGGCGCGTCCTGCGCGAGCTTGGCGTCAATGTAGGAGGCACCGAAATCCGCGCGAAGCGCATCGGTAATCGCCAGGCTGGCCTGGAATTCCGCACCTTTCGTGCGTGCCTTTCCGGCATTGGCATTATAGGTCAGCCCGCAGCCCTCCGGTGCGTCGGGAGCAGCAGTGCGAAACGGCACACCGTCCCAATCCATCAGGAAGACGGCCGCGGACGCCGTCAGGCGTTTTTGAAACAGGCTGAACTTGGTGCCAAGCTCGTAATTCCGAACCTTGTCGGATTCGAGCGACCGGGTCGACTCGATGGTGATCGTGGACCCGTCCACGATCCCGTCATTATTCACATCGCAGACCCCGGACGGGAGTCCTGCTTCGGGCTTGCCCAGGCGGAAGCCTTCCGACCAGGATGCGTAAAGCAACGTATTCGGCCCGGGCTTCCAACTCAAATTGCCGCGGAAGGTGGATCCGTTGGACTTGGTTTCCCGCGTATCGCTACTATCGCCAAAGAACTCGCCGCTCGTCATTTCCGAGACAGTCCGCGAATAATCATAATAGCGCCCGCCAACGGTCGCGGTCAGCCCATCGACGATCTCGTACGACAATTCCCCGAAGGCCGCTTTCTGGGTGAGGCGACGATTGTCCAGGAAATCGCCGGCAAATTCCTGGCTGAACAAAGCCGTGTCGGCTCTCGTCCCCAGATAGCGATAGTCGAATATCGCATTGTCTTTCACCTTTTCGGCATAAACGCCGACGAGGAAATTGAACCGCCCCCCGAGGTCGGATGCAAAGCGGATTTCGCCGCTATCCTCCTCGTGCTTGCCGTCCTGGATATAGGAAAGCGGCCAGATCGGCTGCGACTGGCTGAACGAGCTCGAATTGAGCGCCCAGCTGTCGATGTGGGAATAGGTCGCGAGCAGGCTCCCCCAACCCAGGCTATATTCGAGCGTGGCGTTGAACAGATCGATCTTCATGTCGGAGGCACCGCCCCTCTGCCCGCGAATGGCATGGCTTGGCGCGACGTCGAAAATCGCTTGCTCGAACCGCCCGCTATTGGCGAGTGCGTTCCCGTTGAGTTCGGTTTTCTGGGACAGATAGGAGAGAGTGAGCGAGAGGTCGTCCGTCGGCCTGATCAAAACTGCAATGCGCCCGCCCGTGAATTTGGAACTGCCGACATTCGTGTCGTCGCTCACCGCGCCCTCCGCGCCATAAAAGGCCGCGGCCTCCTGTATGGTCGGGTCCGTGGTGGCATTCTTGCGGTAAATGCCGCTGTCCGAAAAATGATAGGCACTGGCCCGAACGGAGACGATGTCGTTGATGATGGGAACGTTTATCGTCCCCTGGATCATGTAATTGTCGCTGCCATAGCCGCCCGTGCGTGAATAGCCGGCCCCGACATGTCCCTCCAGTCGACCGAGTTTCGGCGCCACCGGTATCTGGCGAACGGCACCGCCGAGCGAGGAATTGCCGAAGGCGGTCCCCTGCGGCCCGCGAAGGACTTCGACCCGCTCGATGTCGACCAGCTTGATGTCGACGTTGGTGTTTGCGGCCAGGCCGCCCGAATTGGTGATCGGGGTCTCGCCGAAATAGGTGGCCACTGTTGTGCCCGAGGAATAATTCTGGAAGGAGGGCGACGTCTCGAGGCCACGGATGATGATCGACGATCCGACCGGATCGGTCGTCTGGTTCACGCCGGGAATGCCGCGCAGATAATCTTCCGCGCTCACCAGTCCGCGTTTGCTGATTTCATCGGCCGTCACGACGGAAATGCTCAAGGGAACATCCTGGACGCTTTCGGCACGCTTTGTCGCGGTGACGATGATCTCCTGGGAAACGTCCTCGGTCTCGGTCGATACGGAATCGGAAGATTCGACCGCTTCGCTTGTCTGGCCGAATGCCGGAGAAACAATCGCCATGGACGCAATTGATGCGAGCATGGTGCAGCGAAGTATCGACCTGTAATTACGCATGGACATTCCCCTCTTTATTCAATCTGGCTCCGGGCCTATTTGCCGTTACTGTCTCACATTTGGGAGCAGGCCGCTCTATCCTTCTTTTTCCGGAAGCCCTCATCTCATTGTTGGATAAATTAACACGGCTGAAATGTCCCATCTAAATAGGGGTTATTTTGAATGCTCCTTGCGCAACTCTGCTTTATGATCGCCATTTTAGAGCAATTTTGCTTCACTCCGCGAACATATCTTCCAGAGATACGAATCTCCGCCTCAAGATAGTATAAGAATAGCAAATGAAAACAACGGGTTATAGCACCCGACAATCGCTATCGCGAATTGCCTCTTCCCTCAAAAGTCGGTGCTGAAGCTCAGCAGCTTATATTGCCAGGCGACCCAGGCCAGTATGAAGAAGGACAGAATGAGCGTGACGCTCCAGAGCCGGGAGGCCCAGCCTCGATTCCTCCAGGCCATCCATCCGTTGGCGAAAGCGAGCAACAGGCCGCCCGCATAGCCGACCAGGGTCAGCAGCGACGCCATGATGATACGGAAATCGATTGTGTTTTCGTCCGCTGTGAAGGTCATGATCGGTGCGATCGTCCCCACCCAGATGGACGGCACGATCAAGCCCGCCAGCGCAGCGATCCTGAGCCCGAGATAGACGCGCCGGTCTGCGGCAGGGAGCAATGCAGGCTTTCCACTGTAGCGGCGCAGCGCGGCGCTCGCCGGCCAAGCGGCGATTGTCAGAAGCAAGACGGCGAAGGCGAATTTGGAAAGCGGTTGCAGCCAGACGGTGGATCGCCACCATGGCAGGCGGTCCCAGACGACCAGAGGCGAAAGTTCGTCCGTGCTGAATCGAACCGGCCGGCCATCGACCAATTGTGCCGCCAGCCGCTCCCTGCCGTTCACCTCCCGCCACACCCAGGGCGTGATTTCGCGCCAGCGCTTCGGCGCGCCGTCGAGTCCGGTAAAGGCGGGAATGATCAAATTGCCGTCGCCATCGACCTCGATCGCGATTGGATGCCTGAAGAGGTTGACGGCGAGAAAGTTGGTCGCCGAGCGGTCGCTCACTTCATAATGGCCGACCATCGCCCGCGCATGGCGGGCGGCAATGTTGGGATCGACCCGGCCATCGACCTGTACGGACGGGAAATAGCGATCGGCGAATTTCGTGAAGAGCGCGGCCCGCACGATATCCGCGCCGCCATCTCGACCGCTACTGTTCAGCGAGACGAAGATGCCGACATTGTCGTCGAGGAATAGATTCAGCTGGCTGTGAAAGAAGCGGGTGTCGCCGTCATGGACGAGAACGCGCCGCCCGTTGATATCGTGCTGGTAGAAGCCAAGGCCCATGGCATGAAGCGGCGGCAGTATCGGATTTGGGATCACATGCATCATGCGGGCGGTATCAGGCTGCAAAATGCGATTTCGCCCGAGGGCGCCGTCGTTCAGATGGGCAATCATGAACCGGGCCATATCGGGCGCGGTGGAGGCCATTCCGCCCGCTGGCCGATAGGATACATATTCGTAGGGATGGGATGCGCCCGAGCCGAGCATATAGCCCTCCGACAGATCCTTCGCGAAAGCCGATGGCAAAGGCTGGCGGGAGGTCGAACGTGACATTCCCAGGGGGCGCAGGATGTGGCGGTCGACATAATCGTCGAAAGCCTCACCCGAGACCCGTTCCAATATATAGCCGGCAAGCGCCGGGCCATAGTTCGAGTAAGTCGGCGTGGTGCCTGGGGCGTAAATGCGGCTCGGAACCCACAGCTTCACCGCCGCTCCGAGATCCGCACCATTCGGCCTGGCACTGAACAGGTCCCGCATGACGAGTTCGAAGCCGGCCGTGTGCGTCATGAGATTGCGCATCGTCAGCGGCTTTCCCCTGTACGGGGGAATCCTGAAATCGAGATAATGGTTGATGTCGACATCGAGGTCGATCTTCCCTTTCTCGACTTGCTGCATGACGGCAGTCCAGGTGAATAATTTTGAGATCGAAGCGATCCTGAAGAGATGGCGGTCGGCATCGACCGGCACGCGCCGCTCGACATCGGCATAACCATAGCCTTTGGTCAGCAGGACCTGGCCATCCTTGACGATCGCGACGGTGGCGCCGGCAATGTCGCTTCGGGGCAGCGCAAGCGACATGAATCCGTCCAGCCAGCTTTCGACGTCCGCTTTGTCCAGCCTCGATGGAATGGGTGCGACAGGGTTGATCGCCGGACTCTTCTGGTACGCGGCCTGGCTAGCCGGGGGATCGGCCGGTCGCCCATGCGCCGGAGCGCCCCCAACAAGAAAACTGAAGAGAATGAAAAGAATGACAGCATGCATCTGGCGAGCAAAGGCCCCTATGATTTCCATGTCGCCCCTTTCTCGCCGCACGCCATGGCGTTTGACCAGGTCGGGCCTCATCGGTCGTGACTGGTGCAATGCCGTAAAGCCTATCCATGTTTGGGCTGGAGTGTCTCACCTAATATTGGCCGGAATCCTTGCATTCTCCTCCTGGGAGGCGCGACCTTTGGAAGGAATGGATGAATGAAAGGGCCTTTGTGAAAGGATTCCCGGGCCTGCACAGAACAAGCGATCATGCCGTGCCTATCCAGATCGGTCTGGCAGACGGGAGGGTTGCGAGTGGCGGTGAAAGATCTGACGCCTCATGAACCATCCTTCCAGGACAGACTTGAATATGTTCCATTCTTGCGTCACCTCCGTTGCTTTTGGGGAGTTTCCAGGATGCCGCAGGAAAAGATGGATGAATCTAGAAACGCCGCCCTCTCCCCGTCCGACCTGAAGATACTCCGCATCCTTCAGGCGGACGGCCGGATTTCGAATGTGGATCTGGCTCGGAAAGTGAATATGAGCCAGGCAACCTGCTTTCGAAAAACGCAGCGCCTTTTCGATGAAGGCTACATCAAGGAAGTCCGTGCGGAACTGGATCCGCAGAAGCTGAGCCGGGCCGCCCTGATCTTCGTCGGTGTCGTGCTCGACCGATCGACGCCCGAATCCTTCGCTGCTTTCGAAGCGGCCATACTCGAAATACCAATGGTCCTCGATTGCCACCTCGTCGCGGGTGACTTCGATTATTTTCTGAAAATCCGTGTCGAGGACATGGCTGCCTTCAACCGGCTGCACGGCAACAAGCTTATTGCACTTCCGTCGGTCCGCCAGACACGCACATTCTTCGTCATGCGCGAAGTGATCGACAACGCGCCATTCACCGTTTGAGCGACAATTTCGGCGCTGGCCTTGCCCGCCGCTGCGATTTGAACGATCCTTTCATAGCTATGGGCGATAGTGGGTGGACAGGATCCATATCGGCCCCATTCTCTATGATATCAGTCAAGTTTTACGGCCAAATAGGAAGGACATTCGACCGCCCTCCGATTACAATGGGCGCACCCTACTGAATTTGTGCACGGAGTGTTGAATGCTGTCCGACTTCGAACGCTATCCCCTGACTTTCGGTCCGACCCCGATCGAGCGCCTTGGTCGTCTGACGGACCATCTCGGTGGGAAGGTGGAGCTGTTCGCAAAGCGCGAGGACTGCAATTCCGGCCTGGCCCTTGGCGGCAACAAGCTGCGCAAGCTCGAATATATCGTCCCCGACGCTATCGCGAGCGGGGCCGACACGCTCGTTTCGATCGGCGGCGTGCAATCCAATCATACTCGCCTCGTCGCGGCGGTGGCTGCGAAGATCGGCATGAAGTGCCACGTCATCCAGGAAAGCTGGGTACCGCATGAGGACGCCGTCTATGATCGCGTCGGCAACATATTGCTGTCCCGCATCATGGGTGCGCAAGTCAGCCTGGTCGACGAAGGTTTCGACATCGGCATCCGCGATTCCTGGGTAAAGGCGCTGGACGAGGTGAAGGCCAAAGGCGGCATTCCCTATGCGATTCCGGCCGGTGCGTCCGTCCACAAATTCGGCGGCCTCGGCTATGCCGGCTTCGCCGAGGAAGTGCGCCAGCAGGAAGAGGCGCTCGGCTACGCATTCGATTATGTCGTCGTCTGCACCGTCACCGGCTCCACCCATGCCGGCATGGTCGCAGGCTTTGCTCTACAGGGGCGGCAACGCAATGTGATCGGCATCGATGCCTCCTGCACCCCCGCCCAGACCCATGCCCAGGTCCTGCAGATTGCGCAGAACACCTCCGCCTTGATCGGCGGACCGGAGATCGTCGCCGACGATATCGTCATCAAGGAGGATTATGCCTATCCCGTCTATGGCGTGCCGTCGCAGGAAACGCTTGAGGCGATCCGGCTGTGCGCACGGCTGGAGGGGATGATCACCGATCCCGTCTATGAAGGCAAATCGATGCAGGGCCTGATCGACCTCGTCAAGAAAGGCTATTTCCCGGAGGGCGCGCGCGTGCTTTACGCCCATCTCGGCGGCGCGCCGGCGATCAACGGCTACAGCTATACTTTCCGAAACGGCTGATGGTCATGTCTGCCACGCGAACCGACCGGCGCGTGCAATCCGTTCGAAGGTCCGGCCTGCGCGCGATCATCTTGTTCACCCTGTTCCTCGGACTCGCGATCGCGGCTTTTGCCGGTCCCATCCCGCCGGCGCCGGAGTTTCCGCGCGGGACGGTCGTTGAAACGATCCACCATGTCGCCGTCGCCGATCCCTATCGCCGACTGGAGAATGGCGACGATCCCGCCGTCCGGGCGTGGAGCGATGCGCAAAATGCCCGTACGCGCGCCTATCTGGATATGCTCCCCGGTCGCACAGAGGTCGCCGCCAAGCTGGCCCGGATGCTGAGGACGGCCTCGCCCTATACCAGCCAGCTAAAGGCGCGCGGCGTGCATATATTCGGCCTCCGCAGCGACCCGACGAAACAGCAGCCCTTGCTGGTCGTCATGCCGTCCTCGGGCGATGTTTCGCAGGCGCGCACGATCGTCGATCCCAACCGCCTGGATCCCGGCGGCGGCATCATGATCGACTGGTACGCGCCATCCCCGGACGGGAGCAAGGTCGCCGTCTCGCTTTCGAAAAACGGCAGCGAGGAAGGAAGGCTGCACCTCTACGAAACGGCGTCCGGGCGGGAGATTGGCGAGCCCATCGATCGCGTCCATCAGCCCACCGGCCTTGGCGCGGCCGCCTGGGCCGCGAATGGCCGGGGCTTCTGGTACACGCTTTATCCTGGGGAGGATGCGCCACCGGCCGAACGCCGGTTCAACGTCGCGGTCTACTTTCACGAATTGGGTACGCCCGTCGCATCGGACGTTCGGGTGCTTTCGGCGAAGGAGGGCGTGCCGCGCACCGGAATGATCTTCCTCGACGACGGCGCAGGCGCGCCTGCGACCCTGGCATCCGTCCAGTTCGGCGACGGCGGCCGCTGGCAGCAATATGTGCTGCGCGAAGGCCAGCCGGCATTGAGAATTGCCGCCTATGCGGATCGGGTGATTGCCGGCGCCGTCGCCAAGGACGGCACGATTTACGGCGTGTCGCGCAAGAACGCGCCGATGGGCAAGGTGTTGAGGCTGCCCGCACCTTATGCCGGGGGCTTCGGAGCCGCGAAGACCATCATCGCCGCGCGCCCCGATGCCGCGATCGTCGATGGCGGCGAGTTCGGCGCGCCTTTGAAAGTCGATGGCCGCCGCATCTATGTGACGCGGATCTCTGGGGGGCCGATCGGCACCGCTGTCTATTCCGATCGCGGCCGGCGCATCGCCACCTTGCCCGCCCCGCCCATCTCCTCGATCGATGAGGTGGTGCCGTTGCCGGGCGGCGACGTGCTTTATTCGGTCGAGACTTTTGTCGATCCGCCGCATTTCATGCGCTGGTCGCCGAACACCGGCAAAGCCGCAAGGACGCGCATCGCAATGACGTCCCCGGTCTCCTATGACGATGCAACGGTCGCCCGCGTCTACGCACGGTCGAAGGACGGGACCAGGATCCCGCTCAATATCCTCGCGAAGAAAGGTGTGAAGCTGGACGGCCGCAATCCGACCCTGCTCTACGCTTATGGCGGCTTCGGAGCGAACATGTCGCCAAGCTTTTCGACCGGATTTCGAAGGATGTGGCTGGATGCCGGCGGCGTCTATGTGATCGTCAACATTCGCGGCGGCGGCGAATATGGCGATGATTGGCACCAGCAAGGCATGCTGGGCAGGAAGCAGAATGTCTTCGACGATTTCGCCGCGGCTGCGGAAACCATGATCGCGCTCGGTTATACCAGCCGCTCCAAACTGGCGATGCGCGGCGTCTCGAATGGCGGCCTGCTGATGGGCGCGATAGTCACCCAGCATCCCGGCCTGGCCAGGGCCGTCGTCGGCCGTGTCGGCGTCTACGACATGCTGCGGCTCGAGCAGGACGAGAATGGGGCATTCAACGTCGGTGAGTTCGGTTCGGTCAAAGATCCCGAACAGTTCAAACGGCTTCACGATTATTCGCCCGCCCATCACGTCGTGCCGGGGAAAGTCTATCCTGCGGTCCTCCTTATGACCGGCGCCAATGACGGCCGCGTCAATCCGATGCATTCACGCAAATTCGCCGCATTGCTGCAGGCGGCGCAGGCCGAACCCCGCCACCCCATCCTGTTGCGAACCTCCCAGACGAGCGGTCACGGCATCGGTACATCGCTCGACGAGCAGATCGACCAGGACACGGACGAGCTCATGTTCCTCTACGATCAGCTCGGCATGAGCGTCGAACAGGCGGCAAAAGAATAGACCAGGAGGCGAAGCCTGATCCGCTCGTGCCTCTTCAGCCGCCTCGCACAGCGGCAAGCCGCCGCCTGATATCCGCATCGCTCGGCGCGCCCCGTGCCGCCTGCTCCAGCAGCGCCAGGCCCTGGGCCTTGTTCTTGCCGCTCTTGAACAAAAGCCACCCATAGGTGTCGGCGGTGGCGGGATTGTTCCTGTCCAATTGCCAGGCGCGGCGGGCGAGGGGGAGGGCGCGATCATGGTCGCCCGTCTCCGAATAGGCCCATGCGAGATTGTTGAGCAGGGTCGCGTCGCGATTGCCGATGCGGAGCCTCAGATTTTCGTAGATGCGGATGGCGCCGTCCCAACCTTCGGCCTGCATCAGGCTGTTGGCGGCCAGCATCTGCGCCGGCACGTTCTGCGGGTTCTGCTGGAGGAACAGGCGGAGCACCAAAGCTGCGCCGGCCTGATCCCCCGCATTGCGCAAAGCCTCGATCAGCCGCAGCGCCACCGGTTCGGTGAAGCTGAGATTCGCCGCCCGCCGATAGGCGCCAGCGGCGGCCGCGAAATCGCCCTGGATGCCGAAGGCGTCGCCGACCAGCATATGGGTTTCCGGCGTGCCCGGATGGGCTGCCTGCAGCCGGCGGGACCTCTGCAGCGCTTCGCCGCCGAGGCCGGTCGCGAGCAGCCCGCGGATCAGCCTGATCTGCAGCCCGGCATCGTCGGGCGCAGCGTCCGCGTCGGCCCGCCAGGCGTCGAGCGTCTGCGGGTCGAGCGGA
The DNA here is from genome assembly GCF_032378825.1 of Sphingosinicella rhizophila. Classification (NCBI taxonomy): domain Bacteria; kingdom Pseudomonadati; phylum Pseudomonadota; class Alphaproteobacteria; order Sphingomonadales; family Sphingosinicellaceae; genus Sphingosinicella; species Sphingosinicella rhizophila. Next base: position 191,083 of record NZ_JAVUPU010000004.1, on the reverse strand, counting down.
TCCGCCAGCAGCGCGGAGGCGTTGCGGGACGCGGGTTGCGCGGCCCGGGCATAATATAAGGAGGCGCCTTCGCGGTCGCCCTTGCTGGCCAGCGCCTGCCCCATCAAAGTCAACGTATAGGCATCGGCGTCGGGCCGGTCGGCGAGCGGCCGGAGCACGGCCAGCACGGCGTCGGCGTCGCCGGCCCGCATATGCGCGGCGGCCAGCAGCCGCCGTGCCTTGCCATTGTCCGGCTGCAGCGCGACCAGCCGGTCAAGCCACTTCACCGCTTCGGCGGTGCTGCCCGTCTCGAACGCAATCGCCCCCGCCAGCAGCATCGCCGCCGGCTGATCGTCGAGCGCTCCCTTGGTGCGCCGGAAGATGGCATCGGCCAGTTCGAAATTCCGGCCGCGCGCGGCCAGCATTGCCTGCAGGTAATAAGCCACCGGATTGCCCGGCGCGATCGCCAGCACCTTGCGCGCATCGGCGAGCATGGCGCCCATCCGGCCGAGATCGCCATAAGTGATGGCCCGTTCGAGCAGGACGCCGACATTGTCGGGATCGATCTCGATCGCCCGGTCGAACCAGGGCAAGGCGGCGCCGAGCCCATATTGACGGCGCGTAAGCTCGCCGCGAAGCGTCAGCGCCTCGACGCTGCGCGGGTCCAGTTTCGCTGCCTTGTCGGCGGCGGCGATGGCTGCGGCAAGGTCGCCCGTGCTGCGGCGGAAGCGGGCGAGATCGGTCCAGGCGGCGCTATCCGACGGGGCCGCTGCCAGCGCATCCTCGAAGGCGGCAAGGGCGTCCTGCTCGTCCCCCAGCAGCATCGCCGCGCGTCCGCGCATGCGGGCGGCATAAGCGGCATAAGCCGGCCCCGCCTGCTTCGCTTCGGCGACGGCGCGGTCGGGCTGGTCCTGGAGGATCAGCGCATGCGCCATCAGATGGCCGGTGTCGGAAACCGAAACGCCCAATTGCCGGGCCCGCACCAATTCCGCCTCGGCGGCGATGCCGTCGCCGAGCTGGAGATAGGTCAGGGCCTGGGCGATACGGATCCGCCCGTTGCCGGGCTGCGCCTTGATCGCGTTGAGGAATTCGATGCGGGCGGTGCGCGGCTGGCCCTGCTCCAGCGCCAGCAGGCCTTTCCTGTAAGCCGCCTCGGCCGATTCGTCGCCTTGGACGTTCGAACATGCGGCCGCCGCCAGCAGCGCCGGCAGGACAAGGCACAGGCTCCGTCTCAACGCTGCAGCCCATATTGCTTGAGCAGATCGTAGAGCGTCGGCCGGCTGATGCCGAGAAGCTTCGCGGTGCTGGAGATATTGTTGTCGTTCCGCGCCAGCGCCTGGCGGATCGCGCGCCGATCGGCATGTTCGCGCGCGGCCTTCAGGTTGAACGGCAGTGCTTCCTCGGCTTGCGGGCCGAGGTCGAGGTCCTGCGCGCTGATCAGCTTGCCGTCGGCCATGATCACCGCCCGCTTCATCCTGTTCTCCAGCTCGCGGACATTGCCGGGCCAGGGCCATTGGTCGATCGCCGTCATCGCCTCCGGCGAAATCCCCTTCACCTGCGGGTTCATCTCGCGGGAAAAGCGGTGCAGGAAATGCTTGGCGAGCAGGATCGAATCGCCCGGCCGTTCGGCGAGCGTGGGGATGGTCACGACGATCTCGGCGAGCCGGTAGAACAGATCCTCGCGGAAGCTGCCGGCCTTGATCATCTCCGGCAGGTCCTGGTGGGTGGCGCAGACGATGCGCGTGTCGACCGCGATCGGCTTGCGGCCGCCGATCCGCTCGATCACCCGTTCCTGCAGGAAGCGCAGCAATTTAACCTGGAGCGGCAGCGGGATGTCGCCGACCTCGTCGAGGAACAATGTCCCGCCTTCGGCCAGCTCGATCTTGCCTTCGGTCGTCTTGACCGCGCCCGTGAAGGCGCCCTTTTCGTAACCGAACAGTTCCGATTCCAGGAGGTTTTCCGGGATTGCGGCGCAATTGATGGCGATGAAATTGCCGGCCTTGCGGCGGCTGGCATTGTGGAGGCCGCGGGCGAGCAATTCCTTGCCTGTGCCGCTGGCGCCCAGCAGCATGACCGAGACGTCGGTATTGGCGACGCGCTCGATCGTGCGGGCGACCTTCAGCATTTCCGGCGCGGCGGTGATCATCGTGCCCAGCACGGTGCGATCCTCGCCGATCTGCTCCTCCAGCCGCCTGTTCTCCGCTTCGATGCCGTGAAGCTGGAAGGCGCGGCGGACAATCAGGCCGAGCTGATCGATGTCGACCGGCTTCTGGTAGAAATCATAGGCGCCGCCGGCGATGGCGCGGAGCGCGCTTTCGCGGGCGCCATGGCCGGATGCGACGATCACCTTGGTGTCCGGCTTCAGCGACAGGATGCTGTCCAAAGTGGCGAAACCCTCGCTCACCCCGTTCGGATCGGGCGGAAGGCCGAGGTCGAGGGTGACGACCGCCGGTTCCTCGGCGCGCAGCAGGTCGATCGCCGCATTCCGGTCGGAAGCGACGAATACTTCATAATCGTCATAGGCCCAGCGCAGCTGGCGCTGCAGCCCTTCATCGTCCTCGACGATCAGCAGCTTGGCCTTGGCCTCTTCGTTCATGCGCTCATCCGTTGATAGCCGGGAGACGCCTTTGTCTCTCCAAGCGGTAAAAAGACGGTGAAGCGGCTGCCTTCACCGACACGGCTTTCGACCTCGATCCGGCCGCCCATGGTGGCGACCAGCGTCCGCGCCTCGAAGGCGCCGACGCCGAACCCGTCATCCTTGGTCGATGCGAAGGGCTGGAACAGGCGGGTGCGGACGAAATCGGCCGACATGCCGGTCCCGCGGTCGATGATGTCGATCGCGACCTCGCCGCCGCGTTGATCATGATATAGCGTGACCGGCCGGCCGGCCGGGCTGGCATCGATCGCGTTCTGGACCAGATGCTCCAGCGCCTGTTCCAGCCGCACCGGATCGGCGATCGCGACAAGGTCGGCCTCGCCTTTGATTTCGATCCGATGCGCGCGCTTCCTGGTCTCCGCGACGGCGGCGACAATGTCCGCCACCCGGATCGGGCGCGGCGCCTCGGCCTCGACATTGTTGCCGCGCGACAGACGGGCGAGAAGGTCGTTCATCTTCTTCACCGATCCCTGCAGCGTGGCGATCATGTCCGCGCGGAACTCGGGATTGTCGGCATGGCGTTCGGCATTGCGGGCGACCAAGGCGAGCTGGCTCACCAGATTCTTGATGTCGTGGATGATGAAGGCGAAACGGCGGTTGAATTCGTCGAACCGCTGGACATTGGCCAATGCCTCCTGGCCGCGCGCCTCGGCCAGATAGCTTGCCGCCTGGATGCCGGCGGTGCGGAAGAGATCGAAATCTTCCCAGTCGAGCGGCCGCCGGACGAGCGGATGGTCGAGCACGACCAGCCCGACCAGCCGGTCGTTGTGGAGCAAGGGCACGCCCGCCCAGGCCGATCCGAAGGCGCGCAGGCCGTCCTGGATGGCGACTGCCTTTCCGTCCTGCCGAGCCCCTGCGGCCGTGTCGAAATCGATGATATGGGCGCTGGTCTCGAGGAAGCGGATCAGGGCTGCGTCCCCCACCGTCCCCGGCGGCGTTTGCAGATGCCAGTTCCAGCGCGCGCCGATGGCAAGCCGGCCATGATCGTCCGGGACCAGCAGCAATCCGCCCGGCGAATCGGCGATGTCGGCCATCGCCTTGACGATCCGTTCGTCCAGCGGCGCCTGGCTTTCGCCGGCCAGGCCGATGGTGCGGGTGAAGCGCAGCCATTCCTGGCGATAATCGTAGCGATGCTCGAACAGATGCTTGCTCAGGATGACCCGCAGCCACGCCCGCAACCGACCGGACGGCAACAGGATGCCCGCCGTGATCGTCATCGCCAGGACAAGGCCGATTTGGCCGATGCGGACCCAGTCGCCGCCGATGATCTCCATCGCCCGCGTCGCCGACATCATCAGGATCAGATAGGAAAGGATGGCGATGACCGAGATCGACTGGAAGGTCGCCGCCCGGCTGATATGGACCCGCCACTGCGTATTGCGCCTGCTCGCCAGCGCGAACAGCGGGACGATCATGGCCATGATCGCGCCGCGCATCGCGAACAGATCCTCGGCCGGGCTGCGCGTCAGATAGGCGGTGGTGTAAAGATGGATGTCGTAGATCCACATCGCCGCCAGCGCGAGCGCGGGCATTCCGATCGCCCAGCGCGAATCGCGGGCGGCCTGGCCATAGAGATTGTGGACGAGCACCAGGGAACCCGCGGCGATGGTGAGGCCGATGATCTGCTTGGTCGACAGCAGGGCCTGGTAGATGATCGGGTTGCCGGCAAATTCCGGAAGGACGCCGGCGATAGTGATCTGGAACCCTATGACGCCCGCCACGGTCGCATAAACGGGCTTCACCGCCTTCTGCCGTTCGTCCTCCGCCGCGCCGCGCACGATCGCGTACATGAAGGCGAGGAAGGCGAAGTTGCGGCCGCTTTCCGCCAATCCCGACAATATGTCATTGCTCCCGAGCATGGCGACGAAGATCGCCCAGGCCGAGGTGATGGCGAAGGCCCCCACCAGCTGCCTGTTGCCGTGCCGGAGATTCCAGTGGCGGAGCTGCCAGACGGCCAGCACGCCGAACAGGATCGCAGCGAGCGCGTGGCTCCAGAAGCCGATCAGGGCGACCATCAGCGCGCGCCCTCCGGCCACATCACCACCCGAACCGTCTGCAGCAGGATCAGCAGGTCGAGGAAGGGCGTGTAATTCTTGGCGTAATAAAGGTCATATTCCAGCTTCTGCCGGGCATCCTCGACCGACGCGCCATAAGGGAAATTGATCTGCGCCCAGCCGGTGATGCCCGGCTTCACGACATGGCGCTCGGCGTAGAAAGGAAGCCGCGCTTCCAGGTCGGCGACGAACTGCGGACGTTCGGGGCGCGGCCCGACCAGGCTCATCTCGCCCTTCAGCACCGTCCACGCCTGGGGCAGCTCGTCGATGCGGAGCTTGCGGATGATATTGCCGATGCGGGTGACGCGGGGATCGTCCTTCTGCGCCCACACCGCCTGGCCGCCGACCTCGGCATCCTGCCGCATCGAACGGATCTTCAGGATTTCGAACGGTTCGCCGTAGCGGCCGACCCGGCGCTGGCGGAAAAAGGCGGGGCCCTCGCTTTCCAGCTTCACCAGCAGCGCTGTCAGCAGGATGACGGGTGCGAAGATCGCCAGGATGACGCCGCTGACGAGGATGTCGAACAGCCTCTTGCCCGCGCTCGAAAGCCGCCGTCCGGCGGAAAAGCCGTCGGAAAAGATCAGCCAGGAGGGGCTGACGCTGTCGAGGTCGACGCGGCCGGTCTCGCGTTCGAGGAACGATGAGATTTCGTTGACATGGACACCCGTCGTCTTGACCCGCAGCAGATCGGCCAGCGGCAAGGCGTTGCGCCGTTCCTCCAGCGCCAGCACGACTTCGCCGATGCCGAGGCGAACGACATGGTCGGCAAGGCTGTTGATGGCCGAACGGTTGAGGGCATGGGCGACCGCCACGGGCCCGTCGTTCATGGCGACATAGCCGGCGATGGTGAAGCCCGCGCCTTCGCGCCGCGCCAGCGCTTCCAGGCGCGCGGCGCGCGGGCCGGCGCCAAGCACCAGCACCCGGCGCTTGAACGCCTCGCCGCCCAGGGCGCGGCCGATCATGATGCGGACGATAAAGGTCGCCGCCAGCGCCAGCATCATCGCGTAGAGCAGGTTGGAGCGCCAGAAGGTCAGCGCCGGGACGAAGAAGAAGATGAGCGAGAGCAGGATCACGCCCAGCGACACCGCGACGAACAGGCGGGCCGTCGCGATCCGCATCGATTGCAGCGAATCGGCGGCGTAGACGCCGACCCCCACCATCGCCAGCTGCAGCGTGATTGCAAAGGTGAGGAGTTGCGGCAGCCGCGCCGGATCGGGCGCGGCGTCTACCTTGATCTGCCAGAGGCGAAGCAACCAGCCCGCCTCTCCCGCCAGGACGAGCAGGACGAAATCGATCAGTCCCAGCAGCAGCACGGTGTGCGGAACATAATGTTTGAACAGCCGGACCATCAGGCGGCCGCCACCCTGCCCGGGAGGGAATGTGTAAGATTTGCCGACATGCTTTCGCAGTGTCGCTCAAATTGACAAATATTTTCTGAAGGCCGCGTTCACCCTTGCCTGTCAGGGTGCGATGCCGCGTGCGGCGCACAAGCGGGATGATATCGCAAGGTGGCCCGATGCCTCACGCGATCGTGCGCCACCTTGCGGAATTCGAATATCCTCTTCGGTCCTAATCCGTGCTTTTGGTTCCTTGGCCTTTGGCCTTTTTCGAACGGCCTCCGCTGCCCGATTTGGACCGCGAACGGGCGATCGGAATGGCCGCGGCCGCGATCGCGCCTGCGACCAGCGCGGCGCCGGCGGCAACGGCTGTTTTGGGATGGGCCTTGGCTGTGTCGGCCAGCTTGCCGGCCTTGTCGGAGAAGAATGCGGATGTGGACTTGCCTTCCGCCGCCCTGGTCTCCGCGTCGTCGGTCGCTGGGTTGGGGCCGGCATGGGGCATGGCTGAATTGGGGATATGGGACATAGGGGCTCCTTCTGATCGGCGTCGAAAAAGCAACGAAACGCCGCGGCCATCGGTTCCGCATCCGGGCTTCCGTCGGCCACGACTGGCCAGAATACTTCCCCGGCCCCGGTTGCCCGGCAAAGATCAGCCCTTGGCCAGCACGTCCAGGGCCGCCGTCACCATCGCTTCGGTCGCGGTCGAGATGACGGGCTCCGCATCCGGCGCCCAGAACGGACTGTGCAGCGATGGCAGCTTTGCCGGATCGCCGCCGGCTTCGTCCCATTTCGCCTTGGGTACGCCGCCCACCCAGAAGATCATGCTCTCGATGTCCTTGTCGACGAGATGATATCGGCCGAAATCCTCTCCCGCCATCACCGGCGCCACCCGGACCACCCGGTTGGCGCCGAATCGCTGGGTGAAGAGCGCCGTCGCCTTCTGCGTCAACGTCTCGGTGTTGACGGTGGCGGGCGTATATTCCCCGTCGCGGATCGTGACGGTCGGCATCTTGTCCTCCGGCATGCCGGCGGCGATCGCTTCCCCGCGGACGATGCGCTGGATCCCGTCGAGCAGCAGCTTGCGCGTTTCGTCGGTATAGCTGCGGACCGTCAGCAGCAATGTGGCCTCGTCCGAAATGATATTATGCTTGGCGCCGGCGCGGAAACTGCCGACGGTGACGACCGCCGGACTCTGCGGATCGTTCTCGCGGCTGACCAGGGTCTGGAGCGCGCCGACGATCCGGCTGCCGAGGACGATCGGGTCCCTGGTGGTGTGCGGATAGGCGCCGTGACCCCCCACGCCCTTCACGAATATGTCCACCGAATCGACGTTGGCGAAAGTCGGCCCCACCGAATAGCCGATCGTTCCCGCCGGGAGGCTGGCGGAATCGTGGAAGGCGACGACATGGGTCGGCTTGGGAAAGCGCGTATAGAGGCCGTCGTCCAGCATCGCCTTGGCCCCGACTCCCATTTCCTCTCCGGGCTGGAGGATCATCACCAACGTGCCGGACCATCGATCCTTCATGGCTGCCAGTCGGCGCGCCGTGCCGATCCAGCTGGTCATATGGGTGTCGTGGCCGCAGGCATGCATGATGCCGCTTTCCGTGCCGGTCACGCTGGTCGCGCGTACCTTGCTCGCGAAGGGAAGGCCGGTCTGCTCGACGACCGGCAATCCGTCCATGTCGGCGCGGATCATCAGGACCGGCCCCGGCCCATTCTTCATGACCGCGACCACCCCGGTCTTGCCGACTCCTGTGGTGACGTCGAAGCCCAGCTTCTTCGCCTCTGCGGCCAGTTTGGCGGAGGTCTTCACCTCCTGCATGCTGAGCTCCGGATTGGCATGGAGATCCCGATAGAGGGCCATCAGCGACGGCATGTCCTGGCGCACCTGGTCGGCGAGCATGTCGGCCCGGGCCGGCGCAGCGAACATGGTCATGGTCAGCAAAGCGGGGATCAGGGCTTTCATTCGGATTCCTCTCTTGGACTTCATTGCGCGCGGCGATTGCTATCGGCTGGGGACGAGCTCGATCACGTCGATCAGCGATTCGAAACTTGGATAGGGCAGGACCAGCCGCCAGCGGCTCTCACCGATCCGCTCCACCAGCCCGGCCATGTCGCGCTCGCGGTCATGGCTATAGCTGAACACGCCCTTCTCGTCGCCGAGCTGGAGCGTGCCGAGGAAGATCATCCGCCGGTCGTTTTCGGGGAAGAGCCGTCCGACGGGGCGCTGGGAGCCGGTCAGCTTGACGAATTGGAGGCCGTCGCTTGCCTGCGTGACCCGGCAATCGAAGGGCGGATAGGCGACATAGTCGAGCAGTCCTTCCGACTTCGCGCCGATCTTGATGGTGCGGCAGCGATAGTCGCCTGTCGGCAGCGCCGCTTCGGGAAGGGCGGCGTCGGGCTGCAGCAACATGCCCTCTTTTGAAATTTCGGCGCCGTGGCCGGCGGCGCGGGACTTGGCGAGCGCGCGAACCCAGGCGGTGCGCCATTCCCTCAGTCTTTCGCGGTCCCGCGCAGTGGCGATGCTGCGCCAGTTCTGGGTTTGCGGTTCGCCGGGGCCGACATTTCTCCCGTCGGAGGCGCAGGCGGTCAGAAGCAAGGCGAGCGGGAGGAAGAGCGCCTTATTTTTCATGCCTCCGTTCAACCACCTGCTCACGCCGCCGTCCAGCCGCCGTCCATCGAAAGATTGGCGCCGGTAATGGCCGAGGCCTCGTCGCGGCAGAGGAAGAGGGCGAAGGCGGCGACCTGGTCGACGGTGACGAACTTCTTGGTCGGCTGGGCAGCCAGCAGCACGTCGTTCATCACCTGTTCGCGGGTGAGGCCGCGCGCCGCCATCGTGTCCGGGATCTGGTTTTCGACGAGAGGCGTCCAGACATAGCCGGGGCTGATGCAATTGACGGTCACGCCGCTTGGCGCCGTCTCGAGCGCCACCGCCTTGGTGAGCCCGGCAATGGCATGTTTCGAGGCCACATAAGGCGCCTTGTTCGGGCTCGCGACCAGCGAGTGGGCCGAAGCCGTGCTGATGATCCGGCCCCAGCCCTTCGCCTTCATGCCGGGAAGTGCGAGACGGATGGCGTGGAAGGCGGCGCTGAGATTGAGGGCGATGATCAGATCCCATTTGTCGACGGGGAATTGGTCGATCGGGGCCACGTGCTGCATGCCCGCGTTGTTGATCAGGATATCCGCACCGCCGAGCGCATCCGCATCGGCGATCAGGCCGCCAATCTCCTCCGGCTTGGTCAGGTCGGCGCCATTATGACGAACCTCGGCGCCGCTTGCCGCGCCAAGCTCGGCCATGATCCGATCGATCGCTTCGCGGTCGCCGAAACCGTTGAGGACGATGCTGGCACCCTCCGCCGCAAGCGCCCGTGCGCAGGCAAGGCCGATGCCGGACGTGGAGCCTGTGACGAGGGCGGTCTTGCCTTTGAGGAACATCGGTGCGCCTTATGCGGGTGGTGCCGGACCTTTCGTCGCAGTCGCGGCGAAATGCAACCGGTCGAGGTCTCCGGACATTCAGGCTCCGGCGAATATGGCGGGAGAAGGCTTTCATGCGATTTGGCGGACGCAGGACCAGCAGCAATGTGGAAAGCGGCGGGAGCCGCGGCGGCTTCGGCCTGCCGATGGGCGGCGGAGGCATCCGCCTGGGCGGAGGCGGGCTCGGCTGCGGCGGGATTGTCCTGCTGATCGTCATTTCGCTCGTCTTCGGCATCAATCCGATGTCGCTGATCGAAGGCGGCCCGTCCGGCGTGCCACATGGCCAGCCGGCCCCCGGCGGCGAGACGCCCGAGGATATTTGCGGCGCCGACCAGGTCACGCGCTTTTCCTGTCAGGTGCTGGCCTCCACGGAGGATCGCTGGACCGAATTGTTCGCTGCGGCGGGCCAGCGCTACCGGCCGCCGACGCTGCGTTTCTATCGCGGCGGCGACATGTCGGCCTGCGGCGCTGCGCAGTCGGCGATGGGCCCCTTCTACTGCCCGGCCGATCGGCGCATCTTCCTTGATACGAGCTTCTTCGAGGAACTGGCGCAAAGGTTCGAGGCTCCGGGCGATTTCGCCCAGGCCTATGTGATTGCGCATGAGGTGGGCCATCATATCCAGAATCTCGACGGCACCAATGAACGGGTTCGGGCCATGCAGGCGCGCGCCGGGCGGGCCGAGGGCAATAGGTTGAGCGTGGCGATGGAATTGCAGGCGGATTGCCTGGCCGGCGTCTGGGCCGCGACCGAGAAAAGCGCCTGGGAGCCCGGCGACGTCGAGGAGGGGCTTCGCGCCGCGTCGGCGATCGGGGACGATCGGCTGCAGCAGCAGTCGCAGGGCTATGCGGTTCCGGAAAGTTTCACCCACGGCTCGTCGGAGCAGAGGATGCAATGGCTGCAGCGCGGCATGCGGAGCGGCGATCCGGCTTCGTGCGACACGTTCGGCGGATAGAGCCTCCGCTCAACCCTTTTTCAGAAATGTCCGGATCCACTGGCCGAGACGGGCGCCGTCCCCGGCTTGGTCGAGCGACGCGATCGCCGCATCGGGGTCCGGCAGGCGCCGCCTCCGGCACTCGATCAGTGCCTTGCCGAATGCAGGCTCGAATTCGGGGTGGGGCTGGAGGGATATGGCCGGTTGGTCCTGGTAGGCGATCAGGCCGAATGGCGTGAAGTCGCTGCCGGCCAGCACCGTCGCCTTGGGCGGCGGTTCGACGACCTGGTCCTGATGGGACACGATCGCGGCGAAGGACGGAACCGGATCCATCCAGTCCGCGATTTTCCGCACGTCGTAGCGATGGAGGCCGATGCCCCAGCCCCTGTCCGATTTCTCGACGCGGCCGCCGAACGTTTCCGCCATCAATTGGTGGCCGAAGCAGATGCCGACCAGTTTCGCCTTACCCTTTGCCGAACGCAGGAAATCCCGGAGCGGGGGAAGCCAGTCATGATCCTCATAGACACCGGCGGAAGAGCCGGTGATCAGATAGGCGTCCTGGTCCTCGACCGTTCCCGGCAGCGTTCCGGTCACCACGTCATAGCTGGTCGCGTCGAAGCCGGTGCCGAGCATGCCCCGGAACATGTCGTCATATTGGCCGAAGCGCGGAATGAGGGGAGCGGGCGGAGCGCCCGTGCGCAGGATGCCGATCTTCATGGGGGGTCTCTAAATTTCCGGCGGGGCCCGCGCAATCGCCTCGGTCATTCCTTCTCGAAGGCGCGCATCATTCGGCGGCGAGCAGGCGCTCGGCGCCGCCCAGGTCGACGCTGACCAACCGGCTGATGCCCCTTTCCACCATGGTCACGCCGAACAGGCGATGCATCCGGCTCATCGTCACCGCATTGTGGGTCACGATCAGGTAGCGCGTGTCCGTTTCGCCCGTCATCCGGTCGAGCAGGTCGCAAAATCGCTCGATATTGGCATCGTCCAGCGGCGCGTCGACCTCGTCGAGGACGCAGATCGGCGCGGGGTTGGTAAGGAACAAGGCGAAGATCAGGGCGACGGCGGTGAGCGCCTGCTCCCCGCCCGAAAGCAGAGTGAGTGCGGACAGTCTTTTGCCCGGCGGCTGCGCCATGATTTCGAGGCCGGCCTCCAGCGGGTCGTCGGATTCCACCAGCTCCAGATGGGCCTGGCCGCCGTCGAACAGGGTCGTGAACAGGCTGCGGAAGTGGCGGTCGACAGCCTCGAAGGCAGCAAGCAGGCGCGCACGCCCTTCGCGGTTGAGGCTGCCGATCGATCCGCGCAGCCGGTTGATGGCCAGGCCGAGTTCTTCCCGTTCCGCCTGACTCGATAGCCGCCCTTCCTCGAGCTCCTCTAGCTCCCGTTCGGCAACCAGATTGACCGGCCCGATCCGCTCCCGCTCTGCACTGAGCCGCTCGTGGCGGGCGGATTCGCCGCCTGCGGATTCGATGGTCGCCTCGTCGAAGCCGAGCTTCTCGGAAAGCAAGGGCGGCGGACATTCGAAGCGCTCGCCGGAGATGCGCGCCATTTCGATCCGCCGCGATTCCTGGTTTTCGTGACGGGCGACCGCGCCGGCACGCGCTTCGCGGGCGCTTGCCAATATCTCGGCGACTTCCACGAGGCGGGCCTCAGTCGTGCGCAGCGCCGCTTCGCTCTCGCGTTCGGCCGCCAGCGCAGCCTCGCTGGCGGCGGCTGCTTCCGCCGTCTCGCTTTCCATCTCTTCCAGGCGCGCGGCCAAGGCGGCGGGCGCGTCGGCCAGCTTCGCGGCCTCCTGCTCGGCCTCGTCGATGCGCCGGCCCATTTCCACGTGGCGTTTGCCCGCATCGGTCGCGCGGACCTGCCAGTCGGCGCTTTCCTTGCGGGCCGCGTCCTGCCGCTGCTTGTCGGCGCTGACCGCGCGGGCGTGGGTAGCGGCCTCGGCGCGGACTTCGGCCAGCGCGGCCTGGGCGGCTTCCGCCTTGACGCGAAGATCGGCGACGCGCGCATCGGTTTCCTGGGGATCGGGAAGCGCGGCCGCGATCGCTTCGGCCTCGGACAGCGATTTGCGGGCATCGGCAAGATCCGCGTCGGCCTGGGCGATGCGTTCGGCCAGGCCGGTGCGGCGTATGTCGAGCCGTTCGAGCGCGGTGGTTGCGGCATCCTCTTCCCGCCCGGCATCGCGGATCGCGGCCGCGGCATCGGCCTCGCTGCGCCGCGCCGCATCCGCCGCATCGCGCGACCGGGTCATTTCGGCAAGGGCGGCGTCGATCCGTCGCTGGGCTTCGCCGACGGACGCGGCGGCCGCCGGAATCGCCTTTTCGATCTCGGCCAACCGATTGACCCGGATCAGGCGCTCCGCCGCTGCTGCACCGAGCCCGCTCGCGACATAGCCGTCCCAGCGCCTCAGCCGCCCGTCGCGCGTCACCAGGCGCTGGCCGACCGCAAGCGGCACGCCGTCATCCTCTTCGGCGACGACGATCTGGGCCAGCCGCCGGGCCAGAGCGGGAGGGGCCTCGACATGGTCGCGAAGCGGAACATGGCTGGGCGGCAGACGCGGATCCGAAGCCAGGATCTCCGTCCCTTGCCACCGGCGCGGTCCGTCCCCGTCGAGCGCCGCCTCCAGATCGTCGCCCAGCGCCGCGGCCAAAGCGCGCTCATAGCCTGGCGCCACTTTCAGATGGTTGATGGCGCGGTCGCCGCTGCTGCCCTCGACCGTCTCCAGGAGCGCCTTCGCCTCCGATTCGAGCGCGGCCAGCGCCGCCCGCGCCGACGCGCCTTCGCTTTCCGCTTGGTCCCGGTCGGCCGCCAATTGCTGGCGCCGGGCTTCCGCGGCGGAGATCGCCTCGCCCGCCTCCGTCAATCTCGCCTCGGCCTGCTCGCGCCGCAGAGCGGCCGCGCGACGCGCTTCGACCAGCGGCGTCTCGTCGCCCAATTCCTGCAATTGCGCCTGCAGTCGCGCCGCCTCCTCCTGGGCGCGGCCCAATTTGGTGCGGGCCCCGCTTAGGCTGGCCTGGGCCACTTGCGTCTCGGCCTGTTCGGCCGCCTGGGCGGCACGGGCCCTGGCAAGGGCGGCTTCGGCCTCGCGCGATTTGTCCTCCAGCGCGACGGTGCGGACGTCGATCGTGCCCCGGCTCGCTTCGGCGGCGGCGAGCCGGGCGGCGATCTCGTTCGCTTCTTCCGCCAGCCTGGCCAAGGCGGCCTCGGCATCCCTGCCAAGCGATTCCTCGCGGTTGCGATCCGCCGCGAGCGCGGAACGGCGATCGCCGAGTTCTCTGATCCTGCGGCTGATCGTGTCGCGTTCCGCCCGCAGCGCGGCGAGCTTGTGGCCGAGCGCCGACGATTGTTCGCGGGCTTCCTGCGCCGCCCTGCGCCGCTGCGCCAGGGCCTGTGCCGCCTCGCTTTGATAGGCCGCGGCGCCGCGCTGCAGCTCTGCCGCCTTCTCGACCGCGGCCACGGCCGTCTCGGCTTCCTTCTGGGCGGCATCGGCGGCCTCGGAAGCCTCGCGCCAGCGGGCGAAGATCATCCGTCCTTCCGCGATCCGGATCTGGTCCGAAAGCTTGCGGTAGCGTTCGGCTGCCTTGGCCTGGCGGCGCAGCGCGGCCGACCTCTGCTCCATGTCGCCAAGCAATTCGTCGAGCCGCGTGAGGTTGGCCTCGGCTGCGCGCAATTTGCCTTCGGCATCCTTGCGGCGGACGTGGAGGCCGGCAATGCCCGCCGCTTCCTCCAGCATCAGCCGGCGTTCGGTCGGCTTGGCCGCGATCACGGCGCTGATCTTGCCCTGGCTGACCAGGGCCGGCGAATGGGCGCCGGTCGCGGCATCGGCGAAGAGCAAGGCGACATCCTTGGCGCGGACGTCGCGGCCATTGACGCGATAGGCGGAGCCGGCGCCCCGCTCGATTCGCCGGGTGACTTCGACATCGCCATGCTGGCTGACGCCAAGATCGCCCGGAAGATCTTCGGCGAAGCGTTCGACGAGCAGGGAGACTTCGGCGAAATCGCGCGCCGGCCGGGACGCGGTGCCGGCGAATATGACATCGTCCATCCCCGATCCGCGCATCGATTTGGGCGAGGATTCGCCCATCACCCAGCGGATCGCCTCGAGGACGTTGGACTTCCCGCAGCCATTGGGTCCGACCACCCCGGTCAGGCCCGGCTCGATGCGCAGCTCGGCCGGCTCGACGAAGCTCTTGAAGCCGGAAAGCTTCAGGCGCTTTATCTGCAAGGCGCGCCCCCGCTCAATCTCAGTCTCCGGCTTGCCGGATCAGCGGCTCCAGCTCCGCCCATTCATGCGCCACCACCTTCTCGCCGTTGATCAGGAAGGCGGGGGTGCCCGTTATGCCCATGGCGCCGGCTGCCCGCGCCATTTCGCTCAGGCGATTCTGCTTGTCCTTGTCGGCAAAGCATTGCCGCGCCTTTTGTCGCGTCACGCCGGACCGGCCGGCGAGGGCAAGGATGCCGGATGCATTCGCGACTGCCAGGAATTGGTCGGCTTGCGGCAGGGCGCTGATCCGTTTCTTCTCGGCCTCGCTGATCGCGCCGATCTTGCCGACCCACTCGGCTTGGGTCGCATAAAGGCCTTCCGTAACGCGGAAATAGCCCGTCGGACCGGCGCAGCGCGAAAGCAAGGCGGCAATGCCGTCGATGCCGTTCAGCACCAGGTTGCGGAATTCGAAGCTGACCTTCCCGCTCTTCACATGATTGGCGACCAGAGGCGGCACGCCGTCCTTGGCGAAATGGGCGCAATGCGGACAGGTCAGGGATCCATATTCGATCAGCTTCACCGGCGCGTCGGGATTGCCCATACGAAAGCCGCCTTCCGTCGTGGCCACGACATTATGGCTCCAATCCTTCTGGGCGCCAGCCTTGGCTGGCTGAGCGGGGGTCGCCGCGGGTGCGGCCAGCGCGAAAAGAGCGATGGCCGGAAGCAGGAAGCGCGGCCTCACCTTATTGCACCGCCTGGCGCAGCTTGGGTTCCAGGGCCGCCCAGCTCGACGCATTCTCGACGATCTTGCCGTTGATGAAGAAGCTCGGTGTCCCGGTCACGCCGTCCTTATTGCCCTGCTCGGTGATCGCCGCGACCTTCTGCAGGCCCTCCGGGTCGGAAAGACATGAATTGAGCTTGGCTTCGGGCATGCCCCGCTGGCGGAAGAATTGATCGAGCCCGGCGGCGCGTACCAGGGCTTCCGTCTTGTCCTGCGGCGACAGGCCTTCCAGTTGCTGCAGCTGTTCGGGCGGCAGCGCCTGCAGCCGTGCCATCCAGTTGGGCTGGTCGGCGTAAAGCTGCTCGGTCAGGCGGAAGAAGGGACCGGCTCCCTGGCAGCGCAGCAGCATCGACAGGCCTGGATCCGTGGGGAACAGGAGATAGGGTCTGAATTCCCAGCTTACCTGGCCGCTTTTGACATAGGTGTCGCGAAGCGGCGCCGAGGCTTCTTCGGTGAAGACCGCGCAATGGCCGCAGGTGAAGGACCCATATTCGACCAGTTTCACCGGCGCGTCGGGATTGCCCATGCGGAAACCGCCTTCCGCCGTCTCGACCACCGTCTGGGTCCAATCGCCGTTGGGCGCCTGGATCTGCGGCAGCGGCGCGCTGCTATTGCCTCCGGCGACTTCATTTCCGCTCTGGTCGCTGCCGCACGCCGCGACGAGAAGCAACATCGTCGCGCTGATCAAAAGCCTCATATCTTCTTCTCTCCACCAATTCTGCCGATCACTTTCATCGTTCCGGTGCCCGCGGCCGGTGCCGGCTCTTCCCCGGCCGCCACGCCGCGCGCTAGCGATTCCAGGCATGCACGAAGCTCCGGATCGACGATCTCCCGCAGCGAATCGCCCAGCGCGGCCGGGATCGGCCGGAGCGAAGGCGCTGCTGCGCGCGACTTTGCCTTGTCCAGCTGAACCATTCCTTGCCGGAATGCGATGCGGTCGACCGCCTTGTAGCCGAAGAACCGGTTCACGCGCTCGATGATTGCCGGCGCGACATGCTGCATCATCGGCGCATGGGCCCCCTCGACGATCAGGGTCAATATGCCTTCGGCGCGCTTGCCGGCGGGAAAGCGGATCGATTCCGGCGACGATACGGCGGCGTAGCGCTCGCCGACGATTTCGCGCCAGCGGCTGACCACGGACGATTGGACGAAGCCGAAGCGCCGGAACGCCATCCGGCCGACCTCGGGGACCATGTCGGAAACCGCGCGCGGGCGCCGGGCCCTTGCGACCTCCGTCTTCCCCTTTGTCGTTCCGCCCGATTTCGTCATCCGCGCCAGCATGGCATAAGCGGCCCATGACAGTCGATGCATCAAATGCCCTGCTGGATTGGTATGCTGTGGATAAAAGGCAGCTTCCATGGCGGGCGACCGGCGGCGAGCGCCCCGATCCCTATCGGATCTGGCTGTCGGAAGTGATGCTGCAGCAGACCACGGTCGCGGCGGTGCGGGCCTATTACGAAAAATTCACATCGCGCTGGCCGACCGTCGAAGCGCTTGCCGCCGCCGAGGATGGGGAGGTGATGGCCGCCTGGGCGGGGCTGGGTTATTATGCCCGAGCGCGCAACCTGCTCGCCTGCGCCAGGATCGTCGCCCGCGATCATGGCGGCCGTTTTCCGGAGGATGAGGCCGGTCTCGCCCTTCTTCCCGGCATCGGCCGCTACACGTCCGCGGCGATCGCCGCGATCGCCTTCGGACGCAGGGCGGTGGTCGTGGATGCCAATGTCGAGCGCGTCGTCGCCCGGTTGTTCGCGGTGAAGACGGCGTTGCCGGAGGCCCGGCCCACGCTCTACGAGCTGGCGGAGTCCATCACGCCGGAGGGAGGCAGTGGAGATTTCGCGCAGGCGATGATGGACCTCGGCGCCACCATCTGCACCCCGCGGGCGCCCGCCTGCGGCATCTGCCCGCTCGTCTCCCACTGTCGGGCCCGTACCGAAGGGAGCCCGGAAACCTATCCGGTCAAGGCGCCCAAGGCGCCCAGGCCGCGCCGCCAGGGCATCGCCTATTGGCTCGAACATGACGATCATGTGCTGCTCGTCCGCCGGCCGCCAACTGGCCTGCTCGGCGGGATGCTCGCACTGCCGACCGAAGCGGCCCCCGCCGCCGCCCATTGGAACGAGGCAGGTTCGGTCGAACATGTCTTCACCCATTTCGCGCTCAGCATGACATTGCTTTGCGCCGCATCGGCGGATCGGCGTGATGACGGAATCTGGTGGCCGATCGAACGGATCGGCGAGGCGGGCCTGCCGACTTTGTTCGCCAAGCTTGCGGCGCGCGGGCAGGAATGGCGGCTGGCCGCATGAGCCCGATCCGGCCGGGCTTTACCGGCGCAGGCCTGGATCGCGCCGATCGACTTCGCCTCGACGAGGCGCGGCTGGACGCGTTGGCGGCAAGTGCTTCGGCGCGTCTGCTTCGGCTGGCGGCGCTGGATCCGGTGCTGGATGGCGACGGGCGGCTCTGCTGGGATCCGATGACCGAGCGTGTGGCTGAAACCGGACTGATCTTTTTGGGGCTCGATGGCGAACGACCGCTTTTCGCTCCGATCGCTTCGGCGGATCCCGGGCAGCGGGCTTGGTCGGTTTTTCACATTCTGGCGGCGATGGCGCCCGCGGACGCAGCTTTATGGGGTGGTGCCCGCAGTCTGATCGGATGGCACAACCGCCATCTCTTCTGCGGCCGCTGCGGGACCGGCACCGATGCCTTCCGCGCCGGCTGGGGACGGCGCTGCGGTGGCTGCGGCCTCGAACATTTTCCTCGGATCGATCCGGTGGTGATCATGCTTGCGGAACATGGCGGGCGCGTGCTGCTCGGGCGGCAGCCCGGCTATCCGCCGCGGCGCTTTTCCGCCCTCGCAGGATTTGTCGAGCCCGGCGAATCGATCGAGGAAGCGGTCGCCCGGGAACTCGGTGAGGAAGCCGGATTGGAGGTCGGGGACGTTCGCTACGTCGCGAGCCAGCCCTGGCCCTTTCCCGGTCAGTTGATGATCGCCTGTTTCGCCCGCGCGCGCGACGATCGGCTGACGATCGACCGGGATGAGCTGGAAGCGGCGATGTGGGTGGACCGCGCCGACGTTCTCGCCGCGCTCGCCGGCGATCCGGAGGCGCCGTTCCTCGCGCCTCCTCCCTTCGCGATAGCCCATAGTCTGCTCGTCCATTGGGCGCAGGCTGCGGAGCCGCTTGCGGCGGGCGCGACCCGCCTCTAAAGGGGCTCCCAAAATTCCATCATGCGCGATGAGCCCGCGCGTCCCCGGAGGTAATGAAGCGGCATGGACAATCGCACGAACACGATTGCTGGCTGGGTGCTTGGCGCAGGAATAATCGCGCTGGGTGCCTCGATCGTCACTGGCGAACTCTTTCACGGCGAGCGCCCGGAGACGATGGGCTATCCGATCGAAGGGGTGGTCGAGGAAGGGGCGGGCGCTGCCGAAGCCGAAAAGCCGATCGCTTTCTATCTCGCGTCCGCGGATGCGGCCGCGGGCGCGCAGGTGTTCAAGAAATGCGCCGCCTGCCACACGATCAACCAGGGCGGCGCCAACGGCGTCGGTCCCAATCTGTGGGCCTCGATGGGCAAGCCGATGGCCCATGTCCCCGGTTTCCCTTATTCGGACGCTCTGAAGTCCAAGGGCCTCAGCTGGGATTGGGAAACGATGAACCATTGGGTGCAATCGCCCAAGGAACTGGTGCCCGGCACCAAGATGACCTTCGCCGGCCTTTCCAAGCCGGAGGATCGCGCCAACCTCCTCGCCTATCTCAACAGCCAGGGTTCGAACCTGCCTGTGCCGCCGCCGCCGGCCGCCGAAGGCAATCCGGCCGAGATCGCCGCCGAAGAAGCGGATGCCCCCGCCGCAGGCGACAAGGCGACGGACGTTCCGGTGCCGACCGAAGCCCAGGCCGCCAAGCAGCCGGAAGGCAATGTCGGCGGCGAAGGTGCGCCGGCAGTGACCGGCACGTCCAAGCAGGAGCGCCACTGACACTGCGGACTCGCATTGTTCCCGAGCCGGGCGGATTCATCCGTCGGCACGGAAAAGGACCGAAGATCGAAACATGTCCGGACTCGGTTCGGTCCGATCGGACGTCGGCGAAGCTGAGGGAGTCGGATGGCAAGCAGCAAGGCGGCGACGCCGCAAGCCTATCTCGCCGAGCTTCCCGCCGATCGGGCCCCCTTGATTTCCGACGTTCGCGATTTCGTGAACAGCCATATCCCGGAGGGTTATGCCGAGCGCATGAACTGGGGGATGATCAGCTGGGAAGTGCCGCTCGAAACCTATCCGGACACCTATAACGGTCAGCCGCTGCTGTTTGCGGCGCTTGCCGCGCAAAAGAATTATAACGCGCTTTATCTCAACTGCATCTCGCCGGCCGATGGCGGGAACAGGCCGTTGAAAGAGGCTTATGCGGCCGCTGGCAAGAAGCTCGACATGGGCAGGAGTTGCTTGAGATTCAAAACCAGGGACCAGCTGGTGGAGGATGCGATAGCCGAAATGATCGCGGCCATGCCGGTCGCCCTCTTCATCGCCCGCTATGAAGCGCGCCGTTCGAAATAGGGCGTTTCAGCAGCCCGGGCCGCCATTCTTCTCATAATGTTCGCAGACATGGGCCCAGGCCTCTTCGGCGGTCTCGACGAAGGTGAACAGCGACAGGTCGTTGGGAGAAATGGTCCCTTCCTCGGCCAGCGCTTCGAAATTCACGACCCGCTGCCAGAATTCCTTGCCGAAGAAGAGGATCGGAAGCGGCGCGATCTTGCCGGTCTGGATCAGGGTCAGGAGTTCGAAGGATTCGTCGAACGTGCCGAACCCGCCCGGAAAGATGGCGACGGCGCGGGCGCGCAGCAGGAAATGCATCTTGCGAAGTGCGAAATAATGGAACTGGAAGCTCAGCGCCGGTGTGACGTAGCGGTTGGGCAATTGTTCGTGAGGCAGGACGATATTGAGCCCGATCGATTCCTTGCCTTCGTCGGCGGCACCGCGATTCGCTGCTTCCATGATCGATGGACCGCCGCCCGAACAGACCACGAAATGGCTCTTGCCGTCGGCGTCGCACGACACCTGGCTCGCCAGCCGCGCCAGCTTTCGCGCTTCGTCGTAATATTTCGCCTTTGCCTTCAGCCGTTCGGCGATCCGGCGCTGGCGATCCGTCGCGGCCGCCTCGATGATCGCATCCGCCTTCGAAGGTTCGGGGATACGCGCCGAACCGTAAAAGACGAAGGTCGAAGCGATGTTCGCCTGGTCGAGCAGCAATTCGGGTTTCAGCAATTCCAGCTGAAAGCGGACCGGGCGCAGATCCTCGCGCAGCAGGAAATCCATGTCTTGGAAGGCGAGGCGGTAGGCCGGATGCTCCGTCTGCGGGCTCGACGTCGTCTGGCTGGCGACTTCGGCTTCCTCCCGCGCCGGAGAGAAGCCGCGCTTGGGCGGTACGATTTCAGTCATCGCCGTTCCCTAAGGTCCAAACCGGATCCCGACAATGGCCGGGGCCTGGCCTGTTCGTGCCTCGGCGGAATCCGACAGGTGATGGGGTCGCACTGCCCGCTTCGGGACCGTTCGAGCGGTAGCACGGATCTGGCGTCGGCGACCCGGGGTTCGCCCGGTCCTGACTATCCCGCCTTGACCGCGAGCGGCTCCGCTTTCGCCGCGCGAAACGGCTTCCGCGCTTCCGCTTTGTCCTTGCGCGTCACATGGGTGTCGAATGCGATCTGCACCGCCAGCAGCATGTAGACGAAAGGCTGGAAGGCGATGCCGACGAACAGTGAGCCGACCAGGTAGATGATCTGCGCGCTTTGCAGCGCCGTCGCCAGCGGCGCGATCCAGGCCTTGTCGCCATCCGCCTTGATGTGGCGGCGGCGCAGCACCTCCATCCGGATGAGGCCGATGCCGTGGATGAGCAGGAAAAGGATGAGACCGGGGAAGCCCTGCTCGCCCAGCATTTCGAAATAGCTCGAATGATAGGCCCGGCCCTTGTCGACCGACACTTGCGAATCGACGATTTGGACGGGACCGTCGGCGTTGGCCGAGACCGTCTTCACCAGCAGGCTGTTCTGGCGATAGGCCTCGAAGCCGCCGCCCAGTGGATGATCCTTCACATAATCCCAGGTCCAGCCCCAGACCGCCAGGCGCGAGGCCGCCGAACCATCGGCCTGGTAGGTCGAAATCGTCTCCATCCGCGTCGAGAAACTCGACGGCAGCATGGGAATGGCGGCCAGGCCGGCCAGGCCGATCAGTCCCAGATAGAGCAGGCGGCGCTTCACGTCGCGCAGCATCAGCACGACGAGAACGGCGATGCAGACCAGGCCGGTGCGCGCCTCGGTGCCGATCGGGATCAGAAGGCAGGCGAAGACAAGGTTATAGGCGAAGATCCTCACCCGCCAGTCGCGGGGATAGATGGTCGAGAACCGGGCCAGCCAGAGGATGACCGGCACCAGCGCGATGGCGACCGTCGAGATGGTGCTGCCTTCGTAGAGGCCGCTATTGCTGCTCACCATCAAATTGAGCGCGCCATAGCCGCCGCCCGAGGCCGCGGTCTTGATGCCGCCGACGATGATGATCGCCGCCGCGGACAACGTCATGAACAACAGATAGGCTTCGATGCGAAGCCGGGTCCGCAAGGTGAAGGGCAGGAAGATCGCCCAGATCATCGCCTTCCACACCCATGCCCATTTTTCCAGCGCCTCGACCGGAAAATCGGCGTGGAGGGTGGTATAGCCCGCATAGGCCAGGAGCATCAGCATCAGTCCTTGCCGCGGCGTGACGGAAAGACCCTTCTTGTCGTCGGCGATCATCCAGCCGGCGATCGCGAGCGAGGCCACGATCATCGACAGCGGAATCGAGTTCAGCAAATAATAGGAAAGATGCTGCGGCGAGACGATGTCGATATAGGCATAGGTCAGGACGAAGATGAACGGCCGCTTCAGGCCGAAGCCGAGCAGCGCCATTATATAGGCGATGAAGACGAGATCACGCACCGGGGCGAGACTCCGTGCCGGGGCGGCCGAAGCCCTGCTTGGTCGGTTCGCGCGGCGGGGGCGGCGCGTCCTTGTCGAGGTCGGGGCGGGCGAGCAGGCGCCACGCGGCGAGCATCATCAGCCCATGGCTCAGCGCCAGCGCGAAATTGTCGATCATGCCAGCCTGTCCCGCCGCTTCATCCTCGCGCATTTAGCCGCCGTCGGTTGACGCTGCGTTAAGTTTGTCGTGGCAAAGCGCCTCCCATGCGGATCCTTCACGTGCTCGATCACAGTCTGCCCCTGCACAGCGGCTATACGTTCCGGACCCGGGCGATCGTCACCGCGCAGAAAGCCAAGGGCCTGGAGATCGCCTGCCTGACCGGCGCCCGTCACCGGCGCGACGGGCCGGATCCGGAGGTGATCGAGAATATCGCTTTCTATCGCACGCTTGCTCCCGCGGTGGGCCCCTCTCCGCTGCGGGAATGGCGGGAGATCAGGGCCCTGTCGGACCGGCTGGAGCGGCTGGTGGAGGAATGGCGGCCCGATCAGCTCCACGTCCATTCGCCGGTGCTGAACGCTTTGGCGGCGCTGCCTGTGGCCAAGCGCAAGGGCCTGCCCCTCCTCTATGAAATACGCGCCTTCTGGGAAGACGCCGCCGTCGGCAACGGCACCGGGAGCGAAGGCTCCCCCCGCTACCGGCTGACCCGCGCGCTCGAAACCTATGCCGCGCGCCAGGCGGATGCGGTGGCGGTGATCTGCGAAGGGCTGCGCCGCGACCTGATCGCGCGCAACATTCCCGCCGCCAAGATCATCCTTGCCCCGAACGGCGTGGACATGTCGCTGTTCGGATCGCCGCTCCCCCCGGATCGGGTGCTCGCCGCGCGGCTGGGCCTGGCGGGCGCGGACGTCGTCGGGTTCATCGGTTCCTTCTACGATTATGAAGGGCTGGACGATCTGATCGCCGCCATGCCCTTGCTGCACGCGCGGCGGCCCAACGCCCATCTCCTGCTCGTCGGCGGCGGGCCGATGGAGGCCGCCCTGAAGGCGCAGGCTGCGGCATCGCAGGCCGCCGGCCAGATCCATTTCATCGGCCGCGTGCCGCACGAGCAGGTCGAGCTTTACTACAGCCTGGTCGATATCCTGGCCTATCCGCGCAAGGCAATGCGCCTGACCGAATTGGTGACGCCGCTGAAGCCGCTGGAGGCGATGGCGCAGCGCAAGCTGGTCGCCGCTTCCGATGTCGGCGGCCATCGCGAGCTCATCGAGGACGGCGTCACCGGGACCCTGTTTCCGGCCGGTGATCCGGCGGCGCTGGCGGAGGCTTTGGACCGGCTGTTCGCCGATCGCGGCCAATGGGAGCAGCGCCGGGAAACCGCCCGCCGCTTCGTCGAACGCGATCGTAACTGGTCGTCAAATATTTCGCGTTACATTCCCGCTTACCAAAAGCTGACAGGCAAGGCTGTATGATGGCAGATGTGGGTTCTGATCAGGCGGAATCGCCCGACGGTTGGGAAAGCCTTGCGGGCGAGGGCAAGCGGCTTCGCGACCGGTTCGGTGCGCTTGGCAACGGCCCCGGCTGGTTTTCGCCGGCAGGGGGCAGGAAACTTCTCCTGTCGCTCGACGCTGCCGTCGCATCCTTCGCCGCCGCCTCGCTCGCCTTCCTCATCTATGCCATGCCGGCCAGTCTCTTTTCCCGGCTGGTCGTCGCGTCCGGCCTGCCCGGCCTCGTTCCGGCCGCCGAACCGCCGCTGGGGATGACGGCGCGTTTTGCCGTCCTCGTCGCGGCCGCCGCGCTCTGCTTCCTCGGAATCTGGTCTCTGCTCCGTCTCCTGGACCGCATACCCGCCCGGCGCCCGCAGCGGCACTATGTGACCTTTCCGACCGAGGCGCCGCGCCTTCGCCGTGGCGATGCCCATCCCGATGCCCCGCCCCGTCCGCCCTTGCTGGCCGGACATGATTTCGGCGAACCCTTCGAAACCTGGCCGGCCGACCCGGCGGATCCAGCCGTGGCTGAGCAAATCGCCGAGCCGCTGATCCTGTCCGATCCGCTGCCGCAAGAAGCCATTGTCGAAGCCGCGGCCGCCGCCCCCGAACACGATTTCGAACGGGTTTCCGCTCCGGCGCCGGCGCGCGGCGCAGCCGTCATCGACGCATTGAAGGTGGCGCTTCCCGATCCCGCCGAGGAAAGTGTCACCGGCCTGATGCAAAGGCTGGAAGGCGGTCTTGTCCGCCGTGAGCAGGCGCCGGTCGCCGAGCCCGCCCCGCCGGCTGAGGCGCCCGCCGGGCACCGCCTGCGCAGCGCCATCAACGATCTCGAGCGCATGGCCAAGGGCCGCTGACGATCGGCTGGTCCCGGTAGCGGGCCTTACCCGGAAACGGCTTGCAGGCGATGGGGTCTGGCGACAGAACCCAGCGAGCGCGCCCGTTCCATGTGCAGGGCGGACAGGCGGAGATGCGACGCCGCCGCTTCGTTGTTGGGCGCCCGATAGGCGCTGTCCAGCTCCGCGCGCGCACGCTGGACGTGATAGTCGCGATCGTCGTTGCGCATGAGGCCGCTCCTCCTGAAAGCGCACATCTAGCCGACGGCTACGGCGCGCGCATTAACCTGAGTCACGAAGCGTGCTTCTTCTTTTCCGTGCAGCGTCAGCGCCGATCCTTGAGCCACAGCAGCAGGAGCGCAGCTGCGCCGATCGCCGCGCCCGCAATCACCCCGATGCTGGGCTGCCCGGCAAGGGTTCCGGCAATCGCGCCGAAGATGATGGCGAGGGCGAGAATCGCTCCGCCCGCCCGGCTGTTCCTGCGTCCGTCCATGATCCGTCCATGGCAGCTTCTTCCCGCCGGTTCCAGACGGGGGCCCAGGATGATGGTGAACGCTGCGTTGACAATGGTGATGCGGCAATTTGGAAAGCTGGCCTGGCTAGACCGGGTGCAGGCCGGATGAGATCCGGCGGTTCGGAAACAGGATCGCACATGCCCAGACCTTCCGTGGCCGACATGCGCCGCGAACGGGCCTGTGCGCGGCCACGACATTCGAAGGGGGTCTCTTGCTCAATTACGTCACGCTTCCCGATCGCGCGGCGCTTGCCGATGCCAAAGATCTGATCGCGCGTTTCGGCGATTATGCCGGGACCGAAGCGGCGCTGCGGGCGGACAAGAGCCGTGCGCTCGGCAATGTCGTTCATTTCTGCAAATGGCGACAGGTCGAACGGTTGATCGCGATGCTGAGGGACGAAAGCACCTCGGGAACGTTGCACTGAGGCGGGAGGCGGTGCCCGCCAGGCACCGGGTGCGTAAAGCTTGGCACCTTGCCCGGCGCGCGCGTTGCGCCGAAAATGACCCGCATCGCAGGCGCGCCCGGTGGCGCGCGATGATCGTGAGGATGCCGGATCGATGAAGCCTGACAACGATGGTGCCGGAACCGGCAGGGAGGGCCTGTCCACCGGGCTTTCGAACTTCTGGATGCCGTTCACCGATAATCGCGGCTTCAAGGCGGAGCCGCGCCTGCTAGCCTCTGCCGAGGGCATGTATTACCGCACGCCGGAAGGCCGCCAGGTACTCGACGGCACGGCCGGGCTCTGGTGCGTCAATGCCGGCCATGGCCGGCGCGAAATCGTCGAGGCGATCGGCCGGCAGGCCGCGACCCTGGACTTCGGGCCGACGTTCCAGCTTGGCCACCCCCAGGCTTTCGAGCTGGCCGAGGCCTTGGCCGCGCTCATGCCGGCCGGTCTCGATCGCATCTTCTTCACCAATTCGGGATCGGAATCGGCGGACACGGCGCTCAAGATGGCGCTCGCCTATCACCGTGCCAATGGCGAATCCGGCCGCACCCGGCTGATCGGGCGCGAGCGCGGCTATCACGGCACCAATATGGGCGGCACCTCCGTCGGCGGGATCGGCGGCAACCGGCGCAGCTTCGGCGCTCAGGTCTGGGGCGTCGATCATCTGGCGGCGACCCTTCGTCCCGAAGCCGCCTTCACCCGTGGCCAGCCCGACAGCAATGAGGATATGGCCGGCGAACTGGAGCGGCTGGTTGCCCTGCACGGTCCCGAGACGATCGCCGCCGTCATCGTCGAGCCCGTCGCCTGCTCGACCGGCGTGCTGGTTCCGCCCCGCGGATATCTGGAACGGCTGCGCGAGATCACCGCGCGCCATGGCATCCTGCTGATATTCGATGAAGTCATTACCGCCTTCGGCCGGCTCGGCGCGCCGACCGCCGCCGAATATTTTGGCATCGCGCCCGACATCCTGACTATGGCCAAGGGCCTGACCAATGCCGCCGTACCGATGGGCGCGGTCGCCGCCAGACGCTTTGTTTACGACCGCATCGTCGATGCCGCCCCGCCGGGCATCGAATTCTTCCACGGCTACACGTATTCCGGCCATCCGCTCGCCGCCGCCGCTGGCCTCGCCACCCTGTCCGTCTATCGGCAGGACGAGCTTTTCGCGCGCGCCGCCGGCCTGTCTTCTTATTGGCAGCAGGCCGTCCATCGCCTGCAGGGCGCGCGCCACGTCGTCGACATCCGCAACCTCGGCCTGATCGCCGGCATCGAGCTTGCGCCGAGGCCCGACGCGCCCGGCAAGCGCGCCTTCGAGATCTTCCACCGCTGCTTCGACGATGGCCTGCTGATCCGGGTGACCGGCGACATCATCGCTTTGTCCCCGCCCCTGATCGTCTCGGAAGCCCAGATCGACGAAATCGTCGACCGCATCGGCGTCATGCTCAAGGTCGTCGACTGATTCCCCCTTTCGACCCCGGGGCGATTTTCAGTCCGACGGAGCGGCCTGACCCGCCGTCCGTGCCTGCAGGAAGCGCCGCAGCGCGGCGATGGCGGGCGATGCCCAGCGGTCCTCGCGTGCGACGAAGGCATAGGTGCCGAGCTCGACCGGGTGCGTGCCGGCGATCGCGACTTTCACCAGCATGCCCTGCTTGAGGTCCCTGCCGACCAGATAGTCGCTGGCCAGCGCGACGCCGCGGCCGCGGCGGGCGGCGGCGATGGCCAGATGCGCGTGCCACAGCAAGGGTCCGGGCAGCCGGTTGGGAACGGGGACGCCGTTCAGGCGGAGCCAGGCGCGCCACTGCTCGTCATGCTCCTCATGAAGCAGCGGCGCATCGATCAGGTCGGTCGCCGCCGCGCCCGCCAGCCGCTCGGCCATGTCCGGACTGGCGACCGGGAATATGGCGGGCCGCGCCAGCGCGACGGAGCGAAGGCCCTTGCCGCCAGGGGCTGGCGCATAATCGTCGCCATAGAAACGTATGTCCACGTCGGCCTCGCGCGCCAGCAAATTGGCGGCCTGGTCGGTCGGGCGCAGCTCGACGCGATGATCGGGGAAGGCGGCTTCGAAATCGGTGATCTGATCGGTCAGCCATTGCGCGGCGAAGCCCGGCACGCACCATGTCTTCAGGCTGCGTCCCCTGCCGCCGGCGGTCCCGTCGCCCGTCGCCTCGGCCGTCGCACCCGCGATCTCCGCGATGGCCTGCGCGATCCGGCCGTGGAACCGCGTCCCTGCTTCCGTCAGCTGCAGACGGCCTTCGCGGCGATGGAAGAGGGCGATCCCCATCCATTCCTCCAGCGACCGGACATGGCGGCTGACCACCGCATGATCGAGCCCCAGCGCCGCCGCCGCCTTGCGGATGCCGCCCTCGCGCCCGACCGCGTCGAAGGCGCGCAGCGCGGCGAAGGGCGGAAGGCCGCTCATGCTTCCTTCTCCTTCGTTCCGGCGGGGCGGCGCTTGGACATTGCGGAACTATGCTGTGTCGGTGCATGGAGGGCAACGCCTTGCATGGTCTCTCACGCCGGCGCGGCGGTAGCATGGCGATGGGTCTGCCCGGCACCCGCTTGGAACCGGCGTCCGCACCGGGCTTTGATGCTGCAAGAGGTCCCAATTGAACAATCCCGAGGCGCTGCACATCCTTGGAATCCGACTGGTCGGCGCCACTCCCGAAAACGGGAGCAAGCTGCTGCTCAGTCTTGCGGTCCTGCTGTTCGTCCTGCTCTTCACCTGGATCGGGCGCCGGCTGACGGCCATGCGGCGTGGCGGCCAGGGCGGGGATCGTTTGCGTTTCTGGGCGCGTCAGGCGATCAGCCTGGCCGCCGCGTTGATCTTCATCCTCGGCATCGTTTCGATCTGGTTCGACGATCCGACGAGGCTCACGACCGCGCTCGGATTGGTGACGGCCGGCCTCGCCTTCGCCCTGCAGCGGGTGATCACCGCAACGGCGGGATATTTCATCATCCTCAGGGGCAAGACCTTCAATGTCGGCGACCGGATCGTCATGGGCGGCGTGCGTGGCGACGTGATGGCGCTCACCTTCATGCAGACCAAGATCCTGGAAATGGGTCAGCCCCCGGCCGTCGAGGCCGCCGACCCGGCGCAATGGGTGCGGAGCCGCCAATATACCGGCCGTATCGTGACGGTCAGCAACGACAAGATCTTCGATGAACCGGTCTACAATTACACCTATCATTTCCCTTATATCTGGGAGGAGATGCGCCTGCCGATCGCCTATCGCGACGATCGCGACGCCGCGGAACGGATACTGAAGCATGTGGCGAAGCGGCACGCCGTCACCGCGGCGGCACTGGACGACGACGAACGCGCCGAGCTCGAACGGCGCTACAACATCTCCGTCAGCCAGATCGAGCCCAAGGTGTATTGGCGGATTACCGACAATTGGCTGGAACTGTCCGTTCGCTTCCTCGTCCCCGATCACGGCGTGCGCGACATCAAGGATGCGATGAGCCGCGAGATCATGGCTCGCCTGGACGAAGCCGGCATCGGCATCGCCTCCGCCACCTACGAGCTCACGGGGGTCCCGGCCCTGAGGATCGCTCGGGGCGACGGCGGCGCATGATGATGGACGATCTCATCCTCCTCTTCACCATCCTGCTGTTCGTGCTGGTCCACGTCTTCGGCGGGCGCCTCGCCTTCCTTTCCAGGACGCCACGCAGCATCTGGCTGTCGGCGGCGGGCGGTGTATCCGTCGCTTATGTCTTCGTGCATTTGCTGCCCGAACTTGCCGCGCATCAGGAAACCTTGGGGGCGCGGGCGCGCGACAGCGGGATGATCGCCTCGCTGGAAAGCCATGCCTATCTCATCGCCCTGATCGGCCTGATCATGTTCTATGGCTTGGAGCGCCTCGCCCGGTCGGTGGGGCGCGCGCGCGGGCGCGGCGGGCAGCAGGGCAGCCCGCTCGGTGTGTTCTGGGTCCATCTCGGCGCCTTCGCGCTCTACAATGTGCTGATCGGCTATCTGCTCGTTCATCGCGAAGAGGCCGACATGCGCGGGCTGCTCATCTATGCGATCGCCATGGGCCTGCATTTCGTCGTCAACGATCAGGGCCTGCGCGCACAGCATGGCCAGATCTATCACCGTTACGGGCGCTGGCTGCTGGCTGCGGCGCCTGTGGTGGGTGTCGGGATCGGCATCGCGACCCGCGTATCGCCGCTGTTGCTCAGCGCCCTGTTCGCGCTCCTTGCCGGAGGCGTCGTCCTCAATGTCCTGAAGGAAGAGCTGCCGGAGGAACGCGAGAGCCGCTTTTCCGCTTTCACGGGAGGCGCCGGCATCTATGCGGCGCTGCTGTTGCTGACGGCATGAACGGCGGCATCCGCGCGCGCCTGCTGGCGATCCGCTCGAGCTATTGGTTCGTGCCCAGCGTCATGGCCTTGCTCGCCATCCTGCTCGGTGCGGGGATGATCTGGATCGATGTGCGGCTGGGCAGCGGCTGGATCAAGGGGATCAGCTGGTATCAGCAGATCCGGGCCGACGGCGCACGCGAAATGCTGTCGACGATCGCCGGCTCGATGATCACCGTCGCCGGCGTCGTCTTTTCGATCACCATCGTCGCTCTGGCTTATTCGTCGAGCCAATATGGGCCTCGCGTCCTCACCAATTTCATGGGCGATCGCGGCAACAAGGTGACGCTGGGAACCTTCATCGCCACCTTCCTCTACAGTCTGATGGTGCTGCGCACGATCCGCAGCGGCGACGATGGCTTCGTACCGCAATATGCGGTCGTCGTCGCCATGCTGCTCGCAGCCTGCTCGATCGGCGTGCTCATCTATTTCATCCACCATGTGCCGCAGAGCATCCATATCAACCACGTCGTGGCGCGCATCGGCGAGCAGTTGGTGGACGATACGCGCAGGCGTTTTCCGACACAGCTCGGCACGCCCGCCGAAGCGCCGCGGCCGGATCGCCGGCTCGCTCTGGAAGGCGATCTCATCCGGGTGCCGGGCGAGGCCACCGGTTACATCCAGAACATCGATCATGATCGGCTGCTGGGCGTCGCCCGCGAGGCCGACGTGCTGATCCGGCTCCGCTACCGGCCCGGCGATTTCATCATGGCCGGCCGCAGCCTGGCGGTCGTCGGCGGCGACGGCGATTGGGACGAAGGCTGTACCCAGGCGCTGCAGGCCTGCTTCACGGTGGGCCGGAAAAGGACCCCGGAAGACGACCTGATGTTCCTGGTCAGCGAGCTGGTGGAGATTGCCGCGCGGGCATTGTCGCCGGGCGTCAACGATCCGATGACGGCGGTCACCTGTCTCGACTGGCTGGGCGCCGGCGCCCTGGAATTCGCCGCGCGCAAGCTGCCCGAATCCGTCCGCGAGGATGAAGACGGCACGCCGAGGCTGATCGCCCGGCCGGACGATTTCCGCTTGTTCGTCGCGGATAGCCTCGGGCGTCTGCGCCACTATGTCGCGCGCGATCCGATCGCCAGCCTCCATTTCCTGCGGGTCGTTGGCGAGGTCGCCGCCGGTTGCCCCCTGCAGGACCAGATCGACCTTCTGAGCGCGGAGGCCGCGCGTTTCACTGAAGTGGCGGCCGCGCAGCTTGACGGCGCCGACGCGCGGGCCGTCGAAGAGCGCGCGCGGGAGCTCCAGTCGATCCTCGCCCGGGGCGCCGGCCGGATCGATTCCGCCCAGGCGGAATGGCTGGGCGGATCCGCCTGATCGGCTTCCGGACCCGCTCCTTGGGCTTCAGGCGCCGAGCCGGTTCAGCATCGGCACCAGCACCCGCCGCATCACCCTTTCCAGCATCGCCTTGCCGCGCATCCTCCGCGCGGGCAGGACCGGCAAGGCGAGCTCGCTTGGTTCGGCGCCCGCCAGCAGCCGGGCCGCCTCGCGCGCGGCGCTGATGCCGTGGGTCAGGCCGAAACCGTTGCAGCCGGACAGCGCCCAGCCATCCTCGCCCAGCGCCAGGATGCGCGGCACCCCGTCCGGCGTGATCGTCATCCGGCCGGACGAAAGCTGCGTGAAGGCGGGGCGGTCGCGGCCCGGAAAGGCGCGGGCGAAGCGGCGCTGCAACGGCCCGGCCGCGCCGGGCAAGGCGGGCGTCGCATCGGCGCACAAAAAGCTGGCGGCCAGCCGGCCGTCGGCGGTGATGGTCGGGCTGAACACGGCCTTGTCGTCCAGGTCGACCACCGCCCCGCCCGCCGGCAGCATCGCCGCGCCGCGATCGGCGAGCGCCTCGGTCGCCACAACCGCCGCCACCATCTGCGGCAGCGCCTGTTCGGCCTCCGGGAACAGGCCGTCGCCGGTCGCGCCGGTCGCCAGCAGCAGCCGCCGCGCCCGCACACTGCCCTCGGCGGTGGAGACGGTCCAGCCGCCGTCGCCGCGCGCCGCCGTCAGCACCCGGCTGCCGCCATGAACCGCGGCGCCCTTGGCGACGGCGGCTTCCGCCAGCCCGCGCGCCAGCCGCAGCGGATTGAGCGTGCCGCTGTCCGCCAGCAGCGCGCCGCCGGCATAGCGGCCCGAACGGACGTGCGCGGCCAGCGCCGTCGGCGCCACCATCTCGAACCGCCCGCCATAAGGGCGCCATGCCTCGAACTTCGCCCGCATCCGCGCCACGCCGCGCGCCGATCGCGCCACGCACAGATAATGGCGATCGAGG
This sequence comes from Sphingosinicella rhizophila, assembly GCF_032378825.1. Taxonomy (NCBI): domain Bacteria; kingdom Pseudomonadati; phylum Pseudomonadota; class Alphaproteobacteria; order Sphingomonadales; family Sphingosinicellaceae; genus Sphingosinicella; species Sphingosinicella rhizophila. Next base: position 158,848 of record NZ_JAVUPU010000004.1, on the reverse strand, counting down.
TCGCAGGCGATATCATGCGCCTCGATCGTGTCGATCAGCCACGCGCCGGATCCCGCCAGCATCTCCAGCCAGCGTGCGGCGCGCGCTTTCCCCAGGCTGTTGCGCACCTTCGCCATCGACGAATTGCCGAGCATCAGCGGCGCGAAATGCCCGGCATTGGCGCTCGACGCGCCGGCGCCGGGCTGTTCAGCCTCCAGCAGGGTCACGTCCAGTCCCGCCGCTCTGGCCTCGATCGCCGCGATCAGGCCGCTATAGCCGCCGCCGATGATCACCGCGTCGGCGGCATGGCTGCCGCGCAGCGCCGGATATTCCGCCCCCGCCGGTCCCGCATCCCAGACCGGCGCGTCCCGGGCCGGCGCGCCGCTCATCGCCTCGTCATCCGCCGAACCGGCGCTTCAGCGCGGCCATGACATGGTCCAGATTGGCCTCGATCGTCGCCTGCGCCGCCTCCGCCTCGCCGTCGATCGGCTGGGCCATGGCCAGCCAGCTGATCACCGCCGCATCCGGCCCGGCCGCCAGCACCTGCGCGCAGCCGAGATAGCGGGTGAAGGGCAACGGCCCATGATCGATCATGCGATAGACGTAGCAGCGCTCCGCCGGGTCATGATGTTCGATCCGTTCGGTCAGCGAAAGGCCGCCGGGCAGATGGAAGCGCCGGATCGCGCCGGCGCCTTCGCCCGTCACCTCGACCCGCTCGATCAGCCCTTCGCCGATCGTGCCGTCGGCGAGATTGCCGACCGTCGCCCAGACGAGGTCCGCCGGGCTGGCCAGCCGCGCCGCCCGTTCGACATGCAAGCCGCGCGGAAAAAGATCGGGAAGGGAAAAGTGCATCTCTTCCTCCTGGAAAGAAATCTGTCGGCGGATGAAGGCGCGTCGGGCCTCAGCGCGCCGCGACGATTTCCACTTCGACCATGCATTCGGGGAAGGCGAGCCGCCGCACCTCCACCGCCGTCGCCGCGGGCAGGTCGCATCCCTTATACCGAGCCAGCCGGGCGGCGTTGGCGGCCAGGAAAGCGTCCATGTCGGTCACGTAGATCCGCTCCGAAACCACGTTCGGGAAATCCATGTCGAACGCGCAGAGCGTGCGCCGAAGCGTGTCGTAGACCCTTTGGAGCTGCGCCTCCATGTCGCCGGCATGGAGCGGCGTGAAATCCTCGTCGACGCTCAGCGTGCCCGATATGTGCAGATAATCGCCGCGCCGGACGGCCTGCGCATAACCGAACGCCTTTTCCCCGGCGGGGTTCAGGTGGAAGCTTTTGCGGCCCATGTCTCGATCCCCTTGTCCTCTCTAGAAGCGGAAGCTCAGCTCGCCGCCGAAGATCCGGCCCGGATCGATCTGCACGGCATCGGCATTGAGCTGCAGGAATCCGGCCGCGAAAATGTATCGGGAGAATGCCGACGTGGCATAATCGCGCCCGAACAGGTTGCGGACGAAGAAGGTCGCGCTCCAGTTGCGGCCCTCCAGCCCCAATTGCGCGTCGACGACATTATAGGCCTTCTGGAACAGGAACAGGTCCGGCGCCGCCGGGTTCTGGAAATCCTGGAAGCTCTGCCGCCCGACCGCGGCATAATCGATGCGGATCCGGCCATCCACGCCGTTGCTGATCGGGTGCCGGTATTGCGCGCCCAGGTTGAAGGTGAATTCCGGCGCGTTCGGCAATTGCTGCCCGACATAGGTATCGGTGACGCCGTCGAAATCGGCGATCCTGGTGTCGATATAGCCGAAGCCGGCATTGATATCGAAGCCGCGGGCGGGGCGGGCGTTGAGCTCCAGCTCGATGCCCTTGATCTCCGCCTTGCGGGCGTTGAGCGATCCCTGCGTGAAGGTCGCCGCGTCCAGCTGGAAGATCTGCGGATTGAGATGCTCGGTATAGAAAGCGGCGACGTTCAGGATCAGCTTGCGGTCGAACCAGCTCGTCTTGGCGCCCAGCTCGTAATTGCGGGAGGTTTCGGCCCCCACCACCCGCGGAAAGGCCGGCCCGGCGGAGGCCGGGTTGAAATTGCCGCTCTTGAAGCCCTGCGAATAGGTTGCGTAGAGCGTCAGCGCATCCGACGGCTTGTAGGCCAGCGACAATTTGGGCTGCAGCTTCGAGAAGGTTTCCTCCTCCGTGATCGCGGACTGATAGTCGTTCAATCGTCCCTTGATGCTGTCGTAACGCAGCGCCGCGGTCAACTCGAGCGTATCCATTATGTCGTAATTGAGCTGCCCGAACACCGCATATTGATCGAAGGTGATCCGGTTGTCGGCCAGCGCGGCCGAAATCACCCCGCTCGATGCGAAGCTGCCGCCGGGGCCGCTGAAGCAATTGCCCAGGAACAGGCACAGGTCGAGGTCCGCGGCGGTGTCGATGTCGCGCTTGGAATTCTGGTAATAGCCGCCGACGATATAGCGCAGCCTCTGGCTGCCCGGCGACGTCAGCCGCAATTCCTGGCTGAAGCTTCGCGTCAGCCGCGTCTGATAGGCCTGCGGCACCAGCGGAAAGGGCGATACGTCCAGGTCCTGGTTGAAGAATACGTCGATCCGGTCATAGGCGGAAATCGAGGTGAAGGTGCCGATCGGGCTGTCATAATTGATCGCCAGCGAGAAATCGGTGATTTTCCGCCGCGTCAGCGAAGGGCCGTCCTGGCTGGGCGGCGTATCGGCGATATCCGATGTGATCTCGCCACCCGTCGTGCCCAGCACGTTGAACAGGCTGAACCAGGTCGATCCGCCCCGCTCGCGCGTATAGGCGCCGCGCAGGTCGAAGCTCAGGTCCGGCGTCGGCTCGAAGATCAGCCGGCCGGTCAGCCGCGTCTGGCGGTTGCGGTCCAGCCCGCGGCCGTCCAGCGCGTTGATGATCGTGCCGTCGCCGTCGCGGTGCGACGCCGTCACCCGCGCCAGCAACTTGTCCTCGATCAGCGGCCCGCTGATCGCGCCGAACACGCGCACATTGTCGCCGCTGGAATAACCGGCCTTGATCTCGCCCTCCAGTTCGTTGGTCGGCCGCTTGGTGGTGATGTTGATCGCGCCGGCGATCGCGCCCTTGCCGTACAGCGCGCCTTGCGGGCCTTTCAGCACCTCCAGCCGCTCGACGTCGCTCAGGTCCATCGTGAAGGCGTCGGAATCCGGCAGCACCACGCCGTCCACCGAAAAGGCGACGGCGGCGGCCTGGTTGCGGTTCGATCCCAGCCCGCGGATGGCGATATTGTTGGTCGCCGTATCCTGGTCGTTATTGATGCGCACGTTGGGCGTCTGCGCCAGGAAATCGTCGATCCGCTCCAGCCTCCGGTCGGCGATCGCATCGGCGGAGAAAGCGGTGATCGAATCCGGTATCTCCTGCAGATTCTCCTCGCGCTTGCGGGCGGTGACGACGATGTCGGCAATGCCCTGATCGGCTTGCTCTTCATCGGCGGCGGCTTCGGCTTCCGCCGCCTGCGCCGATGGCGTTGCCGTGTCGCTGCTGTCCTGCGCAAAGGCGGTTCCCGCCGCGCCGGCCGTTGCAACCATGGCGATCGCGATCAGGCTCGCATGGCCGGCCGCTCTTTTCATCCTGTCCATTTTCTCGTCCCCCGATTGATTTTGATTCTCGACGCGGCTCAGGCCAGGTCGGCCGGCAGCTTGATTTCGTCCGTCTCATTGTCCCAGATCGCCGAAAGGATGACCCAGCGTCCCTCGTGGCGGACGATCTGGGCGAAGGTGACGCCGCGCCGTTCCGCGCCGTTCATCGCCGCGACGAAGGCGCTGCGCACGCTCGCCACATTGCCGAACGCCTCGACATGGCGGCCGAGCTCGTCCTCCCGGAAATCCTCAAGTTCGCCGGACGCGCGCTGCGCTTCCATCGCCGCGATGAAATCCTCGATCGCGATGGTGGCCGCCGCGCCGGCGCTCAATGGCGCCAGGATCGCCTGGCTGTGGCAGCAGGCCCGGAACGTCTCCCAATCCGGCGCCTTGTCCGCATTCCATCCCACCGCCGCATAAAGCCGTGGGCACAATGCCAAAATCTCTTCCAGATCCTGGTCGGTGATTCCGCCGCGCATGTCCTGTCCTTTCCGGCCTGGCCTGATGTTCAGCTGATGAATTGCGCCGAAGGGTGGGCGCGCGGATAATCGCGAAGGTAGCGCAGGAAACGGCTCAGGCTCTTGTCGCTGCGGGTCAGCGTGCCGGGCCGGAAACGGGCGCGTTCGACGATCGGGAGGTCCTCGGTCGCGACCTGCACTTCCAATGCGTACATGGCGTCCAGGAAGGCGCGGGCGGCCGCCGGATCGCTGCCATCATCCTCCACCGCCACCGCGAAGAACAGGCGCGTATTGCCCGGCGTCGGCAGCCCCATCGGCGCGATGAAGCCGAACCAGCGGCCGTCGATATAGCCGTCCTGCCAATAGATGTTGGTGCCATATATGCCGACCCGGAAATTGATCGGCGCGCCGTCGCGATGCTTGCCGTTAAAGGCATAGAGCATCGAATGGTCGGTCCATTCCACCTGGTCGTGCGGCTGGCCGTTGTCGAAACTGATGCCGTGCACCACCTCGATATGCTGCATGTCCGGCGTGTTGCAGCACACCACCCACGGATCGGTCGGCAGGCCGCCTTCATATTCGCCGGTCTTCCAGATCAGCCGTTCCGGCGCGTCCGGGAATCCTGGAATCTCGAAGGAAGGATCGTCGCCATTATAGGCGAAGATGCAGCCATATCGTTCCACCGTCGGGAATGCGAACAGCCGCGCCGTCGGCGGGATCGGATCGCCCGAACCGGTCGTCACGCAGCGGCCGTCCGGCCCGTAGCGCCAGAAATGGAACGGGCAGCGGACTGTATTCTCGATCATCTCGCCGGTGCACAGGTCCGCGCCAAGATGCGGGCAATAAGCGCTCAGCACGCTCGCCTTGCCGTCCGCGTCGCGCATCACGATCACCCGGCCGCCCAGGAAATCGGCGCCATGCACCTTGCCCGCCTCCGCCTCGTCGGATCGGCACACCGGAAACCATGTCTGGCTATAGACGCCGTCCGTCCCTTCGAATGGCGGCGCCAGCGGGCGCGGCGGGGCGGGGGGCAGTATCTGGTTCAAGTCGCTCTCCTGGAACGGGGCCGGTTGCCGGCTTTCGCTACGGATATGATTCGATATTGGGCAAGTCAATACGGATTCCTCATCATATGCGATGATAAACTGTGGATACCGCAATCAACGCATGAACCTGTTGCGGATAATGCTGCCGTTGGTTACAGTCGCAACGGATCGAGCATGGGGACATCATGACCGCAGGGACGAAGACGGCTGGCAAGGCGGCCAGGAAGACGGTCGCGAAGACCGCTGCGAAGACCGCTGCGAAGGCGGGCGCGAGGAAGGACGGGAGGTCCGCCGGCCCGCCTCCGTCGGCCGCCCCGTCCGATGATTCGCATGAGCTCAACGCCCGCATCATCCAGCTGCTGCAGCAGGATGGCCGCATGCCTTATTCGATGATCGCGGCCTCGGTCGGCGTGTCGGAAGGGACGGTGCGCAACCGCGTCCGCCAGCTGATCGACGACAATATCATCTCGATCCAGGCGGAGGCGCTGCCGGAGGCGTTCGGCTACGGCTTCAACGCGCTCACCTTCATCAATGTCGCCCAGGGCGCCGATCTCGATGCTTTGATCGCGCGCCTGCACGACGTGCCGGAGGTCTTCTATCTGATCATGACGCTCGGCCGCTTCGATGTCGGCGTCGCCACCTACCATCGCTCGCACGACGATTATCGCGAATTCCTGACCGCCCATTGCTACGGCAAGCCGGATATCGGCGCGGTCGAGACCAGCCTGGTGCTGAAGGTTCACAAGATGCAGCTGCAATGGGATCTGATCGGCAACGGCCAGGGCCCGGTTCTGGCGAAAGGAAGGAAAGGCTGATGATCATCGTCGAACGGGCCGCACGCTTCGAAGCGTCGGCGGAACGGATGTGGAAATTGTTCGATACGGAAGAAGGGCAGATCCGCGCCGAACGCGGCTTCGTCTCCGCGATCGAGTTCGAAGGGCAGGGGCTCGGCATGGTCCGCACCATGCGCACCGAAGGCCATCTCGCCGATGGCTATGTGAAGGAAAAGCTGGTCCATTACGATCCCGACCGGATGGAAATGACCTTCGAGATCATCGACACCGGCGATATCGTCCCCTTCGCCGGCTATCTCGGCTCCGCCAGGGTCATCCCGGCCGGCCCCGATGCCTGCATCCTGCTTGCCCGCTCCACCTTCACCCCGTTGGACTACGTGCCGGAGGAACAGGCGCGCGCCATGTCGGAGGCCAATTACAGGCTCTTCTTCGACAATCTCCGCGAAGCGCTCGCCTCCGGGGAATATTGATGACGGCCAAGGTGCTGCCGCTCCGCCCCGGCACGCCCTTCGATCATTTCCATTACATCGTCTATTGCCCGGAAACGCGCGAAGCCGCCGCCATCGATCCCTTCGACGATGCCGCCATCCGCGCCGCCGCGGCCGCCCACCGGCTCGACCTGAAAATGGTCGTCAACACCCACGAACATTGGGATCATGCCGGCCGCAACGCCGCGATGAAGGCGTCGGACAATGTGCAGATTCTCGCCCCCCACGCCGCCGCCGGCACCCTCCAGGATATCGACCGCACGCTGAAGGACGGGGACGTCATCCGCATCGGCAATGCTGCCGAACTGAAGGTGATCGCAACGCCCGGCCATACCATGGCCAGCATCTGCCTCGCCGGATCGGAAGGCGGCACCCCGTTCCTGATCTCGGGCGATACCTTGTTCGCGGGCGGCGCCGGCAATTGCGGCTATGGCGGCCACGCGCCGAGCCTGTACGCAACCTTGGTCGCGAAGATCGCGCCGCTGGCCGATGAAACCATCCTCTATCCCGGCCACGATTATCTCGCCCGCAACCTCCGCTTCGCCGACCATGTCGATCCGGGCAATGAGGATGTGCGGGCCGTCGCCGACGATCTGGCACGGCTTCCGGCCGATCGGCTCCATTTCACCACCTTGGCGGAAGAACGCCGCATCAACCCTTTCCTGCGGTGCGGAAGTTCGGGCCTGCGCCGGACCCTGCCGTCCCTCGCCCCCGGTCTGGATCCGGCTGCGGAGGAATCGGAGATGTTCGTGACGCTGCGGGCCTATCGCGATCATTGGGCCGACACGATCGCCGCCTGATCGGCCGAAACTGGCCCGTACCATCTTGCGATGTGCCACCTTGCCATTCGGCCCGATCTGATCCCTATCGGTCTTGCGCTTTTTCTTCCGGGGGCATCATGATCAGGAACCTTGTCGCGACTTCGCTTGCCGCTCTCCTCTCCCTCGCGCTTCCCGCCGCCGCACCGGCGCAGTCCGATGGGGCGGCGCAGCCCGCGCGCGCCCGCGATCTCGGCGTCCCTTTCCATGGCGAGCCCGGCAGGCTCAACGCCATCACCGACGTCGCCGGCGTCGAGGTCGGCCATGTCACCCTCATTTCCGGCACCGGCCCGCTCCGCGTCGGCGAAGGACCGGTCCGCACCGGCGTCACGGCCGTCTTGCCGCGGGGAAAGGCATCGACGGCGCCGGTCTTCGCGGCCTGGTCGACCCTCAACGCCGCCGGCGAGATGACCGGTACGGTCTGGCTGGACGAACGCGGCCTGCTCGATGGCCCGGTCATGATCACCAACACCCACAGTGTCGGCGTGGTCCGCGACGCGACGATCGGCTGGATGGTCGACAAGGGCTGGGATGCCCGCTGGTTCGTGCCGCTCGTCGCGGAAACCTATGATGGCGTCCTCAACGATATCAACGGCTTCCACGTAAAGGCCGAACATGCCCGCCAGGCGCTCGACGCGGCCAAAAGCGGCCCCGTCGCCGAAGGCGCGGTCGGCGGCGGCACCGGCATGATCTGCAACCGCTTCAAGGGCGGCATCGGCACCGCGTCCCGCCTCGTCCGCCAAAGCGGCAAGAGCTATACGATCGGCGTGCTGGTCCAATGCAATTATGGCGATCGCGCGGCCTTGCGCATCGCCGGCGCCCCGATCGGCGCCCAGCTCGCCGACACCTATCTCCCCTGCAAGGCAGACCCCGCCATCCAGGTCACCAACCCGGTCATGCCGGCCGGCCTGCCCGCCTGTCGCCCGGCGGCGGCGCCCGGCGGCCGCGCCGGCGACGGCTCGATCATCATCATCGTCGCCACCGATGCGCCGCTGCTGCCGCACCAGCTCAAGCGCCTCTCCAAGCGCGCCGGCCTCGGCCTCGGCCGCCTGGGCTCGGTCGCCAGCGCTGGCTCCGGCGACATCTTCGTCGCTTTCTCCACCGCCAATGCCAACGTCCCGGCCGTCCAGGCCGGCACCACCCGGGTCGAACTTTTTTCGAACGAGGAACTCACCCCCCTCTTCGAAGCCACCGTCGACGCCACCGAGGAAGCCGTCGTCAATGCCATGGTCGCCGCCCGCGACATGACCGGCGCCGACGGCTTCAAGGTCTTCGGCCTGCCGCATGACGCGGTGCGTGCGGCGATGAGGAAATGGAAGGCGGCCGGGGCGGCGAGCCGCTGAGGGGCGGTGCGCCGTCGAGGATCGCTTGCCCCATTCGATGAGGGGTGCGATCACGGTAACGGTCTTGGCGCAGGAACGGAATCGTTGCGGCCGCTTCGGCGCGGCAAGATTTAAAGGCGGCTTCCTGTTCCCGAAATACCGCGTAGAGATGGCGCGCTGTGATGTCGCCGCGGCGACCGCGAGAGGGGAAATGCGCAATGAAACTCAAACTCTGTGCCGCGCTTGGTGCCGTCAGCATTGTAACGACGCCAGCGGCAGGTTGGCAGGCCACTGGCGATTATGACATCGTCATCCGTGGTGGCCGGGTCCTCGACGGTGCCGGCAATCCGTGGGTGTCAGCCGATGTCGCCGTCAAGGACGGGCGCATTGCGAAGATTGGGAAAGTTTTGGGCAGGGGTAAACGCGAAGTCGACGCGCGTGGCCGCTATGTCACGCCCGGCTGGATCGACATGATGGACCAGTCAGGCAGCGTGCTGCGCAAAAATGGGCTTGCCGAAAACAAGCTGCGCACCGGCGTCACGACGTTGATCGCGGGTGAAGGCGGTACCCCGGTGCCTGCCGAGGAAATCGCCGCCTATTTCAAGGAGCTTGAAACCACGGGAATCGCAGTCAACTTCGGTTCTTATTACTCACCGACGCAGGCGCGTAGCGCGGTAATGGGCGATGCCGATGGCCGACCAACACCATCGCAAATGGTCGATATGCAAACGAAGGTGAAAATCGCGATGAACGCCGGCACGCTCGGCCTTGCCACCGCGCTGATCTATCCCCCTGGCACGTTTCAGACGACGCAGGAACTGATCGACATCACCAAAGTGGCCGCGCCATGCAACGCGGTCTACGCGACGCACATGCGCGACGAGAGCGCGGGCTTATTGGAGGGCATCAAGGAGGCGATCGCGATCGGCGAGGGCGCTGGGGTGAAAGTTGAAATTTTTCACCTGAAAGCCTCCTACGCACCCAAATATGGGCAGCTGATGCCCGGCGCCGTTAAGCTGGTGAACGACGCGCGAGCGCGCGGCGTCGACATCGCCGCCGACATGTACATGTATCCGTTCTCGGGGACCGGACTGGAGGTCACGGCGCCGACATGGGTGTACGCCAAAGGCTTCGATGAGGCGGTGAAGCTGCTCAAGGATCCAGCTCAGCGCACAAGGATGAAGGCCGATATAAAGAAGGGTCCAATGCCTGGCTGGACAAATATGGTCTACTCGGTCGGCGGATGGAATAACGTCATTCTGGCCAATCCGCACAATCCGAAGTTCGCGAAATATCGTTTCAAGTCGATTGCAGACATCGCCAAGGCGGAAGGTGTCGCCGACCCGGCCGATTTGGCGTGGGACATCATGCTTGCGGCTCTGCCGAAGCGCGCGATGGCGATCTACATGTCCATGGACGAGCGCGATATCGAAACTGCACTGAAGCAACCATGGGTCTCGATCGGAAGCGACGCGGGCGCGGCAGAAGTCTATGGCGAAATAGACGGTCTGGGCCTGCCGCACCCCCGAGCCTATGGCAACGCCGCACGGACAATCGCCGAATATGTGAAGCGTCGCAACGTGCTGACGCTCGAAGATGCGGTGCGCAAAATGACGTCGTGGCCGGCGCACCGTATGGGATTGACCGATCGCGGCGTGCTGCGGGAGGGCCTGCGTGCCGACATCACGATCTTTGATTACGACAAACTTGACGACCGCGCGTGGCTCGACAAGCCGACCACTTCTCCAGTCGGGATCGACGACGTCATCGTCAATGGTCAGCTCGTGCTAGCCGATGGCAAGGTTACGGGCGCTCGGCCGGGCATGGTCCTGAAAGGTGGCTGCGCGGCGCCCGGGGCGCAGCTTAGGTGAAAAAAGCTCGGCCTTGCCACGCGGGTAGAGTAATCCCCATGCGAGGCCCGCCATCGCGGCTATGGCCGGTCCTGGGCCGCTTGCCGACTGGCAGGTCTTAGGTGCGATAGCCGTCAGACCGGACATTGGCTGATCAACTCAGCGATCCGCTGGAAATGGGCAGATGCAGTCTGGCAGCTTTGACTAGCGAGGCTCTCAAAAAAGATCCATAGATCAGCTACCAGGCAGGGCTGCCGGGATCGGCGGGAAAGGAGCCACTCCGTCGGATTTCCCGCAGCCTTGAAGCGGATTTGCCGGACTTGTGCGTCATCGCTTTGGGGGCCAAACGTCACGGACCTTGAAAAAGGTCAAGTAGTTGACCGCATTCCTGAAGATAAGCACATGCTGGTTTGGCAGCGAAGGTATCCACAGACTTCCGCCAAAAGACTGAGCGCAAGTGGAATTTCTGTGTCAAGCCCTAGGGCTTAATACGCTGTGCTCCTTCTTTGTTGCCTTCGAAATCATTAAGGCAACTGTCAGCATTGGAATCGTTGAGGCCAGTATGTTTGAAGTAACTGGAGATGAGATTCAGCGTTTGGGCGACACAGAGTTACGCACGCTCGTCTCTCGCCTGGCTATCGCGGAACTTAGAGCAAAATGCATGCCTATCGCCGGCGTAACTGCGGGCGGCCACCAAGACGCCGCTGATGGTGGATTGGATGTGCGCGTCGAGGTCGCGGTTGAAGGTTACGAAGGGGATTTCGTTCCTCGGGTGCCGTTGGGTGTCCAAGTCAAAAAGCCGGATATGTCGGCGTCGGCAATAAAAGACGAGATGTCGCCCAAAGGCATACTGCGACCGGTGATCGGCAACCTCGCAGACGACGGCGGAGCGTACATAATTGTAAGCTCCCAGGGTTCCGTCGCTGACAAGCCTCTCAGCGATCGTCGGACAGCGATGTCGGAGAGCCTTGATGGTCATCCGTCTCAGTCAAAACTTCTGGTCGATTTCTATGACCGTGAGCGCCTTGCAACGTGGGTCAATCAGTATCCCGGCGTTGCGGCATGGGTGCGGGCGAAGGTCGGAAGGCCCTTAGCGGGCTGGCAATCGCTTGGAGACTGGTCTGGCATACGCGTTGGTGGAGACGGCAAATTTATCGCCGACGATGCCGCCTGTTTGATCGATGCTCGAACAGGAGTTCAGCATGTCCTAGCCGTCGTTGACGGCATTAACAGTATCCGCGACCTTCTGTCCCAGCCTGCGCAATGCGTTCGCCTGATCGGCATGTCGGGCCTCGGAAAAACAAGGCTGGTACAGGCCCTTTTCGAGAGTGAGGTCGGTGGGGAGGCGCTCGATCCGTCTCTCGCGATTTATACAGACTATTCAGATACGCCGGACCCCACCGCAAAGCAGCTTGCTTTGCAGTTTCTCGAAACCGATCAACGGGCAATACTGGTTGTCGATAACTGCAATCCGCAAACGCATGCGGATTTGGCGAAGATCTGCGGGAGCGGCAAAAGCCAAGTTAGTCTGATCACGGTTGAGTATGACGTTCGAGACGATGAGCCAGAACGCACTGAGATTTTTCGCCTACAGGCTGCTTCGGATGGAACGATCGGCGAATGGCTAAAGGCAAACTTTGACTATGTTGCTCAAGTTGACCGGGATCGGATAGCTGAGTTTAGCGGAGGGAACTTTCGGGTCGCGGGGGTTCTGGCTGAGACTCTAAAAAGAGGCGGCACTCTCGGAAATCTTAGGGATCGCGATCTCTTCGCGCGAATTTTTCAGCAACGCAACGATCATAGCGATGACCTACTCAACGCAGCCGAGGCACTTTCGCTGGTCTATTCGTTCGACGGGATGGACCTCTCCGATACAGGCGAGCTTGCCTTCTTAGCGCCCATCGCGGGGGCCAACACGATCAAACTGTATGCCTTCGTGGCGGAGTTGAAACGGCGATCCGTCGTGCAATCTCGTGGTCGTTGGCGCGCATTGTTACCGCACGCAATTGCCAATCGCCTGGCAGCACAGGCACTTGAACGCATTCCGCCGGATCAATTGGACAGCCTGTGCGCGAATGCTCCGGCACGGTTGCAGAAGTCGCTCTCACGTCGGCTCGGATACTTACATGACAGCACTGAGGCCCAGCAAGCTATTAGACGCTGGCTGCAACCCAATGGACCATTTGGCAACATTTTCGTCGGTGATGACAACGCGCTGGAGATGCTGCGCAACATAGCCCCGGTGGCACCTACGCTCGTTCTTGCAAGGATCGAGGCAGAGGTGGCCGGGCCAGACGAGGCTGCGATTCTCGATCCTAAAGCGCCGTCTCGATGGCAATTGACGATGGTCTTGAAGTCGCTGGCTTACGATCCTGCCCTATTCGACCGCGCGACCAGTCTGCTCGGTAAGTTTGTTGCGGCAGAATCGCAGACTGAAAACCACAATTCAGCCCGTGGCGCTTTTGAAGAACTCTTTCATCTGCACTTGTCGGGCACACAAACCTCACCAGATCAAAGAAGGAACTTGATCCGCACGCTGTTCGGGACCGGTGATAATGGGCCAATCCGTTGTGCAGGTTTGGCGCTGGACGGCTTGCTACAGTCAGGCCATTTTTCGTCATCATCTAACTTCGATTTTGGTGCACGCCCTCGGGACTTCGGCTGGTATCCGCCGACTTATGGCGACATCTGGGACTGGTATAGCGACGCAATTTATCTAGCCGTTGAACTAGCTGCGAACGCCGCGCATCGAAGCGAGATCAAGTGCATCGTGTCTGCAAATTTGCGCGGCATTTTGGGCATTGAGGCGTGTCTCAATGCGATAGAGGCTGCTGCGTCCGAATTCATCAAAGATGGAGAATGGATCGATGGCTGGCTCGCAATTCGCGGAGCCATTCAATTTGACGGGGATCGTTGGCAACCAGAAGTAAAGGCGCGCGTCGCCGCAATCGAGGAGCGACTACGTCCCTCGGATGCGCTCAATGTGGCGCGAGCGTATGTTTTGCAGGGGCGCGGGGTCGGCTTCGACGTGCTGGACGGCGAGCGCAATGAAAATGGCGAAAGGGATTACGCCCGATCCTACGAACGACTAGCGCAAAAGACGACGGCGATCGGTCGAGACTTCGGTAGCCAGGCAGACCTCATGGCGACCTTTTTGCCAGAGGTGCTACAGTCTAGTTCGGCCCCTCGCGCATTCGCTTTCGGCGTTGGCTTGGCCCAATCCGCGGCGCCTCCCACCGAAACCTGGGCAACGCTTCGAAGCGCGTTGATTGCGCTGCCAGTCGAGAGTCGCTGTGCCACCACCCTTGGTGGGTTTCTTCGCGAGTTGAATAGCCTCGACCCTGATCTCTGCTCTTCGATTCTTGATGACTTGCTGACGGATACGGAAATGGCCGCGCATTTCGTATACCTGCAAGCGCAGGTTGGAATTGACGACAAAGCCATCGCGCGGCTTCGAGCTGCAATTTCTCACGGAAACATTGAAGCGTATCGTTTTCATTCGTTGGCATCGGGAGTTATCGGGACCGCCCCACAAAGCGCGTTGGTGACGATGCTCGATGACCTTTGCGGGCTAAGCGCAGGGCCAGCGGTTGCTCTCGAAATTCTGCACATGGCCATCTACTGCCTGAAAACCGACGGGAAGGAGATAGAGGGAGCCCTTTACGATGTGGGGCACCGGATACTTCTCGGGATCAACTACAAAGACACGGGTGATGTCAGAGAGCATCGTATCCAGGAAACCATCAAGCATTGCTACGTCGGTGCAGAAGGTGAGACGAGGGCGCGCGACCTGATCCGCGTCCTCAAAGCCAAGATTGCCGCTCGGGAGGTTTACGCGTTTCAACTTGATTATGCGTTCGATGCGCTGTTCGAAGCGCAGCCACGCGTGGCCTTGGATGAGTTCTTTCTGGTCCTCGGCGACGACGATGACCCTATTTACGGCGGCGTCGGGCTCGACAAGCGTTCGCCACTCGAAAAGGTTAAGCCGGAGGTTTTATGGGCTTGGGCTGACAAAGCGGCAGATTCCCGGTATCCATTGATCGGTCGGTCCTTAAGTATTTTCACCTCAGACCCCCTCGACCAGAATATCGGTCTATCCCCGCTGTTTGTGGAGGGGATCGACCGTGCACCTGATCGCGCAGCTTTCCTCGAACATAATGCCTCACGATTGGCACCCAGCGGCTGGTCTGGAAACCTGTCGGTTATTCTGGACCGTCGTCGAGAACTTCTCCTCGCCTTGTCCGAGCATTCCGATGCTACCGTTCGGTCGTGGGTTTCAACTCAGATCTCTAAACTCGCTGACTGGGCCGATCGCGAAAGGGAGCGAGAAGGCGAACAGGAGGAACGGTTCGAGTGATGAGCGGCTAACCGGCATTTTAGCCGGCTAACTGCGATTAAACGGGTTGGCGAATTTCTCCTTTGTTCAAGGCCGCCTCTCTGCCCGTCGTTGGACGCATCCGCGATGCGACCTTGCGTCTTCGGCCATCCTCAAAGAAGCGGCTCGGCCAAAAAGCGATGGCCATCGACGTTGCGAACGATTAGCTACAACGGCAACTAGGGGGCGCGCTGCCGTCGGCTTCTGCACGAGAAATGCTGGACGCCTAGAAGTAATCCGGAACCACTTCAGTTGCCTAGCTTCGGCGACGGGCGACAGAACCTATCAGGCAATTTTCCCTGCCAATTCAGCGACGCGCTGCACTTCGGGCCGAACGGAGCCAAAATCATGTTTCTGGCCAAGGAGGACGAAAATCTCTTTCACGGGATCGATTAGCCGGAAGATATGACTAACGGGATCGTCTGCGAGCTCGGTATCTTCCATCATTGGACCCGGAAAAATGTAGCCGGCAATGTCGCCGAGAAGGTATTCGTCTAACCGCTCGTCGAAGTGCTCGAGAGCGTTCCGCAGTTCGCGGTCAATCAGCGGCGAGGCGTTGCCAATCGTGAATTGCTTGCGAAGGTTCGCTGCCCGCGCACGATGCCTTCGGGGAATGACGGACGAGGGCGCTGCGCCTTGAGCTGGAGGTATCCGAACCAGAGCCCGCTCGCGATCGCCAACAGTAATTACGGTGACAGTTTTCCTAAACACACCAATTGTGCCGCAATATTCCAAGAAGCAGTTGCTCCGGCCGACGTTCCTTTCGTCTGGCTGGCCGGGGCCATCGGCTCCGATCGCGCCCTCGGCAAAGCGACGCTCATCGGGCGGAATGTTCCAGACGATTGCGTGAACAAGGGATCGACCGCCGGCGCATCGGCATCCTCGACGATCGCCGCCAACCTGTCCGCCTCGGCCGAAACCTCGCCCCAAGATCAGGTGGCGAAGCGCCCTCGCTATCTGCGGCGTCACCGCGATCCCAATCAAACACCGTTAAACATCTCTAAACGCTAGCCTTCTATCCTGCCGGTTCGGAGAATGATCCCATGCACGATATGCAAGAAGAAGCGCGGCTCGACGCACTTTACCGGTTGAACCTGCTCGATACGGCCCCGAGCGAGAGTTTCGACCGGATCACGCGCATGGCGAGCCAGATCTTCGGCCTGCCGATCGCCGCCGTCTCGCTCACCGATCGCGATCGCCAATGGTTCAAGTCCCGCGTCGGCGTCAGCCATTGGTCGATCCCGCGCGAAAAGGCGCCATGCGCGCAGGTCGCCGAAAGCGCCGCCACCGTCCTGATCCCGGACCTGCTGGAGGATAGCTGCTACCGCACCAGCAACCTCGCGGCGCAGGGTGTCCGCTTCTACGCCGGGGCCTCGCTGACGACCCGCGAGGGGTACAGCCTGGGCGCTCTGTGCGTGCTTGGCACCGAGCCGCGTGAAGCCACCGCGCTGGAGATGAACGCGCTCGACGATCTGGCCAAGATGGTCATGGCGCAGATCGAGTTGCAGCATGCCTTCGGACGGCTCGATCCGTTGAGCGGATTGCCGAACCGCACCCAGTTCCTAGAGGATCTGGCCGATCTCGGCCGGGACCGCCCCGGTGAGCGGCGGCTCGCAATGCTCGTCGATCTCGCCAGGCACGAACAGCTCGACAACGGCCTGCGGGTGATGGGCGCGGCCTTCCTCGACCAGATCGTGCGGGAGGCCGCCCGCACCATCACCGGCGCGCTGGGGCGGGATCGCACCGCCTATCACGTCGCCGCGACCCAATTCGCCTTCCTGGCGCCGCCCGAAGTGGACGAGCAGGCCTATCTGGCGTCGCTGGTCGAGATATTGGGCCGCTTTGCCAATCGCTCCGGCGATCGCTTCATCATGGCCACGAGCATCGGCGTGGCGCCGTTCGTCGCCGGTGAAACCACGCCGAGCGCCGTGCTGCGGACCGCGCACAGCGCGGCGCAGGACGCGCGCGGCTCTCCGTCGATGGTCAGCATCTATTCGCAGGCCGCCGACAGCCTCCACCAGCGCCGGTTCCGGCTGCTGAGCGACTTCGGCAAGGCGCTCGCGGCCAAGGACCAGCTGTCGCTCGCCTACCAGCCGCGCATCGACCTCGCGACCCGCCGGTGCGTGGGGGCGGAGGCGCTCATTCGCTGGCGCCACCCCCAGCTCGGTGAGATTTCGCCGGCGGAATTCATCCCGGTCGTCGAACAGACCGCGCTTGCCAACCCGATGACCGGCTGGGTCCTGGATACGGCGCTCGAACAGCTTGCGCGGTGGCAAAAAGCGGGGATCGACCTGTGCCTGTCGATCAATATCTCGGCGACCAACCTGAAGGATCCCGGTTTCGCGCAGCAGGTGCAGCTGCTGCTCCTCAAGCATCGCGTCCGTGCGCAGTCGGTCGAACTCGAAGTCACCGAAAGCGCCATCATGGAAGACGTCGCCGGCGCCTCCGCCCAGCTCGGCGTCCTGGTCGAGGCCGGCCTGCAGGTCGCGATCGACGATTTCGGCACCGGCCATAGCAGCCTTGCCTATCTCCAGAAGCTGCCGGGCAATATCCTGAAGATCGACCAGTCCTTCGTCGGCGACATGGTGCGCGGCGATCGGGAACAGACGCTGATCCGATCGATGATCACGCTGGCGCACGATCTCGGCTACCGGGTGGTCGGCGAAGGCGTTGAAAGGGTCGAGATGCACGATTGGCTGGTCGCGATGGGCTGCGACGAAGCGCAGGGCTATTTGTACGGCCGCCCCATGAGTCCCGAAGCCTTGTGCGGCTGGCTCGAAAGCGACCGAAGCGACCAGTTCGGGTCTTGCGCGGCGGCGGCATAAGATCGAAAGGCGGCCAATCTGCCTCTCGACCCGCTATCGCTTACCGCCGACGCAAATCCTCCATCCCCTGCAGCAGCGCCGCCCGGGACATTTCTCCCATATGGGCTTCCTCGATGCGTCCGTCCGCCCGCACGAAGAGCGTCGTGGGAAGGCCGGAGCTGCCGGTGAGCCGCATGAGAGTCGCGCCGCGATCGGAGAGGATATTCCCGGCCGGCAGCCCCTCATCCTCGAGGAAGTCCTGGATCAGGCGCCGGTCCTCCCCCTGATTGACCAGCAGCACCCGAACGTCCGGCGTCCTGGAGGCCACGTCGACGAACATCGGCATTTCGCGGCGGCACGGTCCGCACCAGGAGGCCCACAAATTCACCACGAAGGGCCGTCCGCGAAGATCGCCTGGCGAGAAAGGCCGTCCGTTGAGATCGGCAAGAGCGATGCCTTCGGGAAATGATGGACGAGGGCGCTGCGCCTCGAGCTGGAGGTAACCGAACCAGAGCCCGCTCGCGAACGCCAACAGGAGCAGGGATCCTGCGGCCTTGCGGACGCTCTTCATGCCGATGACGAGAATGGCGGCCGCGGCCACGATGCCCGCAACGGGTTCGAACCCACCTTGCCAAAGATACGCGACGCTTGCCGGGTCGGGCCGATACGCCTCCCAATGCGCTGCGACGAAGCTCATCCGGGCGGCGACGATCCCTGTGCCGAGCGCCAGCCACGGCGTGCGCCTGGCGCGCCGGTCCTCCTTCCGGACCAGCCGGAGCGAGCCCGTCAGGAACGCCCAGATCAGGCCGACGGCCAGAAGGCGCTCCAGCGGAAAGGCCAGCGGGCCAAGTGTCACGACGTCAGGCAACATGATCGATCAGAGCGCGGCGGCGCTTTGCCATAACATGTAGGCGGCGACGACGAAGATCAGGCCGGCGAAGAGGGTGGTCAGGCGGCCTTGCTTGCCGGAGAGCTGCCTGGCCAGGCGCGCGCCGATGAAGCCCCCCGCCACGCCGCCGGCGACGAAAGCGGCGGCGAGCGCCCAGTCGATCAGGCCCGAAAATGCGTAATTGGCGGCCGTCGTCAGTCCGAAAGCGCTCACCGCCACGAGCGACGATCCGATCGCATTCATGATCGGCATGCCCGTTGCGGCCACCAGCCCCGGCACGATGAGGAAACCCCCGCCGATGCCGAAGAAGCCGGCGAACAGGCCGGTACCGGCGCCAAAGCCGACCAGCTTGGTTGCATTCTCCCGCCCCAGGACGACCGAAGCATCGCCCTCGCGGCGCCGGTTGCGGAGCATCGCTATGCCAACGACCACCATGACGATGGCGAACAGGAAGAGCAGCTTCTGGCCATCGAAAGCCTTGCCTGCGGTGGATCCTGCGAAAGCGCCGGCAATGCCGGCGGCGGCGTAGACCAAAGCGCAGCGCCATTTCACATTGCCCTGGCGGACGTGGTTGAGCAGCCCGGTCAGGGCGTTGGCCGCCACTGCGAGCGCGCTGGTGCCGATCGCCACATGCGGGTTCGGCACGCCGACGAGATACACCATCAGCGGCACGGCGAGGATCGAGCCGCCGCCCCCGACCAAGGCGAGAACGAACCCGACCAGCACACCCGATCCGGCGCCAAGCAGATATTGAATGGTATCGAGCATGCGGGATCATCCAGTTCGAGGCAGGCGTCAGACTATTCCGTGCACGGCCTTCCAGAGTGTGGCGGAGCGGTTGCCGGTTCGGCAGAAGGCGAGCACGGGACCCTTCGCTTCGCCGAGGGCAGCGGCGAATGCCTTTACGTCCTTGTCGGTCATCGCCCCGGGCGCGACGGGTATATGCCAATAGGCAAGGCCGATCCTTTTCGCTTCGGTTTCGAGTTCGAGCGCGCGCGGCTGGTCTGGCGCTTCGGCATCGGGCCGGTTGTTGATGATGCCGACGAAGCCGGAGGCGGCGATCTCGCGAAGATCCTCGGGCCGCACTTGCGGCGCCGTCGCCAGCTGCTCGGAAAGTCGCGTGAATTCCATCTTGATCATCCTTCATATGCGGGCGCGGGCGCCCGGATCGAGGTGAAGAGGTGGTGCAGGCCCATGCCGGCAAGCATCGCGCCTGCGAACAGCCACGTTTGCCAGGCGCCCAGCACCAGTCCTGCGACGGCGGGTCCGGGACAAAGGCCGACCAGGCCCCAGCCGACGCCGAACATGGCGGCGCCGACAAGCAAAGGGCGGTCCAGGACGCGGCTTTCCGGTATGGCGAAGCGGTCGCCGAACAGCGGCCGCATCATCCGGCGTCGAAGGATCAGATAGGCGATGGCGGACGGCACGAGCGCAGCGCCCATGACGAACATCAAGGTCGGATCCCAGGCGCCGGCAATGTCGAGAAATGCCTGCACGCGGGCCGGGTTCACCAAATCCGACAGGGCCAGCCCTGCGCCGAAGACGATTCCCGTGAACAGGCCGGGGAAGAGATTGCGCATGTCAGCCTCCGATCACGTGGCGCAGGATGAAGACGGCGGCGGCGCCGCTCGCCATGAAGGTCGCCGTGGCGGCGAGCGACCTCGGCGACAGACGGGCCATCCCGCAGACGCCATGGCCGCTGGTGCAGCCATTGCCCAGCCGGGTGCCGAAGCCGACCAGGAGACCCGCGCCGATCAGCAGCGGCACCGATGAGGTGACGATCACCTCCGGCGTCCGTACCAGCAGCGCGATCGATGCCGCGCCGATCGGCAGGCCGACGAGAAATGCCGTCGCCTGCGACCGGGGCGTACCGCTCGGCCCCATCCTGGCCGCCGCGGCGATCATGCCGCTGACGCCCGCGACGCGGCCGCTCAGGAGCAGGAAGAGGGCCGCGGCGGTGCCGATCAGCAAGCCTCCGCTTATGGCCAAAAATGGTGTCATCAGGTCCATGATTGCCTTCTCAGAGCTGGTTGATCGGCAGCTTCAGGTAGCTGACGCCATTTTCCTCGGGCTCCGGCATCCGGCCGCCGCGCATGTTGACCTGGATCGACGGCAGGATGAGCTTCGGCATGGACAGGGTCGCGTCGCGCTGCGTGCGCATCTCGACGAAATCCTCCTCGCTCACGCCCTCGTGGATGTGGACGTTCCCGCTACGCTCGGCGAGCATGGTCGTCTCCCACACATATTCGTCGCGATTCGGTGCCTTGTAATCGTGGCACAGGAAGACCCGGCTCCGATCCGGCAGCTTCATCAGGCGGCGGACGGACCGGTAAAGCTGGTGCGCGTCGCCGCCCGGAAAGTCCGCTCGCGCCGAGCCGTAATCCGGCATGAACATCGTATCGCCCGTGAAGACGGCGTCCCCGATAATATAGGCCATGTCCGCCGGCGTATGGCCGGGGACGTGGAGCGCGATCAGGGGGATTTCCCCGATCGTCAGCGTGTCGCCGTCGACGAGCAGGCGATCGAATTGCGAGCCGTCGCGGGCGAAGCCTGTGCCTTCGTTGAAGATCTTCCCGAAGACATTTTGCACCGTGACGATCTCGGCGCCGATCACGATCTTGCCCCCCAGCTTCTCCTGGAGATAGGGCGCGGCCGACAGGTGATCGGCATGTGCGTGGGTCTCGAGCAGCCATTCGACCTTCAGGCCGCCGGCCTGGACATAGGCGATCATGGCGTCGGCGGAATCGAAGCTCGTCCGTCCTGACGGTTGATCGAAGTCGAGCACGCTGTCGATGATCGCCGCAGCCTTCGTGGCGGGATCGTGGACGACGTAGCTTGCGGTGAAGGTTGGCTCGTCGAAGAAGGCCTTCACGTGCGGCGCTTTTATGTTCCCCTGCAGTACCGCCGCCACCTGGGATGCGGCGCGTTCGAGGTTGATGTCATTTTCCATGATCATGTCCCTTTGGTTCCGGTGGCGCTTTCCTGCCCGAGCTCCGGGCAGAAGAGGTCATGAAGAAGCGCGAGCAGCTGCTCGGCCTTCGGATCGCAGACGCGGTAGAAGACGGTTTGGGCATCCTTGCGGGTGGCCACCAGTCCTTCCTCACGCAATCTGGCGAGGTGCTGCGACAAGGCCGATTGGCTCAGGCCCACCCGTTCCGTGAGGTCGCCGGCAGACATCTCGCCGGCCTCGGCGAGATGGCAGAGCACGAGCAGGCGCGGCTCGCTGGCCAGGGCCTTCAGCAAGCCCGCCGCCTCGGCGGCGTGGCGGCTGAACTGGATGACAAAGCCCTGTTGCAATAGATCCTCCATTAGATAGAACTAATTTAGCGCTATCTAATGGAAATGCAAGGGGGAGTTGCGGCGACAATCTGCTGAACGCGCCGATGGCCTCGCCCTCCCTGATATATCCGGAAGCCGCTGCCCGATTTCAGGCTAGCGCGGTGCGGCTCCCGGCAACGTCCGCATCGACGGCCTCACCCCGCGAGTACGACCCGACCAGTATGCCGGCCGCGACGACATGGCCGGTGATCGCCTCGACGAAGGCCGATCGGCCGGGATTGCTTTCGATCTTGGGCGCACCGGCGAGCGCGAACAGCTGGAACACATAATCATGCGGACCATGGCCGCTCGGAGGATCGGGCGGCAGCCAGATTTCGCCGAAGCTGCTTCGGCCGACGTCGCGGCCGTCCGGCAGACCGGGGCCATCCGCTGCGATCGCACCCTCGGCGAGGCGCCGCTCGTCCGCCGGGATGTTCCAGACGATGGCATGGACCAGCGGATTGACCGCCGGCGCATCGGGATCCTCGACGATCAGCGCCAGTGAATCCGCCTCGGCTGGAACATTGCCCCAGATCAGCGGCGGCGAAACGCCCGCGCCATCCGCGGTGAACCGCTCCGGCAGCCGCCCGCCATTGGCGAAGGCCGGGCTGGAAAGATCGATGAACGCCTCGGTGGTGACGATCCCTTCCTGGACGATGGTCAGCTTGGAATGACCGGCCCGGACGTTGCGCATCATCGCGCCTAGCCAATGGGGAACATGTTCGAGCATCCGGCCTCTCCGCGCTATGGATCCTGCCCATTGAACCCGCACGCGGCGCTTTGGGTTCATTCGTTCGCGCGGCAGGGTGTGGACTTGTTGCGCCCTTCCGTGCGCGGCCCGCATCGATCAGTCGATCCAGAGCCCCCGCGCCCGGTGCCAATCCTCCAGCGCATTCTCCGGATATTCCTCGAAACATTGATCGTCCGGGCCGATCTCCGGCTCGACCCAGTTCGCCTTGGACGAAAGCATCATGTGGACGCGCGACGGCGCCTTCGGCAATTCGCTGTCGATGGCCGATGCGAAGGGATGGCAGAGTTCCGGATAGTCCGGGCTGAACACCCACAAGGCGCTGCCGCAGCGCGGGCAGAAATGCCGCTCGATCTCGCTGGTGCGGCAACCGCCCTCGCCATCGTCGATCTCGGCATGGAAGATCCGGGTCTCGCCCTCCACCTTCAGCGTCGCTTTGTCGGCGTGAAGGTTGATCGCATATCCGCCGCCGCCCGCGGTCTTTCGGCATATCGAGCAATAGCAGCACATGAACGGCACCGGCGCATGGCTGTCGGCGGAAAAGCGGACCGCGCCGCACCGGCACGATCCTTCGAGTTTAAGGGGCATGGTCGATCCTTTCGTACCCTAAACCGCCCGGGCGCCGGACGGGTTTCCTGCCGATCGATCGGCGCAGGGCTCGGCTCGGTGTGAAACCTACCGATCCGCTTCCTCCGGCCGGCGCTGGCGCATGGCCGCAGGAACCGCGATCCGCCGCTACAGCGTGGCGAACAAGGCGCTCATCCGTTCCCACGCGCGCTCGGCCGCCGCGGCGTCGTAGGAGGGGCTGTCGATCACCGTCCAGCCATGGTTGGCGGAATAGACCTCCACCTCCGCCGGCCGTCTGGCCGCGGCGGCGGCCTCCCGCAGCGCCGTCTTCACCTCCGGCGCCTTTGCATCGTCGTCCTGCCCGATCGCGAACAGATATCGCGCCCGCGTGTCGGCGAGCAATTTGTGCGGGCTTTGCGGATCGTCTGGCTTCACCAGGCCGCCGCCATGCAGCGATGCCGCCGCCCGCACCCGCCCCGGCACCGCGGCCGCGGTCCACACGGTGAAAGGTCCGCCCATGCAATAGCCATGCGTGCCGACGCCGCGGCCGGTATCGACCTCGCGGCGATCGTCGAGCCATCCGATCGCGGCCTTCGCGTCCCGCTGGATCGCGTCCGCCGTCAGCGCGCCGCGCCACGGCCCCACTTTCTCGAACCCGTTCTGGCCGCGAAACTCGGCGAAGTCGCGGAATTGCGGCGCCGGCAGCGCGCGATAATATGGATTGACGACCAGCACGGCATAGCCTTGCCCCGCCAATCGCCGCGCCATCACCTCGAATGCCTCGCGCAATCCGGCAATGTCCGGCCAGGTCAGGATCGCCGGATGCCGCCCCTGCGCCGGGCGGACGAAGAAACCGTCCATATTGCCGTCCGCGGTGGCGAAGCGCACCCTTTCTTCGGCAAGTTCGCCGCTGCCGGCACCTACCGAACCGCTCGCGCACGCCGCCAGCGCCCCCAGCCCCGCCAGCGCGAAATGCCGCCGGTTCATCGCCCAATCATGGCTCCCGCCGCGGCTCCATTGGTCGATCTGATCGCGTTCGCACATGTCATGTTCCTCGCCGCCGATGCCGGACCGGATAGTAACGCGCGGTGGGCGGCGCGGTAAAGGCGTGCGCTGGCCGATGCCGTTCACGCTTTCGCTTGCGCCGGCCGGCGGATTGTCCTTTCACCGGCTCCGCATGGAATTCGCCGTTCGCGGCCCCGAAAAGCGGGCCATTTGAAAAGGGGGCCATTTGGATAATCTCGCCCACGCCTTGGCGGGCGCCGCGCTGGGACAGGCGGGGCTGAAGACCAGGACGCGCTTCGGCATGGCCGCCCTCATCGTCGCCGCGAACCTGCCCGATGTCGACGCGCTCGGCCTGTTCTTCGGCGAAAATCTCGCATGGCGGCGCGGCTGGACCCACGGGCCGGTCGCGATGCTGGTGCTGCCGCCCCTCCTAGTCGCGGCGCTGGTATTTCTCGACAAGTGGCAAAGGCGCCGCCGCACGCCCCCGCCTGGCCAGCCCGCCGTCAATATCGGCTGGCTGTTCGCCTTGGTCTATATCGGCTGGGCATCGCACCCCTTGCTCGATTTCATGAACACCTACGGGATCAGGCTGCTCATGCCTTTCTCCGAACGCTGGTTCTACGGCGACGTGCTTTTCATCATCGATCCCTGGCTGTGGATCGCGCTCGCTTTGGGCGTCTGGCTGGCGGCAAGGCGGTGGCGAAGGGGAATGGCGCATCCGGGCCGGCCCGCCTGGGTCGCCCTCGGCCTGCTGTGCTGCTACGCCATGGCGATGGGCGCGAGCAGTGTCGCCGCGGAACGGCTGACGCGGCAGGCGGCCGAGGCGCGGGGCCATGGCCCGATCCGGGCGGCGGTCGCCAGTCCGGTGCCGATCGATCCGTTCCGGCGGGAGGTCGTGTTCGCCACCGACAGCGCCTATGGCTTCGGCGAGCTGCGCTGGACGCCGTTCCCGGAACTGCGCCTGGATCCCGGATTGATTCCGACGAATATGGACGATCCCGCCATCCGCCAGGCGCGGCAGACGAAGGAGATCGCCGATTTCCTCTATTGGTCGCGTCTTCCCTTCGCCACCGTCGATCGCCGCTCGGACAGCACGATCGTCACCATCGCCGATGCCCGCTATGCCCGGGGTCCGGGCTCCGGCACGTTCGTGCGGAAGGTGCGCTTACCCCCCGCTTCCCTGCCGCATCAGCCGGAACGCACGCCGCAGCGCCCACAGCCCGATCAGGAGCATGACGGAAAGCGCCGCCAGATAGAATGAACCCGCCGCCTTGGGCGGGCCATGGATCTGGTGATCGGCCGTTTCGATCAGCAGCACGAGCACGAGCCCGCAATAGCCGCCCCAGGCCGCGAGGTGCCAGGCCGCGCCGTCATGGCGTGCGCGCCAGGCCGCCCAGGCCAGAGCCAGCGCGACCAGCATCTCGTCCAGTGCCATCGGAAAGAAGCGGTCGCTATTCCAGAATCGGGCGATCTCGCCCGCAGCGAGCAGCAAGGCGATCGCATAGGCAAGGCCGTTCAGTGCGCGCATCCGGCCTCCATGACTATCCGCTATGATCGGGCGAATTCAAGCCGGATGGATTCCCGCAGGCGGCCCGTGGGAGCATCTTGCACGCCGCGCGGCGCTCCGCCAATAAAGTCCTTCGCCTTTTCGCATATCGTTCACGAGGTTTCATGCGCACCATCATCGCCGCCGCTTTTCCCCTTCTCCTGTTGAGCGCCGCCGCCGACCCGGCGCAAGCCGCGCGGCCGATCCAGTTCGAACGGCAGGCCGCGCCCGCCGGCGCCCTCGTCATCCCGCTGTCCGACGCGGCCGATCTTGCGGCGCGGGCACCGATGCTGGATCCTGCCGCCCGCGAGGCGGTGGCGCGGGCGCTGGCCGCGGCCAAGTTCGACGGCAAGGCAAAATCGAAGTTGACGCTGCGCGGGATCGGGTCCTGGTCGCAGATCCTGGTCGTCGGCACCGGGCCGGACCCGCTGTCGACGCCGGTGCTGCACGATATCGGCGGCATCGCGGCCCAGGAAACCGCCGCGGAGGAAGGGCCGGTCACGATCGCCGCCGCCGGCCTCGCCGCGCCGGATGCCGCCGCGCGGATCGCCGCCGGCGCGGCCATGTCCGGCTACCGGTTCGACGAATATATGTTCGCGGATCCGGCCGCGCCGCGATCTGCCGCGCTCGATGCGCCGTTGACGATCCTGACCGGGGATCCCACCGCTTCCAGCGCGCGCTTTCGCCAGGTCGGCGCGCCGCTGGCCGCGGCAGTGGCCTTCAGCCGGGATCTGATCAACGAACCGCCCAACATCGTCTATCCGGAAAGCTTCGCCGATCGCACGCGCGCGGCCTTTCGCGGCGTCGCCAATGTCACGATCGAGGAACTGGACGTGCCGGCCATGGAACGGCTGGGCATGGGCTCGATCCTCTCCGTGGGAAAAGGGTCGCGCCGCCCGCCCCGCATGCTGATCGTCCATTACAAGGGCGGCCGCGACCAGCCCGTCCTGCTGGCGGGCAAGGGCATCACCTTCGATTCCGGCGGCATCTCGCTGAAGCCCGGCGCCAATATGTGGGATATGAAGGGCGACATGTCCGGCGCCGCGGCCGTGGTCGGCACCGTGCTTTCGCTGGCGCGGTCGGCGGCCCCGGTCAATGTCGTCGCGATCGCCGCGCTGGCGGAAAACATGCCGGGCGGCGGGGCTACCCGGCCCAGCGACATCGTGAAGGCCTATAATGGCCGCACGATCGAAGTCCTCAACACCGATGCCGAAGGCCGGCTCGTCCTCGCGGACGCCGTCGCCTACGGGGAACGGCGCTTTCGCCCGTCGGTGATCGTCGACATCGCCACGCTCACCGGCGCCAAGGTCGGCGCGCTCGGCAACGAATATGCCGCCCTTTTCACCCGCAGCGATCCGCTCGCGCAGCAGCTGCTGGCGGCCGGGACCGAGAGCGGCGAGGAAGCCTGGCGGCTGCCGCTCCATCCAAGCTATGCGGAGGATCTTAAGTCCAATTATGCCGACATCCGCAACATCGCGCCGGGCGGCGGCCCGGGGGCAGGGATCGGCGCCCATTTCATCGGTTATTTCGTGACCGACGCGACGCCATGGGCGCATCTGGACATTGCCGGCAACGAATTCGCGGACAGTGCCCGCCCGACCGGCCCGAAAGGCGCCATCGGCTACGGCGTTCGCCTGCTCGACCGCTTCGTGCGCGATTTCCGCCCGGTGCCCGCTTCACCGCGCTGATCCGGCCCCGGTTAGGCCGCCGGCTTTGTTCTTGAAATGTTCCGCATCTTCTGCTATGCGGAAGAGCTGGCCAATCCCTGTCTCCCTTCGCCTTCGGGAGAAAGTTTTTTTGCTTCTTAGGAAGCCGAACCTTCTGAACTTCCCCAGAGGGCGGCTCTTTCTCATTGTCGGAATTTCAGCAGTCACCCGCGGGCCGTGCTGCGCGCGCATTAACCATGATCTGCATCAATGGACTCGGCCATTGCGAAGCCTAAGCTCGTAGCTTCAACTGCGAGTCGGAGGTTCCAGATGCGTTATTACAGGATCTGCTTCGACACCAAGGAGCGGTCATTCTGCTTCGATGAGTTTCTGGCAGAGGATGACGTGCAGGCGCTTCGGGAGGCGGAGCAGCATGTGGATGGGGAACAGGAGGCTGTTTTGTGGTGTGGAGAGCGCCGCGTCAGCACCGTCCGCAGCAAGGCAGACGCGAAGCCCGTACATTCCTGATCGACCTGCTCCGCCTGCAGAATTGGGCGCCACCGGCCGGGAAGGCATTCAGCTGCCGATACGGTGAAGCAGTCCCGCCTCGCTCAGGCCAGTAGCAACGACGGCGGCGCGCCGGTTCAGCCGGCGTCGGCCTGATCGGGGCCAGTCTGATCGAGGCCAGTCTGATCGAGGCCAGTCTGATCGAGGCCAGTCTGATCGGGGCCAGTCTGATCGGCGCCCTTCTCGGCTTCCCCACCGGCTTCCGCGTCGTCCGCTTTCACGTCCTGGAAATAGGGCTCGACCGGGCCCTGGAGTTTCAGCGTCATCGGCTGGCCATAGCGGTCCAGGCTGCGGCCGGCGGCGACCCGGATCCAGCCTTCGCTGACGCAATATTCCTCCACATTGGTCTTTTCCTGGCCCTTGAAGCGGATGCCGATCCCGCGCTGCAGCAGCGCGGCATCGAAATGCGGGCTGCGCGGGTTGAGCGAGAGGCGGTCGGGAGGCGTATCGGTCACGTCACTTCTTTCACTTAGGCCCCTCTCCTTCAGGGGAGGGGTTTGGGGTGGGGGTTGTCAGGGACTACCACATTGGTCGGGGCAGGGCCTGTCGCTTCAGCGCAGCTTGGCGATCTTCAGTCCGTCGATCTTGGCGCGGTCCTTCACCGATTCCTCGCTGCGGGTCAGCGCCTTGGCGATCGCCTTCAGCGCCATGCCCTTGCCGGCCAGCGTCTTGAGCTTGGCGACTTCCTCGCTCTTCCACGGCTGGCGGTGACGGACGAAGGGCTCGGCCATGCTCTATTCCTTGACCAGGCCCTTGGTCGAAGGCTTGGCGGCGATCACCTTCTTCACTTCCTTCTTGGGCTTGCGCGCTTCCTTGTTGCTCTTCTTCTGACCCTTGGCCATCTCGTCTCTCCTCTGACGCTTGTGACGTTCTAACGCTTCGCGGCGGCGATATAGGCTTCGACCCGTTCTTCCAGAATGTCGAGCGGAAGCGATCCGTTCTCCAGCACCGCGGCGTGGAAATCGCGAATGTCGAAGCGGGCGCCCAATTCCTTCCGCGCCTGCTCGCGCAGCTCCAATATCCTCAGCTGGCCGATCTTGTAGCTGGTCGCCTGTCCCGGAATGTTGATGTAGCGCTCCACCTCCTTGACGATGTCGCGCTCGGACAGGAGCGAATTGTCCTGGAAATATTTGATCGCCTGCTCGCGGCTCCAGCGCTTGGCGTGGAGGCCGGTGTCGGTGACCAGCCGGACGGCGCGCCACAGGTCGAGCGAAAGGTGCCCGAATTCGGAATAGGGATCCTGATAGAATCCCATCTCCTTGCCCAGTTTCTCGGCATAGAGGCCCCAGCCTTCGACATAGGCGCCGTGGCCGCCGAAGCGCCGGAACTTGGGCACGCCTTCCAGCTCCTGCTGCAGCGCGATCTGGAAATGGTGGCCGGGCGCGCCTTCATGATAGCTGATCCCCTCGATCTGGGGCTTCAGCACCTGGTTCATGTCGGCCAGGTTCACATAATATATGCCGGGCCGCGAACCGTCGGGCGAAGGCTGGTTGTAGAAGGCGACCGCCGCCGTGTCCTGGCGCCAGGTCTCGACCGCCTTCACCTCCAGCGGCGCCTTGGGCAGGCGGCTGAACCATTTGGGCGCTGCCGCCATCACCTGGGCGATGAAGGCATTGGCGTCCTTCAGATATTGGGCGCGGCCCGCATCGCTGTTCGGATATTTGAACTGCTGGCCGTTCTTGATGTGGGCGAAGAATTGCTGGAGCGTGCCGTCGAAGCCCACACGCTGCTTGATCTTCTCCATCTCGCCATGGATGCGCGCGACCTCGTCCAGGCCGATCTGGTGGATCCGGTCGGCGCTGAGGTCGGTGGTCGTCATCGCACGCAGCCGGGCCGCATAATAATCCGCCCCGCGCGGCAGGCTCCAGGCGCCGTCATTGCCCTTGGCCTTGGGCTCGATCGCATCGAGCGTCGCCAGCATCGTATCGAAGCCGCGCTTGAACGGGCCGGCCAGCGCCGCCTTCGCCTCCCCGATCAGCCGCGCCTTGACCTCGGCCGGCGCATCGAGGGCGGTCACCTTCTTGCGGAAATCGGCCAGCAATGTGCTGTCGGGGCCGGCGTCGAACGGCGCGCCGCTGATCACGCGCTTGGCGTCCGCCCGCACCGGCGCGAAGTTGAACTTGGGCGGCACGATCCCCTGGTCGGCCTGCGCGCGCGCCTGCGCCATGATCTCGCCCATCACCCGCTCCACCTCGCCCAGCCGCGCGATATAGGCTTCGGCGTCGGCGACATTGTCGATCCGGTGCTGGTTGATCAGGAAGACCGGGATCGCCCCGGCCGGGCTCCCCATGGTCGTCATCGGGAAGATGTGGTTGCGCCACTCGAACATGCGCCGCGCTTCCGCATTCTCCTGGTCGAAAAGGCGATAATTGAGCTGCCCGGCCGGGCTCAGTCTGTCGAAGTCGAACTGAGCCTTCATCCGCTGCACCTGGGCCTCGGAAAGCGCGAGCATCCGCTGCGCATAGGCGTCGGTATAATCGTCCAGCTTGCCGTAATCGCTCTTCAGGCCCAGGCTCGTCTGGGTCTGCGGGCTGGTGGCGACGGCCTCGTCGAACGCCTTGTCCAGGAAGGCGAGCAGGCGCGCATCTTCCGCATTCCGGCTCGTTTGCGCCGCGGCCGGCGGCGTGGTCGCGGGCGATGCCTGTTGCGCGGCGGCGCCGGTCGCGGTGGTCAGCAGCAAGGCGAGGAGCAGGGTGGATTTCAAGGCCGGGATCCTTTGTCGAAGCGGAGCTCGCCCGGAGTCTTAGTCGCTTCGCCCGTCTCGTCCAGCCCGATCCTGCCCGGCGACCCAGCAGGGGTCCCAGAAGGGCTCGGGGCCGAAGCGGCCGGCGAGGAAGTCGATCAGCGCCCGCACCCGCATCGTCGTCGCCCGGCCGGGGGGCATCACCGCATGCAGGCCGGCTTCCTCCAGCGGATAGTCGATCAGCAGGACCTCCAGCGTTCCCGCCTCGATCGCCGGCGCGGCGATGAAGCTGGGCAGGATGCAGATGCCCAGGCCCGCCTCGGCGGCCGCCCGCAGCATCTCGCCATTGTCGGCGCGGAGCCGCGGCTGCACGCGGACATGCTCCCACGCTTCGCCGATTCGGAATCGCCATTGTTCGTTGCCGTAGAGCAGGACGTCATGGCCGCCGAGGTCGCGCGGATGGGCCGGCCGGCCGCGCCGTTCAAGATAGCCGGGGCTGGCCAGAGCATGTTTGCGCACCGGCGCGATCCGGCGGGCGATCAGCGCGGAATCGGGCAGGGCGCCGATCCGGACGGCCAGGTCGAACCCGCCGGCGGCAAGATCGATGTGGCGGTCGTCGAACGAGATATCGAGCGCGACCTGCGGATGCTCGGCCGCGAATTCCGCCAGAGCCGGGGCGAGATAGGAGGTACCGAAGGAAAAGGGCGCGCTGAGCCGGATCGGCCCCGCAATCTGGGTCACCGATTCCGCGACAACCTCCTGGGCGGCCTCCAGTTCGGCCAGGATGTTGGCGGCGCGCTCGAAATAGGCCTGGCCGACATTGGTCGGCTGCGTCCCCGCTGCGCTGCGGGTCAGCAGGTGCGCGCCCAGTTGCTGCTCGAGTCGCTTCACCCGCCGGCTCAGGATCGATTTGGAAATGCCCATCCGTTCGGCGGCGCGGGAGAAGGCGCCCGTTTCCACCACCCGCACGAAGGCGAGCACGTCCAGCAGGTCCACGGATGATCGTTCCATAATCGGCAACACCAAGATGCGACATGTGTGTCTACTCGCAACACAGCTAGGACCTTAGATGGGCTTCGACAAGCCATTCGGAAGGACAATCATGACCAAGGCACTGATCATCGACAGCGCGGCGACGGGCGAGGCGTCGGTCTCCCGCAAATTGACGGGCGCCCTCGCGAACAGGCTGCGCGAGCTGGATCCGGAGCTGGAGCTGGTGGTCCGCGACATCGGTGCCGATCCGGTCCCGCATCTGAGCGCGCAATCGGTCCCGGCCATCCGCGCCGGCGTCGCCGAAACCGACGTTGCGCGCCGGACCCTCGCTCTGTCCGATGCGCTGATCGCCGAGCTCAATCAGGCCGACCTGATCGTGATCGGCGCGCCGATGTATAATTTCGGCATGGCCTCCACGCTCAAATCCTGGTTCGACCATGTCCTGCGCGCCGGCATCACCTTCCGCTATTCGGAAGCGGGTCCGGAAGGGCTGGTCAAGGGCAAGAAGGCGATCGTGGTCGAAACCCGCGCCGGCTTGTACAGCGAAGGCCCGGCCGCCTTCATGGACAGCCAGGAACCGCATCTGCGCACCTTGCTCGGCTTCATGGGGATCGACGACATCGTCTTCGTCCGCGCCGAAAAGCTCGCCTTCGGGCCGGAGGCGGCCGACGCGGCCATCGCCGACGCCCTGGCCGAGCTGCAGGGTCTTGCCGAACGGGAGCTGGCGCTCGCCGCTTGAGGCGCACGAACCCGATACCCATTTGATTCCAGTATAAGGAGGCCAAGATGATCGACGTCCGCCGCTTCGAAACCCTGGGCCATGCCGATCATGGCTGGCTCAACGCCCGCCACCATTTCTCGTTCGCCGACTATCACGATCCCGCCCGCATGGGCTGGGGCGCGATCCGGGTCTGGAACGATGACGAGATCGCCGCCCGATCGGGCTTCCCGCCGCATCCGCACCGGGACATGGAGATCATCACCTATGTCCGCACCGGCGCCATCACCCATCAGGATTCGATGGGCAATAAGGGCCGCACCGGCGCCGGCGACGTCCAGGTGATGAGCGCCGGCACCGGGGTCCAGCATGCGGAGTTCAACCTGGAGGACGAGGATACGACCTTGTTCCAGATCTGGGTGCTGACCGACAAGCCCGGCGCCGAGCCGAGCTGGGGCGCCATGCAATTCCCGAAGGCGCAGCGGGCGGGAAGCTTCGTCACGCTCGCCAGCGGCTTCGACGAGGATGGCGATACGCTCCGCATCAATGCCGCCGCGCGCGTGCTGGGCGCCACCCTCGCCGCCGGCGACACGGCCGAGCTCGCGGTCGATCCGTCGCGCCACCTCTATCTGGTGGCGGTGAACGGACCGATCGAGGTCAATGGCGTCCGCGCCGAGCCCCGCGACGGCGTGGCCGTCACCGGCGAGGAGAGGATCAGCATCAAGGCGATCGGCGACAGCGAGGTGGTGCTCGTCGACGCCCGCTAGCTGGCTAAAGGGGACAGGCTGCGCATCGAAAAGGGTGCGCAGCCCGTCTGCTAGGCTCGCCGGAAGATGTTCTTCGGAAGGCGCTTCGGCGGGGCGGAGAGGCTTGCGATCTCGGCCGGATGGAGCGGCGCTTCGAACTCGAAGCCGGCTTCGCCATTCTTGAACCACACGACCCGGCTGCGCTTGGCCTCGAAGCCGGGCAGTTTCAGCCAGACCTCCGTTTGCGGCTCCAGCGGGGCGGGAAGGGCGGCCTTAAAGCCTCCCGGCGAAAGGTCGATCACCTGCACCGTCGTGGTGACGGCGCCGGTCTCGCGCAGGGCCGCGGCGATGTTGACGATCCGCCGTTCCGCCTTGCGTCCGTCGACAACCGGCAACCGCGTAAGCTCTGCATTGATGAACAAGGTGCGTTCCTCGGACTGTGGACTATTTTCCGGCTAGCGGGTTTCGGCTAATATTCCGTTAGCGACGGCGTGCCGACGGGAAGTTCAGGGGGCGAAGGGACGACTCGCCGGGGGCTGTCATTGCGAGGGGGCACTGATCCATGTTTGGGTTGAGGCGCATTCATGCTATCGTGCCGCATCACCGGCTTCTTCGTGGCGCCGATGACTGAGAGACCGTTGTGCTCCCGTCGAACGAGGAGCGCATGATGTCTGCCGAGACCCTTGCCCCCATGGTCGCCAAGCTCGCGCGGCGAAGCTGTCTGGACGAAGAGGCGCGGGCGCATCTGCTCGCCCTCCCGCACAGCCTGCGGAAGATCGAGGCCCGCCAGCATATCGTCCGGCAGGGCGATCGCGCCCGCCACAGCGCCCTGCTGCTCGACGGCTTCGCCTACCGCCACAAGATTGTCGGCGACGGCGGCCGCCAGATCGTCTCGGTCCACATGAAGGGCGATCTCGTCGATCTCCAGAACAGTTTCCTCAATGCCGCCGATCATAATGTGCAGACGCTGACCGATGCCCTGGTGGCGTTCGTGCCGCGCGATGCGATCGCGGCGCTGGCGGCGCAGAACGCCCAGATCGGCATGGCCTTGTGGATCGATACGCTCGTCGACGGCTCCATCTTCCGCGAATGGATCGCCAATGTCGGCCGCCGCGACGCCAGGATGCGGACCGCCCACATCCTGTGCGAATTCGCCGTCCGACTGGAGGCGGCCGGGCTTTCCCAGGGTCCCAGCTACGGGCTGCCGATGACCCAGGAGCAGCTCGCGGACGTGCTCGGGCTGACCCCGATCCACGTCAACCGGACCTTGAAGGGCCTGGAACGGGACGGGCTTATCGCCCGCGACAAAAGGTCGCTCAGGATCACGAACCGGGCAAGGCTTGCCGCCGTCGGCGATTTCAGCGACCAATATCTTCATCTGGAAAAGCAAAGCGTGTCGCTGGTCGCCGCTGCACAATGACGGCCCTGCACGGCGCCGCTTCGTGCGCCGTGGCCGCTTTGCCCCAAATTTGCCTTTTTCCCTAAAAAGGCGCATGAGGATGAAGCTGATGTCGCATGCGACGGATTTCGGCGTCTCGAGGCCCCCATTTCCCGACACAAGCTTCCTACGCAACGGCAATGCGCGAACCGCGTCTT
Source organism: Sphingosinicella rhizophila (assembly GCF_032378825.1). Lineage (NCBI taxonomy): Bacteria > Pseudomonadati > Pseudomonadota > Alphaproteobacteria > Sphingomonadales > Sphingosinicellaceae > Sphingosinicella > Sphingosinicella rhizophila. Next base: position 124,333 of record NZ_JAVUPU010000004.1, on the reverse strand, counting down.
GCCGCATCTATGACTATGTTTAAGGAAATGACTATGCCGATTGGCACCGTGAAATTCTTCAATGCCGACAAGGGCTATGGTTTCATCCAACCCGAAGGCAGCGGCAATGACGCTTTCGTCCACATCTCTGCGGTCGAAAAGGCGGGCATGCGCACTTTGGAGCGCGACCAGCGCGTGAGCTACGAGCTCGAAACCGACAGCCGCGGCAAGACCAGCGCCTGCAATCTGCAGAACGCCTGAGGGGGGTGCGGCCGGCCCTGTGCCGGCCGGAAGGGGCGCGGGACTGTCGACGACATGTCCCGCGACCCTCCCGACGCTCTCTTCACACCTGTCACGGAGCAAATCGGCCGTTCGGGCCCTTTGCAACCTCCAGCAACCGAAAGGCGTCCATGTCCCAGCTTGAATTCTACCAGACCCGCGCCGCCGAAGCCCGGCGGGACGCCGACGCCGCCACGCTCGACAATGTCCGCGATCGCTGCCTGAGGGCCGAGGCCGCCTGGTCCGGCATGGCCGCCCGCGCCGAGCGGAGCGAGAAGATGCGCGCCCAGCTCGAAGAGCGGAAGCAGGCCGAACGCGCCGAGCTTATCTAGCTAGACGCCCTTGCTGACGCGGTCCCGCCCGGGACGGGACGGCGGCGAGGCCTTTTCGTTCAAGGCGAGAACATTGGGCGCCTTGCGATAATGCCAGGCGAACACCGCCAGCGCGCCGCGATGCGGACGCCATCGTTCGGCCAGTTCGCGCACCATCTTCTCGCTCGGCCTATCGGCAAGGCCGAGGATGCGGCCGATTTCGATCTGGACGGCGAGATCCCCGGCCGGCCAGATGTCGAGCCGACCTTCCGCGAACAGCAGATAGATTTCCGCCGACCAGCGGCCGATACCCTTGACGCGGACCAGTTCGGCGATGGCGGCTTCGTCGTCCGCCGGCAGGTTGGCGAGATCGAGGCGGCCGCTGATCACCTCTTCGGCCAGGCTCCGCGCATAAGCCGCCTTCTGGCGCGAAAGGCCTGCGCCGCGCAGAACCTCCTCGCCGGCCACGGCGATCCGGGCCGGATCGGCGGCGCCGCCCACGATCTGGTCCAGCTTCGCCCAGACGGCCGCCGCCGCCTTGATGCTGACCTGCTGCCCGACGATGGCGCGGAGCAGGGTGACATAGCCCCGTTCGCTGATCCTCGGTTCGGGATAACCGGCCAGCCGGATGGCGGCGGCGATCGCGGCATCGCGTTCGGCCAGCGCATCCAGCGCCTGCTTCAGTGCCTCTTGCCTTATCCCCATTGCACGCCCCGTCTTGCCTAATGCGACCCTGCCTAGCATAGCACCGGCCGCAGCCGCCTCCCGTTTCCGGACGGTAGGCCGACAGAATCATCGGGGAGATCAATGGCCAAGCTCATCATCGTCACGCGCGACGGAACCGAAAAGCAGGTCGAGGGACGCTCCGGCTGGAGCGTCATGGAGAATATCCGCGACAATGGCGTCGACGAACTGCTGGCCCTGTGCGGCGGCTGCTGCAGCTGCGCCACCTGTCATGTCCATGTCGACGAGGAATGGGTGGACGCCTTGCCGCCGGTCGGGCCGGATGAAGACGATTTGCTCGACAGCTCCGATCACCGCCAGTCCAACAGCCGGCTGTCCTGCCAGATTCAGTTCAGCGACGCGCTGGACGGACTGCGCGTCCGGATCGCTCCGGAGGATTGAAGCATCGTCCCGTCAGGCGAATTGCCTGGCGACTCGGAAGACAAGGCAAAACGCCTCCCCGGACGCGCTTCGATCGAACGATCAAGGGGGGCTCCGCTTGCTCAGTTCGCGAAGCGCACCACCGCTGTCGGCACGGTCTTGCTGGTCGGCGTCACGGTCCACACGATCTTCTTGCCGGGGCCCGGCGCGAGCCCCTCTTCATTATTGTGCATGACGAGCTCGGCGTCGGTGGTGAAGGTGAACGTGCCTTCGCGGCTCTCGGCGGCGTCGGCCGTCGGGCTGGCCTCGCTCATACCGCTCGAATCCTTTTCGCCGAACGCCATCGCCTTCACACGGGCAGTGCCGTCGCGCCGTATCTCCACGGCGATCCAGGGGATGATCGAATCGAGATCGGTATTGATCGGGTAGACGAAGCCGCGGTCGAGCTTGCCCGAAACGGCATAGTCGACCCGGAACTTGTTGTCGCCGAGATACTCGACGGAACGATAGCCGGCCTCCTTCGCGAGCGTCTCCGCCTGGCTTCGGCGCTCGGCGATCCGTTCGGCCGTCTCCGGCTCGGGTATTGGCTTGGCCCGCGCGGGCTTGGTCCCGTCGTCCTCGCCATCCTCGTTCGCGCCCGTCCCGCTGCTGCTGCTCATGGTCGCGGCGGGATCCAGGAGGACGACTTCGCCCGCATAAGTGAAGGTGAAGCTGCGATCGCTCTTGATGTCCAGCGTGGAGACGAACTTGCCCGGCGTCAGCAGGCAGGACATGAGCAATAATGGCGCCGCCAGAACCAGCGCCAGGCGCGAATAGCTCATCGATCGATCCCCCCTGCAACCGTGGCGGCATATAAAGCAATTGCGGCCGCGTTGGAAACGTTCAGGCTCTCCATCCGGTCGCTGATCGGCAGGCGCGCCAGCGCATCGCAATGCGCCTCCGTATTCTGACGCATGCCTTCGCCTTCGGCGCCGAGCACCAGGGCGATGCGGGGTGGGCCCAGCGCCTCCGCCAGGAGCATATCGGCCTCGCCGGTCAGGCCGACCCGCCAGAAGCCGGCTTCGGCGATCTCGTCCAGCGCACGGGCGAGGTTGACGACCCGGACCCACGGCACCGTCTCCAGCGCCCCGCTTGCGGATTTGGCGAGCGCGCCCGATTCCGGCGGCGCGTGCCGATCCTGGGTGACGATGCCGAGCGCGTCGAAGGCGGCAGCCGAGCGCAGGATGGCGCCGACATTGTGGGGATCGGTGACCTGGTCGAGCACCAGCAAGGGCCGCCCTTCCGGTGCGTCGTCGAGCAGGTCGCCGAGCCAGATGTCCGGCAGCCTGTCGACGTCGATGACGATTCCCTGGTGGGGCGCATCGCGCGGCACCAGCCGGCCCAGATCGGCCGCGTCGGCGAAGCTCAGCGGGATCTTGGGATCGAACTCGAATTCGGGCGCAGCCTCGCGCGTGACCCAGATCCGGGCGATCGCACGGTCCGGATTGGCAAGCGCGGCGGCCACCGCATGGCGGCCCCAGAAGCGGGGACGGTTTTCGGCCTTGGTGGCCTGACGGGCTTTGCGACGCATGGAGCGTGCATGGCGGGGGCCGGGGCGACTGGCAAGCCTCCCCGCCGCCGGCGCTTCCGTGCGAGGCCGGCGCATTGACAGCCGCCGGGCCTTTCGCCATTGAGCCGCCTCCCTATTCATGGGTGCTGCCGGCAGGCAGCCTTCGTGGGGACAGGTGGCCGAGTGGTTAAAGGCAGCAGACTGTAAATCTGCCCGCGTGAGCGTACGCTGGTTCGAATCCAGCCCTGTCCACCAGATATCCAGTCCAGTTTCAGCCGGCGCTTTTCCGTCTAAGTATATAGCTGCCGCGCATCAGTTCCCGCCAGGTGCCTCTGCTGCCGCCCAGGAAGCCTCATGTCGAAAGGCCAGGAGTGCGGCCTGAAGCGGATCAGAGGGAAGAGGGACAGCGGCGGATTCGTGGACGGATGCGATGTGGCCGGTGCCCGTCAGGGCATTTCCGGTCGCGGCGATGATCGACGCCGATTGAATTCCGTGCTCCAGCTGGATTAACAGCGGCTATGCGGCCTCTAGCGCAGGATCATCCGAACATGGCCGAAAACGCAGCAATTGTCGTCGCCGTCGGCTCGGATGCAGGCGCCGAAGAGCTGGTGACGGCGGGCCAGAGACTGGCCGATGCGCTGGGCAGGCGCTGGGAAGCGGTTCATGTCGAAACCCCCGCCGGTATCGATCAGACCGCGATGGCGGCCGAAGCGCTGGATCTTGCCGCTCGCCTGGGCGCGACGGTGGCGACGCTGCCGGCGGGAACGGTGGCGGACGGCCTGGCGCTTCATCTCGAGAGCACCGGCTCGGCCGATCTCGTCATGGGTAATGCCAGGCGGCGCAGGCGATTGTTCGGCCGTCAAAGCCTGGTCCGCGCCATCACGCGGCGCCGGCCGGACCTGACGGTCCATCTCGTCCCGGTCGATCCGAGACGGAAATCCGGCGAGCGGCGCACCCGCAAGGCCGTTCCTTTGGCCGCTTATGGTTATGCGGCCGGCGGCGTCGCCGCCACGATCATCATCGGATTGCTGCTGAACAAATTCGCGGGGCTTCGTTTCCTCAGCGTCCTGTTCCTCTTCCCTGTCATCGCGGCCGCGGCGCGAAGCGGCGTCAAGCCTGCGCTCGCGGCAGCCTTGCTGTCGGCGCTCGGCTTCAATTTCTTCTTTCTCGAACCGGTCTCTGTCCTCAAGCCGTCGCTCCAAAGCCTGGTGATGAGCATCGTGCTGGTTCTGGTGGGCCTCTATACGGGCGCGCTTACCGCCAGCCTGCGCGGCCGGAGCATCTTGAGCGAGCGCAGCGCCCACGAGAATGCCAGGATCGCCGCCTTCGCGATCGAATTGACCAAGGTGGCCGATTGGGCCGCGACCTCGCGCACCATTACCACCCAGGTGAGCGCGCTTCTCGACGTGCAATCGATCATCGTCCGCGAGATCGGCGGGAAACTGAGGATTGCCGCATCCTTTCCCCCCGGGATCGCGCTCGAGACGCTCGATCAGGCTGCGCTGGATCTGGCCTGGGAGCGGGGTGAGCCTACCGGCAATGGAACGAAGATGACGTCCGCGGCCAATTGGCAGTTCCAGCCGCTAAGGACTTCCCTCGGTACTTTGGCCATATTGGGCCTGGCGCGGGAAAATGAGGGCGAAGTCGTTCCGGCCCACCGCAAGGTCCTGCTTTCGACCCTGATGGCGCAAGCGGCGCTTTCGCTCGAACGCCTTCGCCTCGAGGAGATGCGGATCGACCGATCCCGGTCTTGAACGCTGCGGAAGGACTGGCCGAATTAGAGCGGAAACACGTAGACGATGGCGACCAGACCGACTGCCCAGGTGATGAGGTTCAGCGGCAAGCCGACGCGCACGAAGTCCATATAGCTATATTTACCGATCTGGTAGACGAGTACATTCGTCTGATAGCCGAAAGGCGTGGCGAAGGCTGCGCTGGCCGCCATCATGACGGCGACGAGAAAGGGACGGGGGCTGACACCGAGGCTTTCCGCCAGCGCGACCGCCACCGGCGCGAACAGGACCGCGACGGTGGCATTGGAAAGCACTTCGGTGAGAAACAAGGTGGCGCCGTAGAAGAGGGCAAGCGTCAGGACCGGCCCCAAGGGCTTCGAGACGCGGACGAGCGCATCGGAAGCATAGCCGGCCAGACCGCTTTCCTCCAGGGCAATGCCGAGCACCACCATGCCGGCAATGAGCAGGAGGATTTCCGGGCGAAGACCCTGATAGGCCTCGTCGGCGCTGATCACGCGCAACAGGATGAGCAGGACCGCACCCGCGAAAGCCGACGCGGCGATCGGCGCGATGCCGAGAGCGGCGACGGCGATGACCGACGCGAAGACGAACAAGGAAAGGGCGGCCCGCTTCGTGTCCAGGCGTTGATGCGGGGTGAAGACCTCGGGCGCACCGACTTGGGCTCCCGACATGTCCATCCTGCCGAGCGCGCCGGGGGCGGCGGCCTGGCTTTCGTCCGCTTCGATGAGCCTGCCACTGGCGAGCAACAGGTAGAGCGCACCGGCTGCCGCGATCGCCAGGCCGACAGGGGTGATTTCGAACAGCCCGAATACCGGCTGCCCCGAAACCCGCGCCATGTCGGACACCAGAAGGTTGGTCGAAGTCCCGATCAACGTGCAGCAGCCCCCGAGGATGCACATATAAGAGAGCGGCATCAGGAACCGCTTCGGATTCAGTCCCAGTTTCTCGGCGCTGTCCCGTATCACCGGCGCGGACAGGACGACGATCGGGGTGTTGTTGAGGAAGGCGGATGCCGCGCCGCAAAGCGCTATCGTGATCCACAGGCCAAGCGCGCCGAGCCTCTGGCCAAGACGGACCGCCAGTGCGATGAGCCGGTCGAGCAAGCCGGAAAGCTCGATCGCGTAGACAATGACGAAGAGCGATGCGAGCGCGATCAGGGCGGGGCTGGCAAAGGCGCTTTGGGCCTCGCTCGGGCGCACCACGCCGGATGCGAGCAGGACGGCGGCTCCGGCAAGCGCCGCCACGTCGGCGCGCACCTTGTCCCAGATCAGCGCCGCTACGACCGCAGCCAGGACGAGCAAGGTGACGAGTTGGTCCGGGGTCATCAGGCCACCTTTGCGATGCGCACGCCTGTTGTGGCAAGGACTATGGCACAGGCGCCGCTTTTCCCGCACAATGGCGGAATGGCGAGACAAGAGGAGAAACGACCGGGCATGGTCTCATGAACTGGCGAGCTATTCTGGCTGCTGCGATATTCGTGGCGCTTCTGATCGCGGCGATCTGGATCGTCGAGCGGGCGGAAACGCCCCGGGATGTGCCGGTCCGTCCGCAGTCTCCGGCGGAAAGACCGGTCGTCGCCGTACCGCCGCCGCCACTGAACCGGGCCGGCCTTATCGACGCGGCGGCCCGCGCCGCCGACGCCCATGCGCGAGGGGTCCCGTCCCCCCCGGACATTGGCGGGCTCGTCGGCCGCCGCTTCACCCTGAAACTCCCCTTTGGCTGCTCGGGCCCGGCGTCGGAGGATCAGGAAATGCCGTTCCGATGGCGTTACGATGTGGAGCAGGAGACTTTGCGTGCGAGCGTGACGCCCGAAGTCTGGACCAAGGCGACTTTCCTCAAATCCATCGTCGCGGCAAAGCCTTTCGAAGCGGCCGAGGGATTCTGGATTGCCCGGCCCTGGATACGGATCGGGGACTGTCCGGCCCAGCCGCAGGTTCCGCCGGAGCAGCCGCCCACCGAAGCACCGGAGACCGCCGCTCCGCCCCGGGAATCCGGGGGAGAGAGAGAAATGCCGGCGGAAACACTTGCTCCCGTCCGGCGCGAAACACTGGGGATCGTGGAACTGTTCGAGCCGGGATCGCGCCGCGCAGCGCGCCGCAACGGCAGTCCCTACGAGCTCGTCACAAAAATCGCCCCAAACCAGATCGACCTGAGCCGCGGCCTCCGATTGGTCATCGAAGGCCGTCTTGCTCCCCTGGCCGGCCCGCAGCCGATTGCCTGTCAGGCAAGGGAAGGGGAGGATCGGCCCCCTTTGTGTCTGATCGGCGTCAATGTGGACAGAGTGGCGATCACCGGAGCCTCGGGTCAGCGGGTTCTGGCCGAATGGGCCGATTAGGCCCCCGATCTATTCCGGATCATATTTCGAGGTGAAGGGCGCGCTGAGCATCAGGAGGAGGAGCACGCCGGCCGCGAGGATCGCCGCAAGCCATAGCAAGCCGATGCCCGACAGTATGCCGATCACGCCCGATGCCCAGATCGACGATGCCGATCCGGCGCCTTTGACATAATTGTCCTGCCGGAACATCGCGCCCGCGCCCAGGAATCCTATGCCGGTGATCACGCCGGCGAAGATGCGGCTGGGGCTCAGGTCAATTTGCGGATCAGTCGCCCGCGCTGCCAGCTCCAATGTGCCCAGAGACAATGCGCACGCGCTCAGCGACACGATGACGAACGGACGAAAGTCGATCGGCTTTCGCCGCAGAAACCGGTCGATGCCGATCATCAGCGGAAGCAGGATCGAGGCGGCGATACGCAGCAGGGTTTCTAGCCAGGAAATGTGGATGGGAGAAAATGTGCCTGCTTCCATCCACCATCAACGGCCGGTGGCCGGCTCAGTTGCCTGGTTCTTCCTTGTTTTCCGCTATCCCGGAGTCGTCAGACGATTCCATCTGCCTTGAAATAATTCTGGGCCATGAGGGCGGCGGAAGCCGCCCCCTGATGTTCAGATCCTGCCGTAGAAGCCGCCGATCCGCTCGGCGTAGACACGGTCATAAGCGGGCTCCTGACCCCGTTCGAACGAAGGTGCGCCTTCAAGCCGCTCCTTGTCCAGATCGACGGAATAGCCGCCCATGTCCGTATCGTAGGTGAGGACGTCCCATGGCAGCGGATGATAACGTTCGCCGATTCCAAGGATCCCGCCGAAATTCATGACCGCATAGCGAACGCGACCGTCGCGCTTACCGACCATGAGGTGGTGGATCGAGCCGAGCCGCTCGCCCTGGCGGTTATATACGGCCGTTCCGTCTACCTTTTCCGAAGAAATGAGACCGTCCGTCTCGTCGTGGTCGAGGCTTTCTCCGGGCCTGTCCAATATGTTGGTCTGATCGAATGCCATTGAATTCGTCTCCTTTGGGTTGTGTTGTGGGATATTTCGAAAGCGAGAGCCGAGGCCGGATATCCCGTGCCGTCCGTCCAGGAGCCTGCCGGTTCCGCGAGCAGCCCTCATCCAGTCAACGCCGCGGAGGCCAGTTGGTTCTGCAGCGGAGTAAAGATCGGCACTTTTTTGCCGCGATCGATTCAAGCTGCTGCGGTCTTCGTCCTTTTCAAACCGGCGACGCGGACGCTAGGGGAATCGAAGGAGATGAAAATGGACGCAAAGGCTCGCCGCAGCGGCACATCTGTAGTGCCGGAATTCCTGGAAAGCGAAGCCGCAGGCGGCCTGCTGCTGATGGCGGCGGCGGCGCTTGCCATGCTCGTCGCCAATTCTCCTCTGAGCCATTTCTATCACGACCTGCTCCATCACCCTTCGGGCCTGGTGCTGACCGACAAGATCGGGCCGATGACTCCGCATTTGTGGATCAATGACGGCCTGATGGCGATCTTCTTCCTGCTGGTCGGGCTCGAGATCAAGCGCGAATTCGTCGGCGGCCGGCTGGCTTCCTGGGATCAACGGCGCCTCCCCATCATCGCCGCGGCCGCCGGCATGGCCGTGCCCGCCTTTCTCTATCTGCTCGTGGCGGGCGGAGAGGCGGGCCTGGAAAATGGCTGGGCCATTCCGGCCGCTACGGACATCGCTTTCGCCATTGGCGTTCTGGCATTGCTCGGCAGCCGCGCGCCGACTTCCCTCAAGCTTTTCCTGACCACGGTCGCGATAGTCGACGATATGGGTGCGGTGGCGATCATCGCCCTCGCCTACACCGCCTCTATCGACACCCTTGCTTTGGGAATTGCCGCCGGAATCCTGCTTGTCATGTACGTCATGGGCAAGAGCGGCGTGAGTTCCTTATGGCTCTACATGCTCGGCTTTGCGTGCCTCTGGTATGCTGTGCTTCTCTCGGGCGTCCATGCGACGATAGCCGGCGTACTGGCGGCAATGACCGTGCCAGTCGTGCAGGCAGGCGGTTCCGGGGAACGCGCCAAGTCTCCGCTTCACCGCCTGGAACATGCCATCCACCCGGCAGTCGCCTTTTTGATCGTGCCCTTGTTCGGATTCGCCAATGCGGGGGTTTCGCTGGGCGGGATCGGCCTGGATCAGATTCTCGCGCCCCTTCCTCTCGGGATTGCCGCGGGCCTTTTCGTGGGCAAGCAAATCGGAATCTTCGGGGCGATCTGGCTCTCGGTGCGGTTCGGCCTCGCCAAAAAACTCGCCGGATCGACCTGGCTGCAAATCTATGGCGTCTGCATAATATGCGGCATCGGTTTCACCATGAGCCTGTTCATCGGAGCACTCGCCTTTCCAGGCGAGCCGCTGCTCATCGAGGAAGCAAAAATCGGCATACTCCTCGGATCCTGCCTGTCGGCTGTCGTCGGGTTCCTCGTCCTGCGCCTCGCGCCGAGGCTCCCGTCCGAGGCAAGTGCGTAGGCCATCGGACGGGGTTCTGATCGGCAAGTCCTGACATTTCCGGGCGCAGTCGCATGACCATGATCGGTCCAGATTGGGTCGATCCGAAGCGTGAATCAGCTTGCTAAGGAGCGCCGGAGACATCCTGAAGAGCAGTGAGGTCACCGTCGCCGGTCTTGCGGATGACACTGATGCTGCCGTCCGTCTCCAGCACCACCGCCGCCACATCCTCCAGTCGTCCGATGCCCTGTTTTCGGATCGCGGCCTGCACTTCGCCGTGCGTCACGCGTTCGCGCGCCATCGCCTTCTCCAGGTAGCGGCCATCCTCCAGCAAGAGCGCCGGTTGGGAACGAACCAGCTCCTTGAAGCTGGACGAAGCAATCGAAATCCGGGAAACGACATATTGGAGAATAGCCAGCATCGCGAAGGCGAGAATGCCTTCCGTTAGGGCAACGTCCTTGGACAACAGGATCGTGGCCAGGGTGGATCCCAACGCCACCGTCACCACCAGATCGAAGGCGTTGAGTTTCGCGAGAGACCGTTTTCCGGCCACGCGAAGAATCAGCACGAGCGCCGCGTAGGCGAGCACCGAAACCGAAGCGACACGGAGCAGGGCTTGCAGATTGTCGAAGATCACGAAAGGTCAAAGCTTGGAACGTGGAGCTTGGTTCCCATAAAGCCATCGGGCCCCGATTGACGTGCACCGCTCGGCTTTGTCTGCGGAGTGGCGATTGCCGCTCGTTCACCCGACGTTTCGATCGATCGCCCCTGTGTCGATCAGGGGAGCCGCATCGATTTCGGAGGCATCGAGCAATTGCCCGAGCCGCTCGAGCCCTGCCAGCATCATAGCCTGCTCCCAGGGCAGGAGCGCCGAAAACTCCTGGCGAAACCGCTCCTGAAGCGGGTCCGGAGCGGCGTCGAGGGTCCCTTTCCCCGACGGCGAGATCCGAAGGAGCATCTGTCTCCGGTCGCGCTCGCTGCGCTGGCGCAGCACCAGTCCCAATTCCTCCAGGCGGTCGAGAATGTTGGTTACGGTCGGCTGGCTGAATTGCAGCGCGGCGGCAATTGCGCCGGGCGTGGTTTCGCTGCGCTGATCGATTTCCTTCAGCACAAGCAATTGTGACGGCGTCAACCGGGTCGCCGCCGCCAACTTGCGGGTGTTTTGCTCCGACGCCCGCAGAATGCGTCGGATCGCCTTCAAAGCCGCGCTCGCAATCTCATCCTGCATGCTTGTGGACCTACAATTCCATCCGAAGAGTACCAAATCTTTTTATATTTCTGATATGGAAGGAAATATCGGGTCCCTAGGACGGAAACCAAGGGGCGACTCGCCCCGTTGGGGTTGATAAATCGCCATTTATCGCTATTATTAAGCCTTCGATACGCTGTCCCTTTTGCAAAGAGGTCTCATCAAAACCATTAAAGATGGAAATAAAAATTACCGAGGAACACCCGCGAGCCACTTCGGGGAAAGTGGATCCGCCCCTCGGCGGAAAACTTGCGTTCCGGGCGCCGGTCCCCGAAGACGGGCCCGCCGTCAGCCGGCTGATTGCCGACAGTCCGCCGCTGGATACCAACTCCGCCTACTGCAATCTTCTGCAATGCACGCATTTCCCCGAGACATGCGTCGTCGCGGAATGTGAGGGGCGCATCGTCGGCTGGATTTCCGGCTACCGGCCGCCGGCGATGCCGGATCAGATTTTCGTCTGGCAGGTGGCGGTCGATGCTTCGGCAAGGGGGCTCGGACTGGGCGGGCGCATGCTCGATATCCTGCTCGCTCGCCCCGCCACTTCCGGGGCGAAAGTCCTCACGACCACCATCACCGAAGATAATGACGCTTCCTGGTCTCTCTTCGCGGGACTGGCGCGCAGACTTGGCGCCACGCTGACGAAAGCCCCGCTGTTCGAGAGGCAGGCGCATTTCGCCGGAGCGCATGCGACCGAATGGCAGGCCATGATCGGCCCTCTTCCCACGATAGAATAGCAGCGAAAAAGGAATGAACGTGACTCTTGAACCCAGCCCCAGTCCTCTGTCCTGCGACATATCCCTGTACGATCGCACGGAATCCCGCGTCCGCACCTATTGCCGGACCATGCCTCGCCAGTTCGGCCGGGCCGAGGGGGTCTGGATGTATGATGACGAAGGCGGACGCTATCTCGATTTTCTGTCGGGCTGTTCCAGCCTCAATTATGGCCACAACCATCCGGTGCTGAAGCAGGCGCTTCTCGATTATATCGAAGCCGGAGGCATCACCCATAGCCTGGACCTCCACACCGAAGCGAAATCGGCGTTTCTGGAAGCTTTTACGGATATTATCCTCAAGCCGCGCAAGCTTGATTATCGCATCATGTTCACGGGTCCGACCGGGACGAATGCCGTCGAGGCGGCATTGAAACTCGCGCGCAAGATAACGGGCCGCCAGCATATCGTCGCTTTCACCAACGGCTTTCACGGCATGACCCTGGGGTCGCTCGCCTGCACCGGCAATGCCGGCAAGCGCGGGGGTGCGGGCGTTCCGCTCGGCCATGTCAGCCACGAGCCATTTGACGGCTATTGCGGTCCCGACGTCGATACCGCCGATCTGCTCGATCAGAGGTTGTCGGACCCGTCGAGCGGCCTGGACGAGCCGGCCGCTATCCTGGTCGAGACGGTGCAGGGCGAAGGCGGCCTCAACGCCGCGTCAGCGGAGTGGCTGCGCAAGATAGCGTCCATCGCCAAACGCCATGGCGCATTGCTCATCGTCGACGACATTCAGGCCGGATGCGGCCGCACCGGAGAATTTTTCAGTTTCGAGGATGCCGGCATCGTTCCGGACATCGTGACTCTCGCCAAGTCGCTTTCGGGCATGGGCTTGCCCTTCGCGATGACCTTGTTTCGTCCGGAGCTCGATCAATGGGCGCCGGGCGAACATAATGGCACTTTCCGAGGCAATAATCATGCCTTCGTGACGGCGACCGCGGCGCTCCGGCATTTCTGGAGCGACGGTATTTTCGCGGCGGATGTCGTTCGACGCGGCAGGCTGCTCGAACGGCGGCTCGAAGCGATGGCGCGGGAGCATGGCCTCTCGACGCGCGGACGCGGCATGATGCGCGGACTGGATGCCGGTTCCGGCGAGGCGGCCGCCGCGATCACCGCAGCGGCTTTCGATCGCGGAATCATCATCGAGACCAGCGGGTCACATGATGAGATCGTGAAGGTCCTGGCGCCACTGACAATCGAAGACGACGTGTTCGCGCACGGCCTCGACATGCTCGAGGAATGCGTCCGCACCACCATGACGCCGGCTTTCGGCGTCGCTGCCGAATAGGAGAATGAAGACAATGATTATCCGCAACCTGGCCGACGTGCGGGCATCGGATCGTAACATCAAGGGCAATGGCTGGGAAAGCGCGCGGCTTTTGCTCCAGGACGATGGGATGGGTTTTTCCTTCCACCTCACGACCCTCTACGCAGGGGAAGAGATCAAGATGCATTACAAGAACCACCTCGAATCCGTCTTCATCCTGAAAGGGGAAGGGACCATCGAGGATCTCGGTACCGGTCTCACGCACGAACTGCGTCCCGGCATCCTTTATGTTCTGAACGAGCATGACAGACATGTCGTCCGTCCCAAGACGAACATCCTGACGGCCTGTGTCTTCAATCCGCCCGTGACCGGCAAGGAGGTCCATGACGAGAGCGGATCCTATCCCGCCGAGATGGATGTTCCGCCCCCCATTCCCCTCGCCCATTGAGAAGAAAGGCCCATGACCGACCTCTATTCCTCGCGTTGCGAGGCCCAGCCGCATCTGCTGCCCCGCCACGATCCCGTGGTCTACGGCGAATGGACGCCGGACGCACCGTTGACGCGTGCCCAGATGGAGCAGTTCGACAGCCAGGGTTTCCTGATCCTGCCGGGCGTCTTCGACAAGGATGAAGTCGCTTCATTGCAGGCCGAGGTGGGCAATCTGCTCGCCGACCCCGCCGCTTTGGACGACCGCACGACAATCACGGAGCCCGGCAGCGATGAAATCCGATCGATCTTCGAAATCCATCGCCAGAACGATCTTATGGCCCGGCTTGCCGCGGACGAAAGGCTGGCAGGCGTTGCCCGCCTCCTGCTCGATGACGACGTCTACGTCCATCAGTCCCGCCTGAACTACAAGCCGGGCTATCAGGGCAAGGAGTTCTTCTGGCACTCCGATTTCGAGACGTGGCACGTGGAGGACGGGATGCCTCGCATGCGTGCTCTTTCGGCTTCCGTGCTGCTGGCCGCGAATACGGATCATAACGGCCCGCTCATGCTGATGCCCGGATCGCATCGCAACTTCCTGGCCTGCGTCGGGGAGACCCCGGACGACCATTATCTGGTTTCGCTGAAGAAGCAGGAATATGGCGTTCCCGATGAGACCAGCCTTGCCGAACTGGCGGAGGCCCATGGTATCGTCGCGGCGGTCGGCGAGCCCGGCACGGTCGTTCTCTTCGACTGCAACATGATGCATGGGTCGAACGGCAATATCACGCCCTATCCACGCGCCAATGCGTTCATCGTCTACAATGCCCTGTCGAACCGCCTGACCACGCCGTACGGGGCGAAGGCGCCGCGTCCTTCGTTCATTGCTGCACGGGACGCAGAACCCGTCCGGATCCGGAAGGGAAGGCTTGCATGACCGGCCTGCATAGCGTCGAGAAGATCGGCGGCACTTCGATGGCCGCGACCGACACGATCCTCGAAAACGTCCTGATTGCCGGGCGTCAGGGTGACGATCTCTACGGGCGCATTTTCGTGGTTTCCGCCTTTGCCGGCATCACCGATCTGCTGCTCGAGCACAAGAAAAGCGGAGAGCCGGGCGTCTTCGCCAGTTTCCTTGCCGACGATCCGGAAAAGCCATGGAAGGCCGCGCTCGAGCGGGTGGGCACGGAGATGCGGAACCGCAATGCGGCGATGTTCGCCGGCAGCGACCGCCGCGCGGAAGCCGACCGGTTCGTGGACGAGCGGCTTCATGCGATGAGCACCTGCCTGGAGGATCTGGACCGCTTGCGCGCCCATGGTCATTTCCGGCTTAGCGAACCGCTTGCAACGGTCCGGGAGATGCTGGCCGGGATAGGGGAAGCGCATAGCGCCCATACGACCGTCCTGCTGCTCCGCGATCGGGGGGTGAACGCCGTCCTGGTCGACCTCACGGGCTGGGCGCAGAGCGAGATGCCCACGCTCGACGAGCGTATCGCGACAGCGCTGGAACCGCTGGATCTTGCGACGCAGATGCCGATCGTCACCGGCTATGCCGGATGTGCGGGCGGCATGATAAGCCGGTACGATCGCGGCTATACGGAAATGACGTTCGCGCGGGTCGCCGCCCTGAGCAAGGCGAGCGAAGCGATCATTCACAAGGAATTCCATCTGTCGAGCGCAGACCCAAAGCTGGTCGGTCCCGAGCGCGCGCGCAAGATTGGCCGTACCAATTACGACGTCGCCGATCAGCTCGCCAACATGGGAATGGAGGCGATCCATCCGCGCGCCGGACGCGAGTTGCGTCAGGCCCAGATAGCCCTTCGCGTCCGCAACACGTTCGACCGGGAAGATGAAGGCACCTTGATCTGCGGCGACTATGTGTCGGATCGTCCGCGTGTCGAAATCGTCACCGGCCACCGGTCGCTGTTCGCGCTCCAATTCTTCGAACAGGATATGGTCGGCGAGAAGGGCTATGACGCCGCGATCCTCGAAGCGCTGACGCGCCACAAGGCCTGGATCGTCAGCAAGTCGTCCAATGCCAATACGATCACCCATTATCTCGCGGCCAATGCCTCGGTCGTGCGCCGGGTCATCGAGAATCTTGAAGGTCAATATCCGGGCGCCGCGATATCGGCGCGCTCGGTGGCGATGGTATCGGCCATCGGGAGCGACATCAGCGCGCCCGGGCTTGTGGCGAGGGCGATGACGGCCATTACGAATGCGGGCATTACCGTCATCGGACTGCAGCATCAGATCCGCAACGTCGACGTTCAGTTCCTCGTCGAAACGAGTGATTTCGAAGCCGCCGTCCGTGCGCTGCACGATGCCCTGATCGATACCGCGACGGACCGTCCGGTCGAACTACAGGCAGCTTGATCACGATCCTGAGCTTCGGCGGGTTGCTGATCCTCTATCTCGGGATCGGCTTTGCGGCATCCATGAAAGGGCGTGAGACCCCGGACGATTATCACCTCGCGAGTCGATCCGTTCCGCCATCCCTGGTCGGTCTTTCCGCCATCGCGACGAACAACAGTGCGTTCATGTTCATTGGCGTCATCGGCTACACCTATGTCGCCGGGCTCGCGGCGGCATGGCTCCTGTGCGGATGGATATTCGGCGACTTTCTCGGCTCGCTCCTGATCCACCAGAAGCTGCGCAAGGCGACGGAGCGTACCGGCGAACGTTCGTTCGGCGGCGTGATATCGCGCTGGAACGGAGCGGATATGCCGACCTGGCGGCGCCTGGCCGCCATCGTCACAATCGTATCTCTCGGGACCTACACGGCGGCGCAGATCGTTGCCAGCGGCAAGGCGTTCCAGGGCGCGCTCGGGTGGGAACGGTCGAGCGGGATCTGGATGCTGGCCCCGATCCTGCTCCTCTATGGCGCTTTCGGCGGAATTCGTGCGTCGATGTGGAGGGACGTGGCCCAGGCCGCCGTCATGCTGGCTTCGATCGGAATGATGTTCTTTGCCGGTCTCAGCGCGGCTGGCGGCATTTCCGAGACGATCGCGGCGTGGCGCGCCATTCCGGGCTTCCTGGACCTGACGCCACCGGCCTTGATCATATCCGGCGCCGGCGGGCTGATCCTGTTCGCCCTCGGTTGGATCCTGGCGGGACTCAGCGTTATCGGGCAGCCGCACGTGATGGTCCGGTTCATGGCCCTGGGGCGTCCGCAGCAGATGATGGCCGCCCGCATCTATTATTATTCCTACTTCATCATCTTCTATCTGCTGGCGACGGGCGTGGGAATGCTGGCGCGGCTTCATGCGCCGGGCCTGGCGGATGCCGAACTGGCGCTGCCCGTCATGGCCGCCAGTCTGCTGCCGCCGGCGCTATTGGGCATCGTGCTTTCGGGGATCTTCGCAGCGGCGATGTCGACCGCCGATTCGCTGGTGATGAACTGCTCGACGGCTTTGGCTTATGACGTGCCACCCGATCGGCTTCAGCATCCGCTGGCCTTGAAGGCGGGGACGATGATCATCGTCGCCGCGGCGCTTGTGCTTGCCCTCCAGACGGATGCCGCGATTTTCGATCTCGTCATCTTCTCCTGGTCGGCTTTGGGCGCCGCATTCGGCCCCCTCCTGATCCTTCTCGCGGGCGGCCGGAGCGTCAGTCAGACGAGTGCGATCTTGATCACCGCGACGGGGGTCGCCGTGGCGCTGGCGTGGCGAGGCGCCGGATTTCATGATATGGTCTATGAAGGCTTGCCCGCGATCGCGGCCGGCCTCGCCCTCGGACTGGCGCTGTCTTCGGGCAAACAGCGGAGATTCGTTTCGGGATGATGCTCGCGGCCATCCTGTCCGTACGCAGCCTGTTGCTTGCCATCTTCATGCTGATGGCCGGAAGCGGCTTCCTGGCGACGTTGCTCGGCCTTCGCCTGGAAGCGTCCGGCACCAGCGCCATGCTGATCGGCCTTGTCGCCGCTTCCTATTTCGTGGGGCTGACGGTGGGCTCGCTGCAGGTTTCCAAAATCATCCGCAGCGTCGGCCATATTCGCGCCTTCGCCGCCTTCGTGTCGCTCTTTTCGGCGAGCACGCTCACCTATGCGGTCCATCAGGACGTGCTTCTCTGGGCGGGCCTCCGCTTCGTCGACGGCCTCTGCATGGCAGGGGTCTTCATATGCCTCGAAAGCTGGCTCAACGAGCGCGCCGAACCGGAAGCGCGCGGCGTCGTCCTGGCAGCCTATATGATCTTCCTTTATGCCGGCCAGGCGCTGGGCCAGTTCCTGCTGAATCTGAGCGACACGAAGCCCTCGATGCCTTTCATGGCGGCTGCGATCCTGCTCTCGCTCGCGGTCATTCCGGTGGTGCTCACCAGGATTGCGAGCCCCTCGGTCGAGGACCAGGCGCCGCTCTCGGTCGGCAGTCTCTACAGGGTCTCGCCGCTGGGAATGGTCGGCGCCAACGTGACGGGGCTGATGCTCGGGGCATTTTACGGGCTGGGCGCGGTCTATGCGCGGCGGCTTGGCATGGATCTGGCGACGACCGCCTTGTTCATGAGCAGCGTTATTCTCGGCGGTGTTGCCCTTCAATGGCCACTGGGGCGGCTTTCGGACCGCTTCGACCGGCGCAAGATCATCGTCCTTGCTTTCGTCGGCGCCGCCTCGGCCAGTCTCCTGATCGCCCTCGTCGGCACGCCTGGCCCGGGGCTGATGTTGATTGCATCGCTTTTCGGGGGAATGACCTTTGCCCTCTACCCCCTCTGCGTCGCGCATACCAACGACCATCTGACGAGAGCGCAACGCGTCGGCGCCAGTGGCGGACTCGTACTCGTCTATTCTATCGGAGCGGCCGCGGGGCCATTGGCGGGCGCCGCCGCTATGAGCGCATTCGGACCAAAGGGCCTTTTCCTGCTGACGGCATCGTGCGCCGCGATCGCCCTCGCATTCGCTTTCTATCGGCAATGGTCGGCTTTGCCCGTGCCGGACGCGCAGCAGCAGCCTTATCAGATCCTGCCCCGCACGACGCCCATGTCCGCGGTGCTCGATCCGCTTGCCCCAACCCAAGCAGCAAAGGATTGATCATGGCTTCCGAGAAAGACGATGAAAAGCTTGTCGGTGCCGAGGTCCCCGCCGGTTCCGCCGATGCGGTTCCTCCCGGCGTTCTCAAACGCGCCATCGCGGCTTCGGCGATCGGCAACGCGACAGAATGGTTCGATTATGGCATTTATGCCTACGGCATAGCCTATATCTCATCGGCCCTGTTTCCCGGCGAGGCGCAGGAGGCCACCCTCTTCGCCTTGGCGACATTCGCCATTTCCTTCCTGGTGCGCCCGCTCGGCGGGCTGTTCTGGGGCCCGCTGGGCGATCGGCTGGGCCGCAAGACCATCCTGGCGATCACCATCCTGATCATGTCCGGAGCGACGGCGCTGGTCGGCCTGATCCCCAGCTATGAAACGATCGGCTTCTGGTCCCCGCTGTTGCTCATCGTCCTGCGCATGATCCAGGGCTTCTCGACCGGCGGGGAATATGGCGGCGCGGCCACATTCATGGCGGAATATGCGCCTGACGACAAACGGGGCTTTTGCGGCAGTTTCCTGGAATTCGGGACGCTCGCCGGCTTTTCGCTCGGGGCCTTGCTGATGCTCGGCTTTTCGTTGCTGCTCGGAGATTCGGCGATGCACGATTGGGGCTGGAGGCTGCCGTTCCTGGTGGCCGCGCCGATGGGACTGATCGGCCTGTATCTGCGGTCGAAGATGGAGGACACGCCGGTTTTTCGGGAAATCCAGGAGGCAGGCGAGGAAGAGCCGGGCGCGACGGTCGAACTCAAGGAGCTTTTCAGCGGCTATTGGAAACAGCTGATCGTCCTGGCTGCCCTGGTCGTGGCCCTGAACGTCGTCAATTATACATTGCTCAGCTACATGCCGACCTATCTCGAGCGCCGTCTCGGCCTTTCGACCGGAGAGGCGCTCGTGGTGCCGATCATCGGCATGCTCTTCATGATGATCTTCGTGCCGTTCGCCGGGGCGCTTTCCGACCGGATCGGACGCAAGCCTTTATGGTGGTTCTCCCTTCTCGGCCTCATCATCCTCGTCCTGCCGCTCTACAAATTGATGGCCACCGGTCTGCCAGGCGCGATCTTCGGTTTCGCGATCCTCGGTCTTCTCTATGTGCCCCAGCTTGCGACGATTTCGGCGACCTTTCCTGCCATGTTCCCGACGCCATTGCGCTTTGCCGGCTTCGCGATCGCCTATAATGTATCGACCTCCCTGTTTGGAGGCACCGCGCCGGCATTGAATTCATGGATGATCGATCAGACCGGCAGCGAACTGGTCCCAGCCTATTTCATGATGGGCGCCTGTGCCATCGGATGCGTGGCCTTGCTGTTCCTCATCGAAACAGCGGGTGTCTCCATCCGTGGCACCCACATACCGGGCACGAAGGAGTCACGTCGGCAACTGGCGCCGGTGCGCGGGGACCGAAAGGAGGCGTTGACGAACTTGGCTTCACATTGAGACACTCAAGGTTCAGGACCTGGGTGATATACTTATCCCATTCAAAGGAAGGAGAAATCATGACCCGTGCGTTCAAGCATCTTACCATGGCCCTGTGTGTTTTGGGGGCCGGCGCAGTGTCGCAACCGGCGCTTGCGCAAGCCACCGAGCCCGGTCCAGGAGCCGAAGTCATCGGCCCTAGCGGCGGCGTGGTCGGCACGATCGCGTCCGTGGACGACACGTCCTTCGTCGTGAAGACCGACAAGCATGAAGTTCGTGTGCCACGCACGTCCTTCACGCCTCACGAGGGCAAGCTTCTGTTCGGCCTGACCCGCGAGCAGCTCAATGCGGAGTTCGAAAAGGCGCTCGCCGGCGCCAATGCCAATCTGGTCGTCGGCATGGTGGTTCACGGCTCGCAAGGGACGGCTGTGGGGACGATCGATACCCTGGACGATCAGTTCGTCACGCTGAAGCTCATGTCGGGCAAGCTGATAAAATTGCCCCGTTCCGGCGTCGCGGGAGGACAGAATGGTGCAGTCATCGGAATGACGGCCGAACAGCTGGAAGCTGCCGTTCAAACAAGCTCCTGATCTCGCTTCAGGCGGCGCCGATAGGACCGGAGCGCATTCGACTCAGGATGCCTCCGGGATCGCGCTGCCAATAGCAATCCTATGGGAAGGCAGGCGCGTCCTTGCCATTATCTGGCGCGGTCAGGGCTGGAGCGGGTAGCGGGAATCGAACCCGCGTCACAAGCTTGGAAGGCTAGTGCTCTACCATTGAGCTATACCCGCTCGCGGCCATGCCTATGGCCCAGCGCGGCGCGGTGGGCAAGACTCTGTTGGGATGAGGCCCAGGCTTTTTCGGCCCGGGCTTTCAGCCTTTCGGCCGCAGCCAGCCCATTAGTTCCTGGAACGGAATCGGCTGATTGAAGGAGATTCCGCAAAAGCCGCCATCGCACCAGCGTACGACACCGGCCACGGGGCGAAATTTCTCCAAGCTGAGCATGACTTCCGTGCCGGCTTCGACCGGCTCGTCCGTCTCGATCTTCACGCCGCCTTGCGAGATGTCGCATGTGTTGACGCCGTAGAGAAGGGCGCCGACGCGCAGGGTCGCCAACCTGTCCACCTCCACCCGCGGCATGCGGTGACGCCAGCCCTGTTCCTGCATCGCCTGGTTGGTCAGCATCTCTTCGACGTCGACCATCTCGTCGAATTCGATGCCGATATTGGAATCGCGCACCCATAGGATGCGGCCGGGAATGCGGTGATCGGTCTTGAGCTCGACGGTGACCCGTTCGCCCTCCTGATGCTGGCAGTAAACGTGCGCCATGAGACCGCCGCCGGAGATGTTGCGGACCAGACACAGCTCGCGGCCCACAGGCGTGATCAGGGTGCCGACGCGCAAGATCGTGATCTGGCGCACGTTGCGCCGGCGATCGGGCGGCGGCGGGGCCTTGGGCGAAAACGAGAAGGTCGTTTCCGCATATTGTTCATTCAAGGTGTCGCGTTCGGCGCCCATCAATCTTCCTCCCCGGCGAAAGATATCTCTCCCGCAAGGTCTGAATATTAGGGTCAGAGGTTTACGAACTTCTTACGCAACGAGCGGGAATTAAGTCCGAAACGGTGGTTTCGTTCACGTCTTGCTTACCAATTTTTCCTAGAGCGTTTCCGATATGAATGCAGAAGCGAAGATCGCGCCGGAATTGCGCCGAAATCCGCGCCCCGCTTCGGCGGTCAGCACGATGGTGGGCGTGGCCGGCCTCGTCGGTCTGTTGCTTTGGGCGGGAATATCCCGAAGTTTCGGTTTTGTCGGTCCGGGCGCCGCTTTGTGCGCGCTGCTTGCCTGCGGCATTCCGATGATCGCCTGGTCGCTGGGCGTGGACAAGGTGCACCGAAATCCGACCACGGGAATCGATTGGGACGGTCCGCCGAGGCCACTTTCGGAATCGCTTGACGTCAGCCTCGTCAAGATTGCCGGTCTGTGGGCGACGTGGGCGGCGATCGCCTTCGCCTATTGCCTCGGCCGCTGGTATTGGGACGGGCAATATCTCTTTTCGATGCAGGTGCTGAGCTATGCGGCGGTGCCGCTCCTGGTCCTGTCCATTCCCTATGTGATCTGGATCGATCGGCGATTGACGGAGCCACGCGACGGCGCCTGGCAACTCGGCAGAATGATCATCGGTCGTAGCGGCACGAGCGACCGCGACCTGTTGCCCGAACATTTGCGCAGCTGGACCGTGAAGGGGTTCTTCCTTGCCTTCATGATCTCGATCGTCCCCGGCAACTGGCACGAAACGATCGCGCCCGTCGCGGCCGACATCGCCGCCAATCCGATCAACCTGTCCCGATGGCTGATCAGCGCCATGTTCATGATCGACGTCTGCTTCGCGACCGTTGGCTATGTGCTGACGATGAAGCCGCTCGACGCCCATATACGGTCCGCCAATCCTTATGCGGCGGGCTGGATGGCGGCACTCATCTGCTATCCGCCCTTCATCCTGATGGGAGACGGCGGTCCGCTCGATTATCATTACGGCACTGCCGAGTGGACTTATTGGCTGGATGGATCGCCGCTCGCCATGGCACTGATCGGCTTCGTGCTGGTGTTCCTGACGGCGGTCTATGCCTGGGCGACGATGGCATTCGGCCTCCGCTTTTCCAATCTCACCCATCGCGGCATCCTCACCCACGGGCCCTATGCCTGGACCAAGCATCCCGCATACGTGTCGAAGAATCTGTTCTGGTGGCTGTCGACACTGCCGTTCTTCGCGACCACTGGCAGCCTGACCGACATCGTCCGCAACACGTCGGTGCTGGCGATCGTCACCGGCGTCTATTATTGGCGGGCGCGAACGGAGGAGCAGCATCTGAGCGCCGATCCCCATTATCGCGAATATGCCGAATGGATGGAACAGCACGGTCCGCTGCCCCGGCTGATCAACAGGTTTCGTGGCCGGCGAGGGCCGTTTCCCGTTCCGGCCGAGTAGCCCCGAAAGGACCGTTGCCGTTGCGAACGGCAGGACAGGGTGACAAAAGATGTCGTCCCCTGCCGCGGAACCTGCAATGAGAATGTCTCTCCTTCCCTTGCTGATGCTCGCCTCCGGATGCACCATGGCGGTCTACAATCCGGAGAAGGGCAGGCAAGAGGCGCAAGCCGATATCGAATCCTGCAAACAGGAAGCCAATCGCCGCCATTATTGGGACCGGATGGCCGCGTTGAACGTCGCCAATCAGTGCCTGGAGGCAAAAGGCTATAGACGCGGTCCAGCCGCTGGCCCGGTCGCCTCCGACGGTCGGCGCAAGCCGGACCCCGGGCAACCCTGCGAAATACCCTGCTGAGGATATAGGCCCGGCATCTCGGCTGCGGCGCGCCGGCAGAAAAAAGCCCCGGCATTTCTGCCGGGGCTTTGTGGGTAACCGGAGGGGGGGAGGGGCCGGTTACCACGGGGGGGTGAAGCTGAAACGCCCTACCCGCGCAGGGGTTCCATAAAAAACGAAACGCTTCGGATTTTCCCGAAGCGTTTCGCCGACAGTCTGCCGGTTCGGCGACCATCTCCCGTCCCCATCTCCTTCTTACTCTAAATTGCCCTAAATGAAAACCTTCCTCAGTGACTGGCAGCCGCGATGAAAAAGCGCCGAGGCTCGTCGCCGCGATGCCTGGCGGGGTTCTCAGCCGGCCATGGAGGCTTTAGGCTCTGGTGATGAAACATCGGTCGATGCGAACATGCGGACGTCTTCCGGCCTTGCTGGCTCTCGTCATGCTGCTCGCGGCCTGCGTCACGGCATCGGGGGGCAGCCGGGCCGAAAATGCGCGTTGGGAAAGCCAGGCGGCGCGGGTGACGATCGTCCGGGACGATTGGGGCATTGCCCATGTCAGCGGGAAAAGCGATGCCGACGCCGTCTTCGGCATGATCTATGCCCAGGCGGAGGACGATTTCAACCGGATCGAGACCAATTACCTCGTATCGCTTGGGCGGCTCGCGGAAGCCGAGGGCGAAAAGGCGATCTGGCAGGATCTACGCGCGAAACTCTATATGCAGCCCGAGGCGTTGGAGGCACGATATGCTGCCAGTCCCGAGTGGCTGAAGCGGTTGATGAACGCCTGGGCGGACGGGCTCAACTTCTACCTTGCCTCCCATCAGGCTGTGCGGCCTCGCGTGATCACCCGGTTCGAACCCTGGATGGCGCTGAGCTTCAGCGAGGGCAGTATCGGCGGCGATATCGAGAATATCGACCTTGCCGGGCTGGAATCATTTTATTCGAACACCAGATTGGCGCGCGTCGCGAAGACGCCGGCCGGCCGGGAGCCCAGCGGATCGAACGGGTTCGCGATCGCGCCGTCCAACAGCGTCTCCGGCCAGGCCTTGCTGCTGATAAACCCGCACACCAGCTTCTTCTTCCGGTCGGAGCTGCAGATGACGAGCGAAGAAGGTCTGAACGCCTATGGCGCCGCCACCTGGGGCCAGTTCTTCATCTACCAGGGTTTCAACGCCGATGCCGGCTGGATGCACACGACCAGCGGGGTCGACGTGGTCGACGAGTTTGCGGAGACGATCGTTCGCCGCGGCGACCGCCTCTTCTATCGTTACGGGCGAGAAGAAAGGCCGGTCCAGACCGCCACTGTCTCCGTCCGTTATCGAACGGGCGATGGCGGCATGGCCAGCCGCAGCTTCCAGACCTACCGGACCCATCATGGCCCGATCATCCGCAGCGAAGGCGGCAAATGGATCGCCTTTGCGATGATGCACAAGCCGGTCGAAGCGCTGCAGCAATCCTTCCTGCGGACCAAGGCGCGGGACTATGCTTCGTTCCTGAAGGTCGCGGAGCTCAAGGCGAACAGTTCGAACAATAGCATATTCGCCGATTCCTCCGGCAATATCGCCTATCTGCACCCCCAATTCATTCCGGTCCGTGACGACAGGTTCGACTATCGCCGGCCGGTCGACGGCAGCGATCCGGCGACCGACTGGCGCGGCCTGCATGCGCTGGCCGATGCGCCGCATCTGCTCAATCCACCGGGAGGCTGGATCCAGAACACCAACAATTGGCCTTATTCCGCCGCCGGCCGGCACAGTCCGAAGCGCGACCGCTTCCCACGCTACATGGACAGATTCGGCGAGAATCCGCGGGGCCTCCATGCCTTGATGGTGCTCGAGGGGCGCAAGGATTTCACGCTCGAGCGGCTGCGCGCGGCCGCTTATGACAGCTACATGCCGGCCTTCGCGCACCTTGTTCCAGGGCTCGTCGAGGCTTGGGACGGGGCGCCCGCCTCGAACCCGCTGAAGCGCGACCTCGCCGCGCCGGTCGCCGCGCTCAGGACATGGGATTTCCGTTGGGCGAAGGAATCCGTGCCCACGTCGCTAGCGGTCTTCTGGGGCGACGAGATGTGGCGGACCGCCGCAGGCGCCCAATGGGAGGAAGGGCTCCTTAGCTATGAGAAGATGGACAAGGCGCCGGCCACGCAGAAGCTGGAAGCGCTGGCGGCGTCGGTGAAGCGCCTGAAGCAGGATTTCGGCCGCTGGGACATTGCCTGGGGCGAGATCAACCGCTTCCAGCGTCTTACCGGCGCCATAGTCCAGCCCTTTGCCGACGCCGCGCCCAGCATCGCCGTCGGCTTCCCCTCCGCGCGCTGGGGGACGCTGGCCTCCTTCGGCGCCAAGGCCTATCCCGGCACGAAGCGCTGGTATGGAACCGGCGGCAACAGCTTCGTCGCCGTGGTGGAGTTCGGCGACCGGGTGCGCGCGCGTGCGGTGACGGCCGGCGGCGAGAGCGGCGATCCGCGCTCGCCGCATTTCAACGACCAGGCGCAACGTTATGCGGACGGCGATCTGCGCGAGATCCATTATTATCCGGATCAGCTCGTCGGCCGGACGGAGCGCCGCTATCATCCGGGCCAGTGAGGGCAGACGGGCCAGGTTTCCGTTGAGGCCGTCCGATAGCTTTTCTGGGGCTTGGGCTCAGTTACTATGGTTTGCCGAAGCGTGTCGCTGACTTGATACAGTCGGTATCCTGTCTTTCCCCGGGGGTCCCGATGCGCCATCTCCTTCTTCCCGTCCTGCTCGCCGCCACGATGCTGGCCGGTCCCGCCGTCCTTTCCGCGCAGGAGGCGCCGAGCGTCGCCTCGCCGGTGGCGGGCGGCAAGCCGCAGCTCGGCACGTTCGGCTTCGACGAGACCGGTGTCGACGAGGCGGTCAAGCCCGGCGACGATTTCTATGCTTATGCCAATGGTGGCTGGGCACGGAACACGCCGATGCCGGCCGACAAGGCGCAATGGGGATCCTACATGATCCTTCGCGACCTCACCACTGAGCGGCTGCGCGCCATCATCGAGGCGGCGAAGGCCGATCCGGCGAACAAGCTCGGGCAGGCTTATGCCGCTTATATGGACACCGCCAGGATCGAGGCGCTGGGCATGGCCCCGATCCAGCCCTGGCTGGGCAAGATCAAGGGCCTGACCGATCGCACGGGCTATACGGCCCTGGTCGCGCAGGCGAACGAGATGGGCATATCCGGGCCCTATGGCCAATATGTCTGGTCGGACGACAAGCAGCCGGAGCGCATGGTGCTGCTGATCGAACAGGGCGGCACCGGCCTGCCTGATCGCGACATGTATCTGTCGGACAAGCCGGCCTTCGCCAAGATGCGCGAGGCCTATGTGACGCATCTCGCCAATGTGCTGACCCTGGCCGGGGAGAAGAATGTCCGCGCCCGCGCTCAGGCGATCATGGCGATGGAGACCGAGATCGCCAAGGTCCAGTGGACCCGCGAAGATGTCAGCGACATGGCCAAGACCTATCACAAGTTCACGCTTGCCGAGACCGCGCAGTTCGCGACGCCGACGCTCGATCTGCAGGCGATATTAAAGGCGGCCGGCTCGAACCTCACCGACGTGATCGTCCGCGAACCCAGCGCGGTGAAGGGTATCGCCGCGATCGTGGACAAGGCGCCGGTGGCAGTGCTGCGCGACCAGATGATCGTGCGCAGCCTCGACAGCCTGGCGCCGGCCTTGCCCGACGCGGTCGAGGCCGAGCGCTTCGCCTTTTACGACAAGGTGATGAAGGGAACGCCGGAGCGCGAGCCGCGCTGGCGGCGTGGTGCGACCCTGGTCAATTACATGCTGCGGGACGAGGTCGCGCAAATCTACGTGCAGCGTCACTTTCCGCCCGAATATAAAGCGGTGATGAACGATCTTGCCACCAATCTGCTGGCGGTGATGGACCAGCGGATCGACCGGCTCGGCTGGATGCAGCCGGTGACCAAGGCAAAGGCGAAGGAGAAATTGAAGGGCTTCACCGTCCGGGTCGGCTATCCTGACAAATGGCGGGATTATGCCGGGCTCCAGGTTCGATCCGACGATCTGTTCGGCAATGTCGTCCGCTCGAACCGGTTCGAGTTTCGCCATGTGGTCGATCGGGCCAATAAACCGACCCAAAGGTGGGACTGGTATCTTTCCCCGCAGACGGTGAACGCCAATGCGACCTACAACCGGCTCGAGATCACCTTCCCGGCGGCGTTCCTGCAGCCGCCCAGCTTCGACGCAAGGGCAGATCCGGCGGTCAATTACGGCGCGATCGGCGCGATCGCGGGCCACGAGATCAGCCACCATTTCGACGACCAGGGTTCGAAATATAATGAGAAGGGCGTGCTCGCCAATTGGTGGACGCCGGAGGATCTGAAGGCCTTCGACGCCGCCGGCAAGGCCCTGATCGCGCAATATGACGCCTATGAGCCGCTGCCCGGCGAGCATGTGAAGGGCGAGTTCACGCTTGGCGAGAATATTGGCGATCTCGCCGGCCTCACCATCGCCTATGACGCCTATAAGCGCTCGCTCGGGGGCAAGCCGGCGCCGGTGATCGACGGCTATACCGGCGACCAGCGCTTCTTCCTCGGCTGGGCGCAATTCTGGCGGCTGAAACAGCGCGACGAGCATCTTCGGCAGGCGCTGCTGACCGACGCCCATTCGCCAGCCATCCAGCGCACCTGGGTCGTCCGCAATCTCGACGCCTGGTACGATGCCTTCGACGTCAAGCCGGGCGACAAGCTCTACCTCGAACCCGCCAAGCGCGTGCGGGTGTGGTGAGGCCATGACTTTCTCGGCTTCCTACTGAGCCGTCATCGCGAAGTCGCATGGGCCCGCCGGTTTGCCGGCACGGCGTCCGAATTCCACGATGCCAGCGTGTCGCGTTCCGTTTCCGCACGGGGCCACGCGCCAGCACCTCGCGCCACTACGCACTCAGCTGGTCCGAAGTGCCCAGCCGACGCGGCGTCAGCGTATCTCGCTCAATTCGATGCCCTTGGTTTCGCGCGCGAGCAAGGCGCTGACGCCGCTGACGACGCAGGCGATCGCGACGTAAATGGCGACCGGAACCGCCGATCCTGTCTGCTGATACAAAGTGAGGGCGATCATCGGCGCCACCGAACCCGCTGCGATGGTGGTGAGCTGATAGGCGATGGATGCGCCCGAATAACGGATCCTCGTCGGGAAAAGCTCGGCGATGAAGGCCGCCTGCGGGCCGTACATGGCGCTGTGCAGGATAAGGCCGATCGTGACCGCGGCGACGATCGCCAACATGTTGCCGCTGCCCAGCATCGGGAAGAAGAGGAAGGCGAAAATGGCGAGTCCGAAGGCGCCGATCGCATAGACCGGCCGGCGGCCGATCCGGTCGGAAAGCCGGGACAATAGCGGGATCGCGAAGAATTGGACGAAGGCGCCGATCAGGATGGCGTTCAACGCGTCGCTCTGGTCCAGCTTCGCCATCTCCGTCATGTAGGTGATCGAGAAGACGGTCACGATATAATAAGAGATATTCTCGCCGAGCCTGAGGCCCGATCCGAGCAGGACCGCCCGGGGCTTTTCGCGAAATACGTCGAGCGCGGGCAGCTTCGGCGGGCTTTCCGATTCCGCCATGGCCGCCTCGAACGTCCGGCTTTCCGACACCGACGTCCGGATCCACCAGCCGATGACGACCAGCACGGCCGAAAGAATGAAGGGAACGCGCCAGCCCCACGCAAGGAAGTCCGCCTCGCTCTGCAAGCCCGCCATCATGGCGAGCACGCCCGAGGCAAGGACCAGACCCGCGGCGACGCCGGCCTGCGGCCAGCTCGCCCAGAAGCCGCGCCGCTTCGCATCGGCATGTTCGGCCGCGAGCAGCACGGCGCCGCCCCACTCGCCGCCCACCGCGAAACCCTGGACGAGGCGCAGGAGGACCAGTGTGATCGGCGCCCAGACGCCGATCTGCCCATATGTCGGGAGCAGGCCGATCAGGGTGGTGGCGACGCCCATCAGGATCAGGCTGATCATCAGCAGTCGCTTGCGTCCGATACGGTCGCCGAAATGACCGAAGACGATCCCGCCGACCGGTCGGGCGACGAAGCCGAGCGAATAGGTGGCGAAGGCCAGCAGTGTGCCCGTCAGCGGATCATATTCGGGAAAGAAAAGCTTGTTGAAAACCAAAGCGGCGGCAGTGCCGTAGAGGAAGAAATCATACCATTCGATGGTCGTGCCGACGAGGCTCGCCATGATCACCCGCCGGAGCGGAGTCTTCTCGCCCGTTGCGCCGTCCTGCCTTGTCGCCATTCGCTGTCCCCCCGGTTGAGGAAAGTCAATTAACCCGAAGAAGCGGCGCCGCGCCAGCGCCTCGTTGGCGGCGGCCGCGACGGCTCAGATCCGGTCGGCCAGTGCGTCGGTGGCCCTGATCAGACCATCGAGGATTCCGGGTTCGTTGAACAGATGTCCCCCGTCGGGCACGATGTTGAGCTCGGCTTCGGGCCAGGCCTTGTGGAGAGCCCAGGCGGCGGCCGGCGGCGTGCAGCTATCGTGCCGGCCCTGGACGATCACCGCAGGGATGTGCCGCAGCCTGCCGACGTCGCGCAGCAGCTGCCCTTCCTCCAGCCAGCCTCCGCGGATCATGTAATGATTCTCGATCCGGGCGATCGCGACCGCGACATCATCGCTGGTGAAATGATTCACGACCTCGTCGCTGGGCAGCAAGGTGACGGTTTCGGCTTCCCACCGGCTCCAGGCCTTGGCGGCCTCGACGCGGACGAGCGGGTCGTCGCTGGTCAGGCGGCGCTGATAGGCAGCGACCAGATCGTCTCGCTCCTCTTCCGGAATGAGGCCGACAAAGTCCTCCCATTTGTCCGGATAGATTTCGGACGCGCCGCGCCGATAGAGCCAATCTAGTTCCAGCCGGCCCATCAGGAAGATGCCGCGCAGGACGAGCGCAGTGACGCGCTCCGGATGGGTCTCCGCATAAGCGAGCGACAGGGTCGAGCCCCAGGATCCGCCGAACACCATCCACCTCTCGACGCCGACCATTTCGCGAAGCCGCTCGATATCGGCGACGAGATCCCAGGTCGTGTTCGCTTCCAGCGAGGCATAAGGCGTCGATCGCCCGCATCCGCGTTGATCGAACACGAGGATATTGTAGCGCTCCGGATCGAACTGGCGGCGATGATCGGGGCCGGATCCGCCGCCGGGGCCGCCATGGAGGAAGACCACCGGCTTGCCCGCAGGGTTGCCGCATAATTCCCAATAGAGGCTGTGGCCGTCTCCGACTTCCAGCATGCCGGATCGGTAAGGCTCGATGGCCGGATAGAGGGTCCTGCGATCGGAAGTCACCGGGTCAGCCATTCTCAAATCCCCTAAAAGCTCATTTCCTGATAGATCCGGCTGGCGTCGCCGCCCCACGCCCCTCGATAATGTTCGAGCAGCACCTCCGCCGGCGTCGTGCCGCGCGCGAGGATTTCCCGCAGCGGATCGAGGAAGCCGGATTCATTGTCGCCGGAATTGTTGAGGCGTGCGCGGGCGGAAAGGCCGGACTGCGCGATGGCGAGGATGCGCCGGCCGAGTTCCAGGAGCGTTTCGCCATCGGGAGTGACGGCCTTGAGGCCGAGCCTGGGCACGCTGTCGCGCAGCTGTTGCCGGCCCTCGATCGACCAATGCCTGACCTCGTCCCACGCCGCGTCGAGCGCGGCCTGATCGTAGAGGAGCCCAACCCATAAAGCGGGCAAAGCGCAGATCCGGCTCCAGGGGCCGCCATCGGCGCCGCGCATCTCGAGGAAGCTTTTGAGCCGGACCTCCGGAAAGGCGGTCGAGAGATGGTCGGTCCAATCCGAAAGCAAGGGCTTTTCGCCCGGCAGCGCCTTAAGCTCGCCCTTCAGGAAGTCGCGGAAGGAGAGACCGGCCGCATCGATATAGCGGCCGTCGCGGAAGACGAAGTACATCGGCACGTCGAGGGCATAATCGACGTAGCGATCATAGCCGAAGCCTTGTTCGAACACGAATGGGAGCATGCCCGTGCGGGCGGGATCGGTGTCCGACCAGATATGGCTCCGATAGGAAAGATAGCCGTTCGGCTTTCCTTCGGTGAAGGGCGAATTGGCGAAGAGGGCGGTGGCGAGCGGCTGCAGGGCCAGGCCGACGCGGAACTTGGCCGCCATGTCCGCTTCGGATCCATAGTCCAGATTGACCTGGATCGTGCAGGTACGGAGCATCATGTCGAGTCCGAGTCCGCCGACCCGGGGCATGTGGCGGAGCATGATCGCATAGCGCCCCTTGGGCATGATCGGCAGTTCGTCGCGACTCTTGTCGGGCCACATGCCGAGCCCGAGGAAGCTCAGCCCGAGCTTCCTGCCGACCGCCTTGACCTGCTCGAGGTGGCGTCCAGCCTCGGCGCAGGTCTCGTGCAGATTATCGAGCGGCGCGCCCGAAAGCTCCAGCTGACCGGCCGGCTCCAGGCTGACATTGCCGTCAGGCCCGGCGAGGGCGATGACGTTCCCATTTTCCTCGATCGGCGTCCAGCCGAATTCGGTAAGCGCCATCAGCAGGTCGCGTATGCCGCCCGGCTCCTCATAGGAAGGGGCATGATGGTCGTCATTGCGATAGACGAACTTCTCATGCTCGGTGCCGATACGCCATGCGGCTTTCGGCTTTTCGCCGGCGACGAAGGGCGCCAGCAGATCGTCGCGTGTCTCGATCAGCGGATCGGCCTTGCCGGATTCGGTGCGTGTCGTCATCGCCCGAGCCTTAGCGCCGGGCCCGAGCCTCCGCCAGTAGGTTTCATCGCGCTACTGAATGGGACCAATCGCCGGCCTTTGCCATCCACAAGGCGATGGCGGCGAGGGCGGCCGTGTCGGCGCGGAGGATGCGCGGGCCGAGCGAAATCGGGCGTGCGGCCGGCACCGCCCCGACCGCAGCGCGCTCCGCATCGGTGAAGCCGCCTTCCGGACCGATCAGGATCGCCGCCGGCCCCGGCACGGCCGCCTCGGCCAGCGGCGTTCCGCCACGCTCGTCGGCAAAGAACAAGGTTCGATCCGCCGGCCAGTTGCGAAGCAGCGCGTCCAGCTTGGCCGGATCGGCCAGTTCGGGCAGGGCGGTTCGTTCGCATTGCTCGGCCGCCTCGATCGCATGGGCGCGCAGCCTGTCGATATTCACCCGGTCGACGATAGTGCGCCCGGTCAGGACCGGCACCAGGCGCGCCACTCCGAGCTCGGTCGCCTTTTCCACCAGCCAGTCGATCCGGCCGCGCTTGATCGGCGCGAAGAGCAGCCACAGATCGGGCACCGGCTCGCGCGGCCGCAACCGGCGCACGACCCGCAGGGAAAGCCTCTTCTTCCCCGGTTCGGCGATCTCCGCCAGCCACTCGCCGGTCCGGTCGTCGAACAGTTTCAGCTGGGCGCCGACACCGAGGCGCAGGACATTGCCGAGATAATTGGCGGCCGCGCCGTCGAGGACCAGCGGGGCATTGTCGGCCAGTTGCCGGTCCACGTACAGACGGGGGAGGCTGGCAGGCGGCCAGGCGGGGGTTGCGACCATGCTTCTCCCTACGGCAAGGACGAGCGCGTGACCACAAAAGAGCATGATCATATCGTCCCCGACAGCGAAAGGCGCGGGCTGATCGGCGCGCTTCCCAAGGCGCTCCGGCCGCTCGCCTCGCTGATGCGTATCGACCGGCCGATCGGCGTCTGGCTTTTATTCTGGCCAGGCGCGTGGAGCGTCGCGCTGGCCGGCATGGGCGGGCACGGGCCGATGCTGATCCTGTGGCTGGCGATCGGCGCCTTTGCGATGCGGAGCGCGGGCTGCGTCTATAACGACATCGTCGACCGCAATCTCGACGCGCGGGTCGAGCGCACTCGGCTGCGGCCGCTGGCGAGCGGGAGGGTGACCTTAAGGACTGCCTGGCTGCTGCTTGTCGCGCTCGGCCTGGCCGGCCTCGTCGTGCTGCTTCAATTCAACCCGATGGCGCAAATCGCCGCACTGGCAAGCCTTGTGCCTGTCGCCCTCTATCCGTTCATGAAAAGGATCACCTGGTGGCCCCAGGCTTGGCTGGGCCTCGTCTTTTCCTGGGCGGCCCTGGTCGGCTGGCCGGCGGTCACGGGCAGGATCGAGCCGGCGGCGCTCCTGCTCTATGCGGGCTCGATCTGCTGGGTGATCGGCTACGACACGATCTATGCGTTGCAGGATCGCGAGGATGACGCATTGGTCGGCGTCAAATCTTCGGCGCTTGCCTTGGGCGGGCGTGTACGGGAAGGTGTCGGCTTCTTCTACCTGCTCGCATTGGGCTTGTGGAGCGCCGCGATCTGGCAGGTTCGCCCGGACCTGCCAGGCCTTGCCGCCTTGCTGCCGATGACGCTCCATTTGCTTTGGCAGGTGCTGACCTTGCGGTTGGAAGATGGCGGCGACGCACTCGCCAAATTTCGCTCCAACCGCTTCGCCGGCCTGCTCATGTTCCTCGCTTGCCTGGTCGTCGGCACCGCCTGAGCTTTGCTTTTCCGTTCAGTGTCCTTACGTGACGCTGATGCTGACCACCGACCAAGCCACTGCCCGTGCCGCCGCCCTGATCGATGCTGCCCTCAAGGCCGGCGCCGACGCCGCCGACGTTCTTTACGTCGGGGACGCGTCGACCGGCGTGCAGGTGCGTCTCGGAGCTCTCGAAGACGTCCAGCGCTCCGAAGGCGAGGAGATCGGCCTGCGTTTCTTCGTCGGGCGTCGTTCGGCTTCGACCTCTTCGTCCGACCTTTCCGACGACGCCCTTGCAGCGATGGTGGAGAGAGCATCGGCGATGGCGCGGGAGGCGCCCGAGGACGTGCATGCCGGTCTCGCGCCGGCCGAATTGCTGCTGCGGGAAGCGGGACCGGATGTCGCCGGCGACGACAGACAGGATCCGGCGCCTGCGGAGCTGAAGCAATTGGCGCTCGCCATCGAGGACGCGGCGCGGTCCGTCGAAGGCGTGACCAACAGCGAAGGCGCGGGAATCAGTGCCGGCCGGTCCGTGGTTGCGCTCGCCACCAGCCATGGCTTTTGCCGAGGCTATGCGACCAGCGGCTATAGCGGGTCGGCCAGCGTCATCGCCGGCACCGGCGGCGCGATGCAGCGCGACTATGCCAGCCATAGCGTCCGCTGGTTCGAGGATCTCGACGACGCGGATGCGATCGGCCGGCTTGCTGGCGAGCGCGCCGTCGCCCGGGTCGGTCCCGGCAAGCTCAGCAGCGGATCCATGCCCGTCATATTCGATCCCCGGGTCGGCGGCAGCCTGATCAGTCACCTGCTGGGCGCCATCACCGGCTCCGCCATCGCCCGCAAGACGAGCTTTCTGCTTGGCCGCGAGGATGAGCCGATCTTCGCGCCCTATATTACCATCACCGACGATCCGCACCGGCCGCGCGGCCTCCGCTCCAAGCCCTTCGACGGCGAGGGCCTGCCGACCAGGCCGCGCAAGCTGGTCGCGGACGGGCGGCTCACCGGCTGGTTGCTCGACAGCGCATCCGCGCGCCAGCTCGGCCTGCAGCCGACCGGCCATGCCACACGCGGCATCGGCGGCGCTCCGGGCGCAAGCGCGACCAACGTGCATCTCGAGCCCGGACGCCTTTCGCAAAGCGAGCTGATCGGCGATATCAAGCGGGGCGTCTACGTGACCGAGCTGATCGGCCAGGGCGTCAATCCGGTGACGGGCGATTACAGCCGCGGCGCATCCGGCTTCATCATCGAGGATGGCGAGATTGCCGGACCGGTGGCGGAGATCACGATCGCCGGAAACCTGCTCGACATATTCAGGACGCTGACGCCCGCGAGCGATCTGGAGTTCCGCCGCGCCATCAACGTCCCGACGCTTCGTATCGAGGGAATGACCGTCGCCGGTGCTTGACCGGGTCTCCAGCATCGCCGCCGAGGCCGGACGGATTGCGCAGAGCCGCAGTGGCGGCCCGTTCAAGCGGTGGGAAAAAGTGCCGGGCCATCCGGTCTGCGACATCGACCTGGAGATAGACGCATTCCTGCGCGAAGAATTGTCGCGGCTGGATCCCGACGCCGGCTGGCTCTCGGAGGAGACGCTCGACGATTCCGATCGGATCGAGCGGCGGCGATTGTGGGTGGTGGATCCGATCGACGGTACCCGCGACTATCTGCGCGGCCGGCCGGGCTGGGCGGTATCGGTGGCGCTGGTCGAGGATCGGGTGCCGATCATCGGCGTGCTCGATGCGCCGGAGCGGGGCGAGCATTGGCAGGCGGCGGCGGGACAGGGCGCATGGCGCAACGGCGATCGTCTGCAGGTCAGCGGGCGAAAAATATTTGCGGGCGCGCGGGTCCCCAGCGACTCGCTTCCCGCCGAAGATGCCGACCTGAAAGCTGTCGCCAAACCCAATTCGATCGCGTTGCGCATCGCGCTGGTGGCCGCCGGCGAGGCGGATCTGGTCGCCACCCTTCGATGGGGTTTCGAATGGGACATTGCTGCGGCCGCGCTGATCGCGAGCGAGGCCGGCGCCACCGTCAGCGGCGCACTGGGCCAGCCGCTCGCCTTCAACACCGCTTCGGGGTCCGCTTTCGGGGTGCTGGCGGCGACGCCTGCCATCCATGCGGCGGCGGTCGCGCGTCTTCGGGGGCGGGCGATGGCGGTCGTCTGACCGGTCGCGGGAACCGCATGCAGGTTCCCCTTCGCCTTTCCCGGCAAAAGGCGTAGAATGGCTCCGGATTGGAAGGTTGGCGATGAAACCTCTTCTGCTTGCCGCTTCTGCATTCCTGACCGCTCTCGGTGCCGCTTCACCGTCGGCCGGGCAGGACATGGTATCGCTTCCCCAGCCCATCGTCGACGAGAGCGGGCATGTTCTCAGTTTCGGCGAGGATGAAGGGGATCGGATGACCGTTCCCGTCAACATCGGTGCGAGCGGTCCTCACCTGTTCGTCATCGACACCGGATCGGAACGCACCGTCATCTCACGCGAACTGGCGCGCGCGCTCGACCTCGTACCGGGTCGGCCGGCGAGGATGCATAGCATGACGGAGGTCAGCACCGTTTCGACGGTCGTGATTCCGGAGCTTCAGGTCGGCGGCAAGAGCGTGCACCGGATCAACGCGCCGGCATTGGAGCGGCGCAATCTGGGCGCCGAGGGACTGCTGGGCGTGGATACGCTCCAGTCGCAGCGGGTCCTGTTCGATTTCGTGAAACAGGAAATGACGGTCACACCTTCCCGCAAGCGGGAGCCTAGATGGCCGAGCGATACGATCGTGATCACGGCCAAGAGCCGGTTCGGACATCTCGTGCTGGTCGACGCCACGGTCGAGGGCCAGAAGGTCTGGGTGATCGTCGACACGGGATCGGAAGCGACGGTCGCCAACAATGCCCTGCGCCGGAAGCTCGAACGGAAGGGACGGTTGAAGACCACGATCCCGGTAGCGCTCACCAGTGTTACCGGATCGACGACGATCGCCGACCAGGGCCTGGCCCGGCGCATCAGGATAGGCGGCATCGAGATGCAGAATTTGCCGCTCGTCTTTGCGGATGCGCATCCGTTCCGCAAGCTCGGCCTGATGGAGCGTCCGGCCATATTGCTGGGCATGGACGCGCTGCAATTGTTCGAGCGGGTCTCGGTCGACTTCGCCAACCGGACGGTGAAGATCCTCCCCGGCGACACCTCGGCGCTTCAGCCGCCGACCCGGGTGGCGCGGACGGAAGGCGCGCGCCCGGCGGGGTGATCCGCGCCGGGGCCGGGGGCGTTCAGCCTATCGGCGGCACGCGGAGACGTGGAATCTCGATCTTGGGGCAACGGTCCATCACGACCTTGAGGCCGGCCGCCTCTGCCCGGGCGGCCGCATCCTGGTTGACGACGCCGATCTGCATCCACACCGCTTTGGCTCCTGCGGCAATCGCCTCGTCGACCGCGTCGCCGACGGCCTCGGGTCGTCGAAAGATGTCGACCAGGTCGATCGGCTCGCCGATCTGGGAAAGCTCGCGCCAGACATATTCGCCATGAACATGCTCGCCGGTAATTTGCGGATTGACGGGGAAGACCCGATAGCCCTGGTCCTGGAGGAATTTCATCACGCCATAGCTCGGGCGGTCGGGACGGTCCGAAGCACCGACCAGCGCAATGGTGCGCGTGTTCGCGAGCAGATCGGCAATTTCCTGGTCGTTCGTGAGCGGCATGCTGAGTTCCTCAGTTTCTAAACCCGATTTTCCAAACTCTTCATCTGATCGAGCAGTTTCGTCGCCAGCGTGGAGAATAAGGCGGCCTCCTCCCCGTCCCCGATCGCCGGCGGCGTGCCGGCGTCCGAAGCCTCGCGTATGGAAAGGCTGAGCGGAATGCGGCCGAGGAAGGGAATGCCGAGAGTCCCGGCCGCGGCCTCGGCGCCGCCGGAGCCGAAGGGATCGGAGATCTCGCCGCAATGGGGACAGGCATAGCCGGCCATATTCTCGACCAGGCCGATCACCGGCACGTTCATCTTGCGGAACAGGTCGATGGCACGGGTGGCATCGATCAGGGCCAGGTCCTGCGGTGTCGAGACGATCACCGCGCCGGCCGGACGCCATTTCTGGACGAGGGACATCTGGATATCCCCTGTGCCCGGCGGCAAATCGACGATCATGAGATCGCGGTCGCTCCATTCGCCGTCCATCAGCTGGCCGAGCGCGGACGTGACCATGGGCCCGCGCCAGGCGAGCGCGGTTCCGGCCTCTACCAGCTGGCCGATGGAAAGCATCTTCACGCCATGGGCGTCGACCGGGATGATCTGCTTCTCCACCGCGTCGGGCCGCTGCTCATTGCCCATGATCCGCGGCTGCGACGGGCCGTAAATGTCGGCGTCGACAAGGCCCACCGTGCGGCCGGCGCGGGCAAGGGCGATGGCGAGGTTGGCAGCCAGAGTGGATTTTCCGACCCCTCCCTTGCCACTGCCGACGGCAATGATGGTCCGGTGGACCTTCTCTTCGGTCAGGGCGATTCGAACCTGATCGACCTCCGGCATGGCTTCCAGCATGGTGCGGATGCGATGCTGGAAGTTGCTTCTCGCTTCCGGCGCGAGGCCGGAGGCGTCGAGCACCAAGGTGGCGATCCCGCCCTTGAGCCGAAGCGCGGAGACGCGGCCCGCGACGCCGGGCAGCTCGTTCAAAGCGGCCGAAACCTTGCCTATATCATCGTCCATTGCCCAGCCGATAATCGGCCGCGCGCCGGTTGGCACTGTTTTTCCGCAAGGGCGGTTCCTATAAAGGTCATATGAAGAAGATTTTCGGGTGGGGCGCGCGCTCCGGCGCCATGATGAACGAGAATAAGGGCCCCTGGGGCGGCGGCTCCGGCGGCGACGACGGCGGCCCGCGCAGTCCCTGGAGCCAACCGCCGCGCAAGCGCCGACCCGGGAGCGTGGGCGGCAACGTCACCTCGCTGGACGATTTCCTGAAAAAGAGCCGCGACCGCTTCGGTGGCAGCTTTCCGACCGGCAACGGGCGCCCCTACTGGCTTTACGGCCTCGGCATATTCCTGTTGCTGTGGCTGATCTTCACCAGCTTTCACCGTATCGGCCCGCAACAGGCCGGCGTCATCACCCGCCTTGGCAGCTTCAGCGGGACGCTCGGTCCCGGCATCGGCTTCACGCTGCCGGCGCCGATCGATCGCGTGCAGAAGGTCGACGTCCAGGAGATCCGGACGATCGACATCGGATCGACCGACGCGAGCAGCGAGAATCTGATTCTCACCGGGGATCAGAACATCATCGACCTCGCTTATTCGGTGCGCTGGAATATCGCCGATCCCGAACTCTACCTGTTCCAGATCAAGGACCCCGAACAAACCATCCGCGAGGTTGCGGAAAGCGCCATGCGCGCCGTCGTCGCCGGCGTATCGCTGGACGACGCAATCGGCGCGGGCCGCGGAGAGATAGAACAAAGGGTGCAACAGGTGATGCAGCGGCTGCTGAACGACTATCGCTCCGGGATCCGGGTGCAGGGCGTCGCCATCAAGCAATCGGATCCACCGGCCGCGGTCAACGACGCCTTCAAGGAGGTTTCGGCGGCGCAGCAGGAAGCGCAATCCTATATCAACCAGGCGCGGGCCTACGCGCTTCAGTTGACCGCCAAGGCGCAGGGCGAAGCCGCCGCCTTCGACAAGGTCTATGCCCAGTACAAACAGGCTCCGGAGGTAACGCGGCGACGCATGTATTATGAAACGATGGAGCGCGTGCTCTCCAAGGTCGACAAGACCATCGTCGAGACGCCCGGCGTGACCCCCTATCTCGCCCTGCCGGAAATCCAGAAGCGCGCGGAAGGAGCGGCACGATGATCGGCCAGGTCGT
Organism: Sphingosinicella rhizophila; assembly: GCF_032378825.1. Classification (NCBI taxonomy): domain Bacteria; kingdom Pseudomonadati; phylum Pseudomonadota; class Alphaproteobacteria; order Sphingomonadales; family Sphingosinicellaceae; genus Sphingosinicella; species Sphingosinicella rhizophila. The sequence continues at coordinate 84,876 of NZ_JAVUPU010000004.1, read as the reverse complement.
CCGCAATCCGATTGCCATGGCCTTTGCCGCGATCTTCGTGCTGATCGTGGCCGGCACCACCTTCGCCGTCGTCCCGGAGACCCAGCAGGCGGTGATCGTCCGCTTCGGCGAGCCGAATCGAATCATCAACCGCTATCGCGAAGGGGCCCCGTTCGGCGAGACGGGCGCCGGGCTGATCGTGCGCATTCCCTTCATGGAAGAGGTGCACTGGATCGACAAGCGCATCCTCAGCGTCGACATGGACCGACAGCAGGTGCTTTCGACCGATCAGCTTCGGCTTCAGGTCGACGCCTTCGCCCGTTATCGGATCGTCGATCCCCTCCGCATGTATATTTCCGCCCGTACCGAGGAACGGGTCAGCGACCAGCTTCGCCCCATTCTGGGCTCCGCGCTGCGCAACGAACTCGGCCGCCGGCCCTTCGCCGCCTTGCTCTCCCCGGAGCGTGGCCAGATGATGGACAATATCCAGAACGCCCTCAACCGCGTTGCCAAGCAATATGGCGCCGAAATCGTCGACGTGCGCATCAAACGCGCCGACCTTCCCGAAGGAACCCCCCTGCAATCGGCCTATCAGCGCATGCAGACGGCGCGGCAGCAGGAGGCCCGTTCGATTCGGGCGCAGGGCTCGAAGCAGGCGCAGATCATCCGGGCGGATGCCGATGCCGAAGCGGCGAACACCTATGCCGAGGCATTCGGCAAGGATCCCGATTTCTACGATTTCTACCGGGCCATGCAATCCTATGAGGCGACCTTCGTGAACAACGGATCCGGGGAGGAGCAGGGCCGTTCCAGCATCATCCTGTCTCCGGACAATGATTATCTGAGGGAATTCAGAGGTCGTCGATAACCACGCCATTCAAATCACGTTCAGCAGCACCACATAGTTTGCGACGTCGAACGACCCGTCCGGGTCCAGCCCGCCCGGGCCAGAAGATGATGAGGAGGATTCCGATCGTGCGTTACGCATATGGCCTTACCGCCGCCCTGCTCCTTGGGGGAGCAGCCGCCACCCTGACCGTCGGTCCCGTCGGCGCCCAGACCGCGCAGAACGAGCCCGGCACCATATCGGCCGCGTCGCCCCGCCCGGACGCGCCGATGAGCTTCGCGGATCTCGCTGCCCGTCTGCAGCCGGCGGTCGTGAATATTTCAACGCGGCAAAGTATACAGATCAACCGCCAGCGGCAATTGCCGCCGGGCCTCGAGGAATTCTTCCGTCAGTTCGGCGCGCCTGTGCCGGACAGCAATGATCGGCCGGTCACCCAGCGCGGCGGTTCATTGGGTTCGGGATTCCTGATTTCGCCGGACGGTTACATCGTCACCAACAACCATGTCGTCTCACCGGCGCGCAGCGGCGCCACCGTCGACGAGATCGTCGTGACCTTGGCGGATCGCCGGGAGTTCGAAGCCGAGCTTGTCGGGCGCGATACCGCCACCGACCTGGCGGTGCTGAAGATCAAGGCCGCCGGCCTGCCTTTCGTCCGATTCGGCGATTCCACCCAGACGCGGGTGGGCGACTGGGTGGTTGCGATCGGCAATCCGTTCGGGCTCGGCGGCACCGTCACGGCCGGCATCGTCTCGGCCGTGCACCGCAACCTCCAGGCCGGAAATTACGACCGCTACATCCAGACCGACGCCTCCATCAACATGGGCAATAGCGGCGGTCCGATGTTCGATCTCAACGGCAATGTCGTGGGCATCAACACCGCTCTGATTTCGCCGACGGGCGGGAATGTCGGACTCGGCTTCGCCATTCCCGCCGAACAGGCGCGGCCGGTGATCGATGCCCTGCGCAAGGGCGAGCGGCCGCAGCGCGGCTATATCGGCGTCAGCCTGCAGCCGTTGGACGATGCGATCGCCGAATCGCTCGGCGTCCCGAAGAACAGGGGCGAATTGATCCGCGGCGTAACGCCGGGCGGCGGCGCCGAACGGGCCGGCATCGAGCAAGGCGATGTCGTCATCAGCGTCGACGGCAAGCCCGTCACGCCGGAAGAATCGCTCGCCTATCTCGTCGCGAATCTGCCGGTCGGTGCGAAGGTACCGTTCGAGCTGATCCGCGATGGCCAGCGCCGCACCGTCACCGTCACGATCGGCGAGCGTCCAACCGACGAGGAATTGGCCAAGCTGAATGGCATCGAGACCGAAACGCCGGTCGAGGAACCCTCGGAATCGCAGCAGAGCAGCAGCCAGCGTTCGGCGCGGGAGAATCTCGGGATCACCGTGCAGCCGCTCACGCCGCAGATCGCGCGCTCGCTCCGGCTTCGCGACGAGACTATCCGGGGCGTCGTCGTGGCGTCGGTCAATCCGTCCAGCGACGCGGCAACCAAGATCCAGCAGGGCGACATCATCCTGTCGATCAACCAGCGCGCCACCCGTACGCCGGACGAGGCGGCCGCTGCCCTTCAGGCGGCGCGGACGGGCGGACGCGATTCGGTGCTCCTGCTCGTTCAGACCGGGAATACCCCGCCGCGTTATGTTGGCGTGGAGTTGCTGAAGCGCTGAGCTTCAGCCTCCCGCACGGGCGATGATCGGATGCCTGGATTCATGTCGTCGGTGGCAGCGCGAGGCGCTTCCACCGACGACCACCAGACCTCGGATTTTTCTTTGCTTTCCGTCATTTCCCGGACGTCAGATGATTCCATCTGCCTTGAAAATAACTCTTTAATAGCCGAACAGAGGCGCGGCCTGGCCGCCCTCCAGCACGTGCCGGCGGAGCTCGGCTCCGCTCCAGCGCCTTTCGACACCGGCCTCGGCTTGCTTGATCAAGGCGAGAAGCGCGGAATTGACGGGCGCCTTGCGGCCAAGCCTCGCGGCCAGCCTCACCACCTCGCCGTTCAAATGCTCCGCTTCCGTCGCGCGCCCGGCCGCAAGATCGTCATACATGGATGAGCGAGCCCTGGGATCGATCTTCTGGATACGCAGGAAGATATTCTTGAAGACGATATCCGGCGATCCGATGGCATGGGGAAGCAGCCCTGGCGGCACCGGGCCGAGTTTGGCCGGCGCGATGCCGGCGGCTTTCAGCAGGTCCAGCGTCTCCATCATCGAAGCGGCCCAGACTCGCCGGTAGTCGCGGTCGGCGAGCTCTTCGAGCAAAGTCCGTCCCGACAAGGCGTTGATCGCATTGTTGAGGTTGATGAGCAATTTCCCCCAGGCGACCGCAATGATGTCGCCGGTCGGATCCAGTCTCGCCGGACCATTCCCCAGGCCGGCGGCGAGCGCGCGCGTCGCCGGCCGATCCTCGATCAAAATATCGCCGGCGACCCCCTTGTGCCAGCGCCCTTCGCCCAGATAGGCGATGTTGAAAGGGATCACGGCCTGGACGATCTCGAGCTTTGGAAGCTTCCGCTTCAGCACGTCGACATTGCCGAGGCCGTTCTGAAAGCTGATGACCATCGGCTTGCGCTTGGCATGGGTCGCGATCTGCTTCGCTGCCGCCTCGGTGACATTGCTCTTGACGCAGAGCGCGACGATGTCGGCCTTGGCAAGGGCGGCCGGCTTCGTGGTCATGGGAAGTTCGCCCGCGGGAATGCGGCGTTTCCAGCCATCGAGATCGCTGAGGATCAAGCCGTGCTGGCCTATCGATCGGACGAGGGGATCGCGGCCGATCAGGCTCACGTCGGCACCCGCGAGATGCCAGGCGCCGCCGATGAAGCCGCCGATCGAACCGGCTCCGAGGATGACGATCTTCGGCGTTTCGCCCATGGCCGGTCCGGGCGCCTAGCCGCGGCCGCGATAGGAAGGGACGTCCTGGGACGGTACCCAAAGACCGGCAGGCGGTTCGCCGCTTTGCCAGAAAATATCGATCGGGATGCCGCCCCTCGGATACCAATAGCCTCCGATGCGCAACCAATGGGGCTCCATCTCCCGGTGCAGCCGCTCGGCGATCCCGACGGTGCAATCCTCGTGGAAGGCGGCATGGTTGCGGTAGGACGCCAGGAACAGCTTCAGCGATTTGGATTCCACGATTGACTCGGCGGGCGCATAGTCGATGACGATATGCGCGAAATCGGGTTGGCCGGTCACCGGACAGAGCGAGGTGAATTCGGGAGCCGTGAAGCGCACCAGATAGGGCTTGCCGGGACGCGGGTTCGGAACATAGTCGAGCTTCGCCTCTTCCGGCGAAGTGGGAAGGGCGCTGGAACGGCCGAGATGAGTAAGGTCCATGGCGGATATCTAATCGGTCGGGCTCTAAAGCTCTAGGACAATAGAGAGGCATGAAATGGATTCACTGGTTTCTACCCAATGGCTTGAATCGGAGCTCGGCGCACCGGACCTGAAGGTGATCGACGCGACCCTGTTCCTGCCGTCGGACAATCGCGACGCACGCGCCGAATTCGAGTCGGAGCATATACCGGGCGCGGTCTTCCTCGACATCGACGACGTGTCCGACAGCGCGAATCCGGCGCCGCACATGCTGCCGCCCGAACATAAATTCGCAAGCCGCATGCAGTCGCTCGGGCTCCGCGACGGCAGTCGCTTCGTGATCTATGACAACAGCCCTCTCCACAGCGCGGCCCGTTTGTGGTGGATGCTGAAGATATTCGGCGCCCATTATGTCGCCATCCTCGACGGCGGCCTCCAGAAATGGAAGGCGGAAGGGCGCCCGCTGGAAAGCGGGAAGCCGCAGGTCCGGCACGGGCATTTCACGGCTTTCCTCGACGGAAATGCCGCAGTCGACAAGGATTTCGTCGCCGGCATCGTCCATTCCGACGACCATGAGATCGTAGACGCGCGCGGCCCCGGACGATTTGCGGGGGAAGAAGCAGAGCCGCGTCCGGGCGTCGCGCCGGGCCATATTCCGGGATCGCGCAATGTGCCGCAGGGCAGCCTTTTCAACCCGGATCATAGCTGGAAACGGGGCGACGAATTGCGGGCCGTCTTCGAAGCGGCCGGGGTCGACCTTGGCAAGCCCATGATCACGACGTGCGGTTCCGGCGTGACGGCGGCCGTCCTGCTGTTCGGCGCCCACCTGCTGGGCAAGGAGGATGTGCGAATCTATGATGGCAGCTGGTCGGAATGGGGTGCCGATGCGTCGACGCCCAAGGCGCTGGGGCCCGCATGAGCGGAAAGAAGGGCCGCATCGACACAATCCTGGTTGAAGGCGGCCGGCGCAAGGAATGGACCGGGGCCATCGTCAATCCGCCGGTGTGGCGGGCATCGACGATCCTGTTCGACACCGTCGAGGAATTGCACGCCTCCAATCCGCCCCAGCAGGGACGGCTCCAATATGGCCGCAACGGCAGCCCAACGATCTGGGCGCTGGCCGACGCGCTGACCCAGCTGGAGCCGGGGTCGGCAGGTACCCGTCTCTATCCTTCCGGCGTTGCCGCGATCTCGATCGCGCTGATGACTTTACTCAGGCCGGGCGACGAATTGCTGATGGTGGACACGACCTATTCACCCACCCGGGCCTTTTGCGACGACGTCCTGGCGCGGATGAACATATCGACCCGATATTATGATCCCTTGATCGGGCGCGGCATCGAGGCGCTGATCGGCGAGAAGACCCGCGCCATCTTCATGGAAAGCCCTGGATCGCTGAGCTTCGAGGTGCAGGACGTTCCCGGCATATGCGCGGTCGCCAAGGAGAGGGGGGTCGCGACGCTTCTCGACAATACCTGGGCGACACCCTTCTTCTTTCAGGCGATCGCGGCGGGCGTCGATCTCTCGATGCTGGCCTGCACTAAATATGTGGTCGGTCATTCGGACGTCATGCTCGGCTCCGTGACCGCGGCGCCGGAATATTGGACCAGGCTTCAGCGTACCACGCGTTCCTTCGGCCAGCAGGCGAGCCCCGACGACGCCTTTCTGGCGGCGCGCGGTCTCAGGACCATGGGCGTCAGGCTGAGGCGACACGAGGAAAGCGCGCTCACGGTCGCGCGCTGGCTGCGGGACCAGCCGCAGGTCGCACGCGTCCTTCATCCGGCTTTTCCCGATTGCCCTGGCCATGAATATTGGTCGCGGGACTTTTCGGGCTCTTCCGGCCTCTTCTCCTTCATCCTGAAAGGCGGCGATGACGCCGCGCGGTCGAGGCTGATCGACAATCTCGACCATTTCGGTATCGGTTATAGCTGGGGCGGCTATGAAAGCCTCGCCTTGCCCGCCGATCCGGCGCCCATTCGTAGCGCGACCGCCTGGACCGCCGAGGGTCCGATGGTCCGGCTCCATATCGGCCTCGAGGATGTCGACGATCTGATCGAGGATCTGGCGGCCGGCCTCGGCCGCTACGGCGCGAGCGGGTGAGAGAAATGTTCGAGGGGCTGGGGGTCACCTGGCCGACTTATGCCGACTGGGTGTCGGCCGGCATCGCCTTCGTCATCGTCCTGCTCGCCTGGGGCATTTCCCATCTGATCGCCCGCAAGGCCGCACCGTGGCTCGCCGAACTCTGGGCGCAGCGCGCGGGTGCGCGCGGCGAAGGGCTGGCGCCCAGGATGGGCGATCTGGCCCGCTATCTCAGCGTGTCGCTCATCCTCGCCGTGATCGTGAACGCCGATTCATGGCGGCCGCTTTCGGCGATCGTGCTTGGCACGGCACTTGCGGCCTCCGCGGCTCTCCTTATTTCCGGTCTCGCCCGCGGGCTGCAACTGCCGCGTTGGGCCGCTGCCCTGCTCGCCGGCACAGCCTTCGTTGCCCTGCTGACGCGTGTCGTCGGCGGTCTGGAGCCGATCACCCAGACCCTGGATCGCGTCGGCTTCACTGCCGGCGACCATCGCTTTTCCTTATTGTCCGTGCTCCAGATCGTCCTGACGCTTGTCGCGCTCTATGCCCTGGTAAAGCTGGTCAACCGGATTGCCGGTCATTCCATCAAGCATTCGAGCGGCCTCGACGCGACCCAGAAGCTGCTTGCGCAGAAACTTGTCGGCGTCGCCCTTCTCATCGCCGCGTTCTTCATCGGCATCGATCTGGTGGGCATCGATCTCACCGCGCTCGCCGTCTTTTCGGGCGCGTTCGGACTCGCCATCGGCTTCGGCTTGCAGAAGACGTTCGGCAATCTGATTGCCGGCATCATCCTGCTGATGGACCGGTCGATCAAACCGGGCGACGTCATCGTCGTCGGCGACAGCTTCGGTCATGTGGGCAAGATCGGCGTCCGCGCCGTCTCGATCGTCACCCGCGACGGCAAGGAGCATCTGATCCCGAACGAAAATCTGATGACGCAGGAAGTCGAGAACTGGTCCTATTCCAGCCCGAACGTGCGGGTGCACATCCCGGTGGGAGTCGCTTATGATTGCGATCTCGCATTGGCGCAGAAATTGATGATCGAGGCTGCCGTGGCGCCGGCGCGGGTGCTCGATACACCCAAGCCGAGCCTTTGGCTGACCGGGTTCGGGGAGAGCTCGGTCGACCATGAGATATTGGTCTGGATTGCCGATCCGCAGGCCGGCGTGGGTGGCGTGCGCTCGGAAATCCTCAACCATCTCTGGCGGCTGTTCAAGGAGAATGGGATCGAAATTCCCTATCCTCAGCGCGATATCCATGTCCGATCCTGGCCAGGACCGCCCGAGGCCGAAGGTTGAGCCCCTCCCCGCCGCGTTGAGCGAAAGGGACACCGCACCTGCCTGTCTCCGTGCTTGCTCCCCGAATTCCCTGTGATCCGACCTGCCGCCTGGGGATTATATGAACTGAAAGCGAATCTGACTTTGCTTTCGGCTATTTCGAGCCGTCAGATGATTCCGTCTGCCTTGAAATGACTTAAGCCCGAATGATCGTGACCAGCCGCTTCAGCGCCTTTGCAAGGGCATCGGCGAGCCGGGCGGCGGCGGGCTCCGGCGCGCGATTGCGATCCTGGAGCGCCAGCAGCGCCTTGACGCCGGCAGAGGCCCAGATGGCCGTCTCCGCCGCGAACGCGTCGAAGCGGCGCTGAACGATCGGCAATGCGGATGCGTAAAGCGCGCTGATCCGGGCGGCTTCGTCCAGATCAGCATCCTTTGGTGCGTTGACCGTCCTGCCCGCAATCTCCTCGACGAGGGTGAGGACATGGCGCAACTGCGCCACCTGCTCGCCGGGATCGCCATGGTCGGGTGCGGAGGACGGGGCCGATTGATAGGACATCGCCCGCGACTCTAGGATGGGAGCGCTAATGAAGACCTAATGCGGCGAGTGCCTTTTCGCCTGGTCGCGACGCCGGACAAGCCCGGACCGTCTCTGTCTTCCTATTGCGGGGTCGCCACCGTGGCGTCGCGGCCTGCGCCAGCCGGAGCAGCAAGGATCGTCTGGGTCGTGGCGCCCTTGTCGACGACGACAGTATTCGGATCGCCGGCCACGGAGCGGGCGCCCAGTGCGGCGCTGCCGCGGCCAGCCTCGTTCAGCATCTGCCGTTCGGAGTCGCTGCGCGGCGCAGGTCCGCCGAACAATGCCTCCAAGGCCTGGGTGCGGGCGTCGGCCCCTTGCGGCACGGCTTCGCCGGGACGCGGCGGCGCCAGAGCGAAATCGGGCGGAATGACCAGAGGCCGGGAGCGGCTGACGGCGAATTCGTCAGGGCGGTCACGGTTCGCAATGCCGCCCGAACTGCAGCCGGCCAGGATCAGGGTCGTGGCCGATGCGGCAAGGGCGATTTTCACGATACGCATTGTCACACTTCCTCCCGAGGAGCTTTTCCGTCGCGCGTCAGCAGCGCGCGGACCAGCAATAGCAGAATGCCGATGGTAATGGCAGCGTCGCTGACATTGAAGACTAAAAACGGATGGATGTCGCCGAAGTGGAGGTCGGCGAAGTCGACCACATAGCCGAAGCGCACGCGATCGAGGATATTGCCGAGTGCGCCGCCGAGCACCAGCGACAAAGCCAGGACGTCGTCCCGGCGATTTTCCCGCCATAGCCAGACGGTGACGAGGACCGACAGGCCAATCGTCAGCGCAACGAGGAGCCAGCGTTCCAGTTCGGAGCCAGCGGTCAGAAACCCCATGGAGACACCGCGATTCTCGACCCATTTGAGATCGAAGATCGGAAGCAGCTCGATCGTGCCGCGCTGGCGAAGCTGGAAGATGTTCGTGACCACCCATTTGGTGGCCTGGTCGAGGATGAAGATGAATGCGGCAATGCTGAAGCCGAACGCGCGGTGATTCCCCGGCTCTGTCGAGGGGTGGGGCGCTCGGGCCGCTCTTTTCACTGTTTCAGCCATTCACAACCTCATCGCAGCGGGCGCACAGCGCGCCGTCTTCGGTGACTTCAGGGAGATAGCGCCAGCAGCGGCCGCATTTTTCATGATCGCTGATCTCGACCGTGATATTGTCGAGCGCGTCGTCGACCGAGACCTCGGACACGATGAAGGTTTCGGCCAGATCCTCGGGACTGGCGGCGGTCATCTGCATATGGAGCTGAGGGAAACGGATTCTCGCCTGCAGGCTGGATCCGATCTTCTTGTCCCGACGCAGCGGCTCGATACATTCGGTGACGCTTTCACGCCAGTGGCGGATGGCCGCCCACTTGCCCGCCAGCGCGTCGTCGCGCCAGGCCGGGTCGATCTCCGGCCAGGTCTCGAGATGGATGGAGCCGGCGTCGGGATAGCGCGTCTGCCAGACTTCTTCTGCGGTGAAGCAGAGAATCGGGCTCGCCCAGCGCACCAGCGCCTGGAAGACGTCGTCGAGGACGGTCCGATAGGCACGCCGCTTCAGCGAGTCCGGTGCATCGCAATAGAGGCTGTCCTTGCGGATATCGAAGAAGAAGGCGGATAGGTCGTCATTGGCGAAGGCGCCCAGCAGCCGCGAATAGCGATTGAATTCATAGCCGTCGGTCGCCGTGCGCAGCTCCGCATCTATCTCGGCGAGCCGGTGCAATACCCAGCGTTCCAGCTCCGGCATATCGGCCGGCGCGACCCGTTCTTCCTCGGTGAAGCCGGCCAGCGCGCCGAGCAGATAGCGGAAGCTGTTGCGAAGCTTGCGATAGGCGTCGGTGGTCGTGGCGAGCACTTCCTTGCCGATGCGGACATCTTCGAAATAATCGGTCGAAGCCACCCAGAGCCGGAGGATGTCGGCGCCTGCGTCGCGGATGATGGCAAGCGGATCGACCACATTGCCGGTGCTTTTCGACATCTTGCGGCCATTTTGGTCCAGCGCGAAGCCGTGGGTCAGGACCCCTGTATAAGGCGCCTGACCACGTGTGCCGGAGCTTTCCAGCAAGGAGGACTGGAACCAGCCACGATGCTGGTCGGAACCTTCGCAATAGACGTCGGCGCGGACATCCTGGCCGTAGCGCGCCTCGACCACATAGGAATGCGTCGATCCCGAATCGAACCACACATCGAGAATGTCGGTGATCGGCTCATAATCCTCGACGTCATAGCCGTTGCCCAACAGCGCCTGATGGTCGGCGGCGAACCAGGCATCCGCGCCGCCTTCGTGAAAGGCGTGGATGATGCGCGCATTGACGGCGGGATCGCGAAGATAGTCGCCGCTCTTGCGGTGGACATAGAGCGCGATCGGCACGCCCCAGGCGCGCTGTCGGCTGATCACCCAGTCGGGTCGGCCTTCGACCATCGCGCCGATGCGGTTCTTCGAGCGCGCCGGAACCCAGCGCGTTTCGTCGATCGCCTTCATCGCCGTCGCCCGCAGCGTGCCGCCCAGCAATTCGACCGGCTTGTCCATCGGGATGAACCATTGCGGCGTCGCCCGGAAGATCACCTTCGCCTTGGAGCGCCAGCTGTGCGGATAGCTATGCTGGAAATCGGCGCTGGCCGCGAGCAGGGCTCCAGTATCGGCCAGATCGGCGCAGATCGGGCCGTCCGGCGCGTTGAACTTCGGATTGATCACCGAGCCCTGACCGCCGAGCCAGAGCCAGTCGGCGCGATATTTGCCGTCGCCCTCGACCGCGAAGACGGTGTCGATGCCGTGCGCCTTGCAGAGCAGGAAATCGTCCTCGCCATGATCCGGCGCCATGTGGACGACGCCCGTGCCGGCGTCGGTGGTGACGAAGTCGCCAGCCAGGAAAGGACGCGGCCTGGCGAAGAAGCCGCCAAGATGGTGCATCGGATGCCGGGCGATCGTGCCGGCCAGCGTCTTGCCGGCGAAGCTGCCGGCCGAGCTTCCCGATGCTCGTCGGCCGACCCTGTTCAGGAAGGCTTCCTCCAGATCGCTGGCGACGAGGTAGCGCCTGTCGTCCAGTGCGACGAGCCGATATTCGATCTCCTCGCCATAAGCGATGGCCTGGTTGACCGGGATGGTCCAAGGCGTGGTCGTCCAGATCGCGACATAGGCGCCGACCAGTTCCGGGATCGGGCTTTCGACGATCTCGAATGCGACATCGATTTGGGTCGAGGTGATATCCTCATATTCGACCTCGGCCTCCGCCAGCGCGGTCTTTTCCACCGGGCTCCACATGACCGGCTTGGCGCCACGATAAAGCTGGCCGCTTTCGGCGAATTTGAGCAGCTCCTCGACGATCTTCGCCTCGGCCTCATATTTCATGGTCAGATAGGGATCGTCCCACTCGCCCATCACGCCGAGGCGCTGGAACTGCTCCGACTGAACCGCCACCCACTTTTCGGCATAGGCCCGGCATTCGGCCCGGAACTGGGCGCGCGGCACCTCGTCCTTGTCGAGCTTCTTCTTGCGATATTCCTCCTCGACCTTCCATTCGATCGGCAGGCCGTGGCAATCCCAGCCCGGGACATAGGGTGCGTCCTTGCCGAGCAGGGATTGCGAACGCACGACGATGTCCTTCAGGATCTTGTTCATCGCATGGCCCATATGGATGTCGCCATTGGCGTATGGCGGGCCGTCGTGAAGCAGGAAGCGGGTGCGCCCGGCGCGGCTTTCGCGCAACTTGCCGTACAGATCCTGCTCGGCCCAGCGGGCGAGGATCTGCGGTTCCTTGGCGGCAAGCCCGGCCTTCATCGGAAAGTCCGTCTTGGGCAGGAACACCGTATCGCGATAATCGGGTTTTTCGGGCAAGTTTTCGGACATGGGGCCGGGGCTTAGGGTCCAAACTCGCTTTCCGCAACGGTCGTCATCGCCCTCCTGCAGGCGAATGCGAGGCGGCGGGGTTCATTTGGCAACCGCGCCGTGCGTCGGTCAGGATGAAGTAGCACCTGCCCACCATCACCCTTGGGCCCGTCCCGGTCGTTGCGGAGGACCGTCAGGCGGAAGCGGATGCGGCGGCAAGCCGCCGGCGTGCTTCGTCGCAATCGGCCGCCATCTGAACTGTCAGCGCATCGAGGCTCTCGAACCTCTCTTCGGGACGGATGAAGGAGATGAGCTCGACCTCGATCTTCTGGCCATAAAGGTCCCCGTCGAAATCGAAGAAATAGGGTTCGAGCAGTTCCTTGGGTGGTTCGAATGTGGGACGTATGCCGAGATTGGCGGCGCCGTCGAGGATGCGTCCGTCGGCCAGGCGTCCGCGCACCGCGTAGATGCCGAAGCGCGGGCGAAGATATTTGCCGAGATTCAGGTTCGCGGTCGGAAAGCCGATCGTGCGGCCGCGCTTGTCGCCATGTTCGACCTGGCCTTCGATCGCGAATGGTCGGGTCAGCAGACGGGTGGCGGTTTCGCAATCCCCGTTCTGAAGCGCCTCGCGGATGCGGCTCGACGATATCGGTTCGCCATCCTCCATCACCGGCGCCACGGCGTCGACCGACATGCGATGTCCGCGGCCGAGGATCATCAGCAGTTCCAGATTGCCGCCGCGCGCCTTGCCGAAGGTGAAATCCTCGCCGGTGACGACGCCCGCGGCCCCGATCCGCGACACGAGATGATCGCTGACGAAATCGGGCGCGGTGACGCCGGCCAGGCTGGCGTCGAACTGGAACACCAGCATCGCCTCGGCGCTCGCGGCTTCGAACAGCCGCTGGCGCTGGTCGAGGGTCGTCAGCCGGAACGGTGGCGCTTCGGGCTTGAAGAAGCGCACGGGATGCGGATCGAACGTCGCGACGAGCAGGGGCCGGCCTTCGGCCCTCGCACGGGTCAAGGCGCGCCCGACGACCGCCTGGTGCCCCTTGTGAAAACCATCGAAATTGCCGAGCGCGACGATACCCCCGCGAAGACGCTCCGGAACCGCCGAGCCGCCGTCCAGCCGCTCCATGCGATGTCTATAGGGAGGGCTTGGGTACGTGCCTAGAGCCTGGTCGTTGGAGGTGGAAGCGCTTGGCGCTTCCACCGATGACCTGAATCAGGCTCTTCAAACGCCCGGGGGAGGAGGTGTCTCAATCCTCTCTGTGTGGAGGATCTACGGCTGGCGCCGCTCCAGTCTCACCCAGTCAAAGGCTGGTCTTTCGTCCTCGGCGGCATGCGCCTCCCGACTGACCTCCTGCCAATGCGTCGGATCGGGCGCCGGCATGAAGGTGTCGCCATCCGGGGCGGAATGGACTTCGGTGAGCTCGATCACGGTGGCATGAGGCATGAACAGGTCATAGATTTCGGCGCCGCCGACGATCGAGACGCGCATGCCGGCTGCGGCGCGGAGCGCGTCGTCGACGGAATGGACGACTTCCGCCCCAGGCCGCGTCCAGCCCCGATCCCGCGTCAGAACGATATGGCGACGTCCCGGCAAGACTCTGGGAAAGCTTTCGAACGTCTTTCGCCCCATGATCATCGGCGCGCCCATCGTTGTCGCCTTGAAATGCTTCAGGTCGTCAGGGATATGCCATGGCATGCCCCCATCCTTCCCGATCGCGCCATTTTCGGCGCGGGCGACGACGAAGACGATTTCCATCGTCACACAGCCACCGGCGCGCCGATATGCGGATGGGGATCGTAATCGACGATCTCGAAATCCTCATAATCGTAGCGGTCGATCGCCGGCGGACGCCGCTTGATGTTCAGGCGCGGCAGCGGCCGCGGGTCGCGGCTCAGCTGCAGGCGGGCCTGGTCGAGATGGTTGGAATAAAGGTGGCAGTCGCCGCCGGTCCAGATGAAGGCGCCGGGCTGAAGGCCGCATTGTTGGGCGAGCATATGGGTCAGAAGCGCATAGGAGGCGATGTTGAAAGGCACGCCCAGGAAGACGTCGGCACTGCGCTGATAGAGCTGGAGGTTCAGCTTGCCCGCCGCGACCTGGGTCTGGAACAGGCAGTGGCAGGGCGCCAGCTTCATCCGGTCGATCTCGGTCGGGTTCCAGGCGGAGACGATCTGGCGGCGCGACGCGGGATTGGTGTTGATCTGGTCGATCAGCAGGGCAATCTGGTCGATATGGCGGCCGTCGGCCCCTTCCCAGTCCCGCCATTGCTTGCCGTAGACTGGGCCCAGATCGCCATTTTCGTCGGCCCATTCGTCCCAGATGCTGACCCTGTTTTCCTTCAGCCAGGCGATGTTGGTCTCGCCGCGCAGGAACCACAGCAGTTCGATGATGATCGATCGCAGATGCAGCTTCTTCGTCGTCAGCAGCGGAAACCCCTGGGACAGGTCGAAGCGCATCTGGTGGCCGAATACCGACAAGGTGCCGGTGCCGGTCCGGTCCTCCTGCGGAACGCCTTCGTCGAGGATGCGGGACAGTAGCTGGTGATAGGCCTGCATGGCTCTGCTTATGCACCCGCGCCTTCGAAGCACAAGCCTCGCGAAAGGCTATATTTGACAGACGCGGATCTGATCGGGTTCCGGCCTCGGGCTGTTCGGCTCGAATTGGGCGAAATAGGATTCCGAATCGGCCAGTCTTTCGAAGCGGGTGAGCTCGTAGCCGACGGAAGCGAATTCGCAGATCAGGAGCCGGGGCGGCGTTCCGTGGCGCGCCGTGGGACGATCGGCGTCGACCACGACCACCCGGCCGCGCCTTTTCAGGTCGTCCCTTATATGCCACAGGAATTCGCTCGGCCGCTGGATCTCATGATACATGTGGATCATGAAGATGCGGTCGAACGACCTGTCGGGCAGGAGCGGATCGTTGGGCTGGCCGAGCTTGACCGCGACATTGTCCAGCCGCTCGCGCTGGACGCGCTCGGCCAGGCTGTCGCGTGTGCCCGGCATGATGTCCTGGGCGAGGACGCGGCCCTTCTTGCCCACGAGGGGTGCCAGCCGGACCGTATAATAGCCTTCGCCCGCACCGATATCGGCAACCGACATTCCGGGCTGGACATCGGCCAGTTCCATCACGGTCTCGGCCTCGCCGACCCCGTCGCGCGCATCCTCGTTGGAATATCGTGACGAGACGATCGGTGCGACCGGGCGGTGGGGATCGGGGAAAGGCGATTTTTTCGGTTCCTCCTTGCACGCGGCAAGGAGCGAGCACGTCAGGAGGAACAGGCCGGTCCTAATCGACATCTTCGACTTCGACGGTCTCGCCGGTCACCTTCTGCGACAAGGCGGCCGCCATGAAACGGTCGAGATCGCCGTCGAGCACGTCGGACGGCGAAGTCGAGGTCACGCCGGTCCTGAGGTCCTTCACCAGCTGATAGGGCTGGAGGACATAGGACCGGATCTGATGGCCCCAGCCGATGTCGGTCTTGGCGGCATGTTCGGCGTCGGCCGCGGCTTCGCGGCGCTGCAGCTCGGCCTCGTAAAGCCGCGCCTTCAGCATCTTCATGGCCTCCGCCTTGTTCTTGTGCTGGGATCTCTGGTTCTGGCAGGCGACGACGATCCCGGTCGGCAGGTGGGTTATCCTGACGGCGCTGTCGGTGGTGTTGATATGCTGCCCGCCGGCGCCCGACGCGCGATAAGTGTCGATGCGCAGCTCGCCTTCATTGACCTCGATGTCGATATCGTCGTCGATCACCGGATAGACCCAGACCGACGCGAAACTGGTATGGCGCCGCGCCGAACTGTCATAGGGACTGATCCGGACCAGGCGATGGACGCCGCTTTCTGTCTTGGCATAGCCATAGGCATTCTCGCCCTTGAGCAGCAAGGTCGCCGATTTGATCCCCGCCTGTTCGCCGGCATGATAGTCGACCAGCTCGACCTTCATGCCATGGCGTTCGGCCCAGCGCGAATACATGCGCTGGAGCATTTCGGCCCAGTCCTGGCTTTCGGTGCCGCCGGCGCCGGCATTGACCTCGACATAAGTGTCGTTGGCATCGGCTTCGCCGGCCAGCAGGGCCGTCACCTTGTCGCGCTCGGCGCGCTCGGCGAGGGCGGCCAGGGAGGTCACGGCATCGTCGACCAGGCCCTCATCATCTTCCGCTTCGGCCATCTCCATCAGCTCGATCGTATCGTCGAGTTCCTGCTGGATCTTGCGCGTGGCGCCGATCGCCTCGTCGAGCCGGCGGCGCTCGCGCATCACCTCCTGCGCCGCCTTGGGATCGTCCCACAGCGACTGGTCCTCGACGCGGGCATTGAGCTCGTCCAGGCGCCGCAAGGCGCGATCCCAATCGAGGAACCGTCTCAGTAGGTCGAGCGCCGACCGGATCTGGTCGACATGGGCTTGCGCCTCGGCGCGCATGGAAATTCCTCGAAAGCGTTGGTTGGGGGACCGCCAGGGTCCTAGTAAATACCGCCCTGATTTTGCAAGAAGTCGCTGTCACGGCGCCGCTCGGCACGGGTCCGCGTCGCGGAACGCGCCGCCTTCGCCGCGGCCGCATTCTCGGCCATTTCCTCGCGCCGGATCGAGCGGCGGGGCTCGCTTTCCGGTTTGAACGCTTCCCAGATCACGGCCGCCTTGGGATCGGTGCCGGGCCATTCGCCGAAGACCTTGCGGCCTGAACGCCGGTCGATCCGGACCATCCTGATTCCTTCGGGCGCGCGGAACGGAACGACCGGCATGTCCTTGAACGCGGTCAGTGCGAATTGCTTGAAGACCGGCGCGGCCAGGGTTCCCCCCTGGGCATAGCCGCCCATCGGCCGAGGCTGATCGAAGCCCATATAGATGCCGGCGACGATATCGGGCGAACCGCCGATGAACCAGACATTGGTCGGGCCGCTGGTCGTGCCGGTCTTGCCGAACAGGGGCCGATTGAGCTCGCGCAGTGTCGTCGCGGTGCCGCGCTGGACCACGCCTTCCAGTATATGGACCATCTGATAGGCCGTCATCGGGTCCATCAACTGCTTGGTCCGCAACGGCGGCCGCGGCATCGGCTTGCCGTTCCAATCGGGTGCGTTGCAGCCTTCGCACGGGCGGGTATCGGCCCGGTAGATGACCTTCCCGGACCGGTCCTGGACATAGTCGATCAGCGTCGGCTTCACTTCCTTGCCATTGTTGGCCAGGATGGCGAAGGCGTTGGTTATCTTCATCACCGTCGTGTCGCCGGCACCCAAAGCGATCGCCAGATAATTGGGATATTCGCCAACGCCCAAGGTCTTCGCCAGTTTCGTGACATTCTGCATGCCGATCTGATTGGCGGTGCGCACGGTCATCAGGTTGCGGGACTGCTCCACGCCCCAGCGCATCGTCTGCGGTCCGGCATTGCCGCCGGAAAAGTTACGGAAGCATTTGTTGCCGAGGCCCGCGCCCTGCCAGACGCAGAACGGCCCGTCGACGATGATCGAGGCGGGCGTCAGGCCATTGTCCATCGCGGCCGAATAGACGACGGGCTTGAAGGTCGATCCGGGCTGCCGAAGCGCCTGGGTGGCGCGGTTGAAATCGTCGCCGCGCGAATCGAACCCGCCCTGCATGGCAAGGATGCGGCCGGTCGCGACCTCCTCGACGACCATGCCTCCCGAAACTTCGGGGATGGAACGAAGGACATAGCCATTTCCTTCCCGCTTGACGACGATGATCATGCCGGGTCGAAAAGTGTTGAAGGCGGGCGTGGACGTGCCGCGCTTGGGCATCGACGCCGCAGAACTGGGAAGGATCGCCGTGCTGCCGTCGGCAAAGCCGATCGTCGCGCTCGTCGCCGATTTGGAAAGGATCGCGGCCGCGCGCCAATCGGGATAGCCGGTGCCGAATGGCGCCCGCGCCAGCTCGCTGCGCCAGTCTCCGGAAAGCTTGACCGAGAGGCCGGGATCGCGCCAGCCCTTGCCGCGATCATAGCGGGTCAGGCCGTCGCGCAGCGCATTTTCGGCCGCCCTCTGCTTGGCCACGTCCAGCGAGGTGCGCACCCACAGACCGCCCGTATAGACGCCGTTCGGCCCCTTTTCGGTTTGCTGGCCGTAGCGGTCGATCAATGTCCTGCGCACCTCCTCGATGAAATAGCCGCCGAAGTTGCGGACGCTGTTGCTGGCGCCGCGGCCGGTGCCGAGCGGCGCGGCTGTTGCTGCGGCGCGCTGCGCGGGCGTGATGAAGCCGTTCCGCTCCATTTCCGACAGCACCCAGTTGCGCCGCTCCAACGCCCGTTCGGGATAGCGTTCGGGGCTGTAGTTGCTCGGCGCCTTGGGGAGCACGGCGAGATAGGCCATTTCGGGGAGTTCCAGATCCTGGACGTCCTTGTCGAAATAGGCACGCGCAGCCGCCTGCACGCCATATGCGTTTCGGCCCAGGAAAATCTGGTTGAGATAGAGTTCCAGGATCTGTTCCTTGGTCAGCACGCTTTCGATGCGGCGGGCGAGGAAGGCTTCCTTGATCTTACGGGTAACCGAATATTCGTCGCCGAGCAGGAGATTCTTGGCGACCTGCTGGGTGATGGTGGATCCGCCGCGGGCACGTTCGCCCGACCCCATCTTCGAGATATAGTCGCCAACCGCACCGATCACACCGGGATAATCGATACCGCCGTGGCGGAAGAAGGTGCGGTCCTCTGCTGCCAGGAAAGCGTTGATAAGCTGGGGTGGATATTCGTCGAACTTCAGCTCGACCCGCCGCTCGCGGGCGAAAGTCTGTACCGGCTCCCCGTCCGCGCCGCGCACGTTGGTCGGCAAAGGCGGCTGATAGGTCAGCAGGGATTCGGCGGATGGAAGGGCCTGGGCGAAGATGAGCCAGAGAAAGAAGATGCCGAGGATCGGCAATGCGGCGAGTAAAGCGAGGATCTTTACCCAGCGTTTCTGCCAGGCGCGCCGTACGTCTTCCCGAAAGCGGCCGGCGTCGCGGCGGAGGACGAAGCGGTTGCTGCTGCTGGTGTTCGCGGTCATTTACGGCGAGGCTTTAGCGGATGATCGGGTAGGGGTGAAGCGGGAGTCTTCGGCTTCTCTCGTGCTTCGGCGATCTACCGCCGGGCGACGTTGATCAGCCGCCGCGCGAAATGAGCCTCGATCGCGCGGCGCATGCCAAGCGCGATCTGCTTCCGGCCCTCGTCCGACTGGATATAGGCGGCATCGACGGCATTGGTCAGATAGCCCGTTTCGAACAGGATCGACGGCACGTCGGGGGCCTTCAGCACGATCAGCGAGGCGAAACGGTGATATTCGGGCCGGAACGGGAAGAAGGCCGAAGCCTCGCGGCGGAGCAGGCTGGCGAAATCAGCGGAAATGTTCATGCTTTCGCGCTGGGCGAGGTCGATGAGGATCCTGTTGACGCCGGCATCCTCGCTGAGCGCAGCACCGCCGATCTTGTCCGAAGCATTTTCCTGGACGGCGAGCAAGGCGGCTTCCCGGTCGGATGCGACTTCGGACAATGTGTAGATGGTCGCGCCGCGGGCGCCGTCATTATGGGGAGCGGCGTCGGCATGGACCGATATGAATAAATCGGCGCCCAGCTGGCGGGCGATGCCGTAGCGGTCGCGAAGCACGAGGAAGCGGTCGTCGTCGCGCGTCAGGGCGACCCGCACCCGTCCGGACGCGACCAGTTCGTCCCGGATCGCCCGCGCGATGGCGAGGGTGACATCCTTTTCGGGGCGCCCGCTGAAGGGGGAGCGCGCGCCGGGATCCTTGCCGCCATGGCCGGCGTCGAGGACGACAAGTGGCCGGTTCGCGCCGCGTCCGCCCATGATGCGGGGGGAATTGGGCCCTGGCGTCTCGGGCTGGTCGAGGGAGATGGTGATGCTGCCATTGTCGGCCGGAGGCGGCGTATCGGGCGGCGACAGGCCGAACAGGGACGCCAGCAATGCCCACAGGAAGTCCATGTGCCTATCTGCCGCGACCACGCCGTCCGGGTCCAGCAAATAGTTGGAATGGGCATTCCGATACCGCGCAGGCCTGTTCATGCCGCGCGAGGCCGTCAGGTCGGAAAGCTAGCGGTTGCTGCTGCGTCTTACTGGTGCTAGCACCAATGCTCGGCATGCTGTTTGAAGACATTCTTCCCGACAAGCGCCGAGCATCTTGCGCCGGCTTTCTGACCGGCCATCTAGGTTGACGCTGCATGAGGCATATTTTCCCGCACTGGCTACGCCCCCTCTTTGACAGGGCGGTTGCGGTGGGGAGCTTGCGGCCGGCGATGAACGCCGGCCTGCCGGGCGCAGCAGAAGCACGGATTCTATCTTCAACCCGGACCTTGAAGGCGCACGCCCGCGCGGCCCCGCCTTCGTCCATATTCGAGCGCGCGCACCGCCTCGCCAGCGAGGCCGCGGCGCGCGTGTGGAGTGAACTTAATGACAATGCGCATGCTAATCGACGCGCGCCACCAGGAAGAAACCAGGGTGGCCGTGGTCAAGGGAAACCGGATCGAGGAGTTTGATTTCGAATCCGCCGAGCACAAGCAGCTCAAGGGGAATATCTATTTAGCCAAGGTCACCAGGGTCGAACCGTCGCTGCAGGCGGCGTTCGTCGATTATGGCGGCAACCGGCATGGCTTCCTGGCCTTTTCGGAAATTCACCCCGATTATTACCAGATCCCCAAGGAGGATCGCGAGGCCTTGCTGCGCGAGGAGGCGGAGCATGCCGCGGAGGAAGAAAAGCTCCGTGCCGCCGAAGACAGCCGCTATGAGGAACATGGCGACGAGGACGAACGCGACCACCGATCGGAGGATTTCGAAGAGGATCAGGATTCCGACGATGCGGATCATGACGATGACGGCGCCGCGCCGCCGCTCGCCGATTCCGCGGAAAGCGCACCTGAGGAGAATGCCGCCGACGAGCTGAGGCGGAAGCGTCAGAACCTGCGCCGCCGCTACAAGATCCAGGATGTCATCCGGCGGCGCCAGGTACTGCTCGTCCAGGTGGTCAAGGAGGAGCGCGGCAATAAGGGCGCGGCGCTCACCACCTATCTGAGCCTGGCCGGGCGTTATTGCGTGCTGATGCCCAACACGTCGCATGGCGGCGGCATCAGCCGGAAGATCTCGAACGGCGCCGACCGCAAGCGGCTGAAGCAGATCATGGCGGAGTTGAACCTGCCGACGACGATGGGCTGCATCGTCCGCACTGCCGGCCTGTCGCGCACTAAGACCGAGATCAAGCGCGATTTCGATTATCTCGCCCGGTTGTGGGACGAGATCCGTGAAAAGACGCTGCAAAGCTCGGCGCCCGCGCTGATTTATGGCGACAGCGACCTCATCAAGCGCGCCATCCGAGACATTTACAACCGCGACATCGACGAAGTGATCGTGGAAGGGGACGAAGGCTATCGCGCCGCCCGCGCCTTCATGAAATTGCTGATGCCGAGCCATGTCCGGCGCGTGAAGACCTATGCGGGCGCCGTGCCGCTGTTCCAGCGCAATGGCGTCGAAGACCAGCTGGCCGGCATGTATCAGCCGATCGTGCAGCTGAAGTCCGGAGGCTATCTGGTCATCAACCCGACCGAGGCCCTGGTATCGATCGACATCAATTCCGGCCGGTCGACCCGCGAACACAATATCGAGCAGACCGCCTACGCGACGAACATCGAAGCGGCGCACGAGATCGCCCGGCAGCTGCGCCTGCGCGACATGGCGGGCCTGGTCGTGATCGACTTTATCGACATGGAATCGAACGGCCACATCCGCAAGGTCGAGAAGACGATGAAGGAGGCGCTCAAGAACGATCGCGCGCGCATCCAGGTCGGCCGCATCTCCTCCTTCGGGCTGATGGAGATGAGCCGGCAGCGGCTGCGCACCGGCGTGCTCGAGGCTTCGACCAAGCCTTGCCCGCATTGCGAGGGCACCGGCCTGATGCGCACTGCCTCTTCGGCCGGCCTGTCGGCACTGCGCATGCTGGAGGACGAGGCCGCGCGCGGCCGCGGCAGCCGCATCCTGCTCCGTGCCGGGCGTGAGGCGGCGATCTATGTCCTGAACCGCAAGCGTTCGGAAATCGCCGAGGTCGAATCGCGTTATGGTGTGGTCGTCGAGGTGTTGATCGACGAAAGCCTCGAAGGCGCCAAAATGAGTGTCGAATCGCTCGGGCCGCCGCCCGTCGAACGGCCGCGCGCCCAGACCGTCGCCGCGCCTGCCGTGGATGAGGAGGAAGATCTTCTCGACGAGGAGGAAGAGGAAGAGGCCGAAGACGATACGGCGGAAGCCGGCGAGGAGCGCCGACCGGATCGTCCGCGCGATCGGGATCACGAGCGGTCCGACGAGGGAGAAGGCGATCGCGGTCGCAAGCGCCGTCGTCGCCGCGGCCGTCGTGGCGGTCGCCGCCGGCCTGGGGAGGAAGGCCAGGATCGTGGCGACGAGCGGCCCTATGAGGAGGGCGATCGTGTCGAGCAAAGCGAGGCGCGGCCCGGCGAATCCGAGCCGTCTGCAGAACCGGCACCCGCCGAGCCGGCGCCAGCCGAGCCCGTGCCCGCCGAAGATGCCGGCGCCGAAGAGGAAAAGCCCAAGGGGCGTCGTCGTCCGCGCGCACGCCGGAAGACCGAGGCCGAGGATCAGCCTGCGGTAGCCGCGCCCGCCGAGGAGGCAGCGGCCGAAGCGGCCGTGGCCGCTCCCGCCGAGGAGAAAGAAGTCGAGGCGGAGGCCCCCAAACCTCGCCGCGGGCGCCGCAAAAAAACGGAAGAGCCGCCTCAGCCGACGGCGGCGGAACCCGCGGAGGAGGCGCCTGCGCCCGAGGCTGCCAACGATGAGGAGGCGAAGGCGAAGGCCGTCCCGGCAAGGAAGCCACGCCGCGGCAGCCGGGCCGCTCTGCCCGCCGACGCGCCGGAAGCGCCTGTGCTGGAGCGCCAGGAGCCGATGGTCGACACGCAGGACGACGGCGCCGACGAAGGCGCCGGCGGCCGGCGCGGCTGGTGGCAGCGCACCTTCGGCGCCTGATCGTTTCGGCGGCGGCGTGGAACGCTCATCTCCGGTTCAGGACGGTCTATTAAGAGACGCCGCCATGGCCGAAGCGATCCGACCACGCCGCGCCTGGGGCAGCTTCATCGTCCGGCTGCTCATGCTGCTCTCCTTGAGCTTCGCCATGATGTCGCGGCCGGCGCTGGCACAATCGATCCTGCGCGACGCCGAGACCGAGTCCCTGTTCCATGACATGTCGGCGCCGCTCGTCGAAGCTGCGGGCCTGCGTCCCAAGGACGTGGAAATCGTCCTCATCCACGACAAGTCGATCAACGCTTTCGTCGCCGGTGGCCAGGTCGTTTATGTCCATTCGGGACTGATCGCCGCTGCCGACAATGCCAACGAGGTCCAGGGCGTCATCGCCCACGAGCTTGGCCACATCGCCGGCGGCCATGTCGTTCGCTTCGGCGAAGGCATGAAGATGGCGACCGGCATCATGCTGCTTTCGCTTCTGCTCGGCGCGGCCGCCATGGCAGCCGGGGCCGGCGAGGCGGGCGCAGGCATATTGGCGGCGGGCCAGCAGGCCGCGCTCGGCAAGTTCCTCGCTTTCTCGCGAGTCCAGGAATCCAGCGCCGACCAGGCCGGAGCAAGCTATCTCCACAAGGCCGGCATCAGCGGCCGGGGATCGATCGCTTTCTTCAAGAGGCTGCAGAACCAGGAGTTCCGGCTCGCCATCCCCCAGGAGGACAGTTACGGCCGGACTCATCCGCTGAGCGGCGAGCGCATCCAGATCCTGGAAAATGCCTATAAGAACGACGCCGCCTGGAACACCAAGACCGATCCGGCACTGGAGGACAGGTTCCAACGGGTGAAGGCGAAGCTTGCCGGATTCGTCGAGGATCCGCGCACCACCCTGATCCGCTACCCGGAAACGGACAAGAGCGTTCCCGCCCGCTACGCCCGTGCTTATGCCTGGCACAAGAGCGCCTATCCGGACCGTTCCATGGCGGAGGTGGACAGCTTGCTGCGTGACAGGCCGAATGACCCCTATTTCCTGGAGCTGAAGGGTCAGGTCCTGCTCGAATCGGGGCATCCGGAAGAAGCGCTCGCCTCGCTTCGCGACGCGGTCAGCCGCGCGCCCGACCAGCCGCTCATCTCGGCCCTCTTCGGCCACGCATTGATCGCGACCGAGAAACCGGACAATTTCCCGGAAGCGAAAAAGGTGCTCCGCTCCGCCATCGGACGCGACAACAGCAATCCCTTCGCCTGGTATCAGCTGGGCATCGTCTATGATCGGGAAGGCGATCGCGGCCGCGCTGCGCTCGCCACCGCCGAGCGCTACAATCTGGAAGGTGTGCCAAGGCTCGCGCTCGCCAATGCCGAGCATGCCATGCAGAATATCGCGCGCGGCACCCCCGACTGGATCCGGGCGCAGGATATCGCGATGGTCTCCCGCACGGCGATTTCCCGGGAGGGCAAGAAGGGCGATGGCGTCAAATAAGCTTGGGGCGGCCGATCCGGCCGGGGGAATGTCCGCCAGGGGAAGCATGCTGGCCGGATTGATCGGGATCGTCATTGGCGGCTCGGCGGTCGCCTTGTGGGCGGACCGGAAGGAAGGCGCCGGGGGCAGCCGAGCCGAAATGGAGGGGGTCGTCCGCGACTATATCCTCGCCAATCCGGAAATCCTTCCCGAAGCCATGGAACGGCTTCAGCAGCGCAGCACCGCAGAAACGATCGAGGCCAATCGCGCCGCATTCGAAACGCCGTTCGCAGGCGCCTGGGCGGGCGCGCAACAGGGCGACGTCGTGCTTGTCGAATTCTTCGATTATGCCTGCGGCTTCTGCCGGAAGAGCAATGCGGACGTCGAGCGGCTGCTTCGCGAAGATCCGAAGCTCAAGGTCGTGTGGCGGGAATGGCCGGTCCTGGGTCCGAACAGTCTGGCCGCGGCCGAAGCCAGTCTGGCGGCCGCCCGGGCGGACAGATTCCAGGAGTTTCACGACCGGCTATTCGCCTCGGGACGGCCGACACCGCAGGCCATAGTCGCCGCCCAGCAAGCGGCCGGGATCACGCCCGAGCAAGTCGCCGCCATGCGCGGATCGCTGCAGGCGCGCGAGGAGCTGGAGCGCAATCACAAGCTGGCGACATCGTTGAATGCATCCGGCACCCCCACCTTCGTCATCGGCGATCAGCTGCTGCAGGGCGCTATCGGCTATGAAGCGCTGAAGGCGGCGATCGCCAGGGCGCGGGAGAAGGCGTGACGGCCGGCCCCTCAACATTTAAATAGCGCCTGATCAGGCGCTTCCCTTGAATCCCTGCGCCACCACATACCATTCCGACGAGCCCTTCCGACTGGCGGGGGGCTTGGCATGTTTGACCGTGCCGAAGCGTCGCTTGAGCTCCGCGACAAGGTTGGCATCGGCGCCGCCCGCAAGGACCTTGGCGACGAAGGCGCCGCCCGGTTTCAAAACCTCTGTGGCGAACAGGAGCGCCGCTTCGACCAGGCCCATGGTGCGCAGATGGTCGGTCTGCGGATGGCCGACCGTGTTCGCCGCCATGTCCGACAGGATCAGATCGGCCGGGCCGTCCAGGGCCTCCCGCAGCCGGTCCGGCGCCTCGTCGGCCATGAAGTCCATCTGCAGCAGGGTCGCGCCATCGATCGGATCGGTCGGCAGCAGGTCGATCCCGACCACCGTGGCGCGCGGCACCTTTTGCCGGACGACCTGGGTCCATCCGCCGGGGGCGACGCCGAGATCGACCACCCGTTCCACGCCTTTGAGAAAGCCGAACCGTTCGTCGAGCTCCAGCAATTTATAGGCGGCGCGCGAGCGATAGCCTTCGGCCTTCGCGCGCTTCACATAAGGATCGTTGAGCTGGCGTTCGAGCCAGCGCGTCGATCCGATCTTGCGGCCCTTGGCGGTCTTGACCCTCGTCTTGAAACCGCCGCTCCTGCCGCCCGGATCGCGGCTCACAGGCGATGACCGTCGCGGGCCATCAGCGATCGCAATATGCCCTCGCGAATGCCACGATCGGCGACCCCCAGAATGTTCGCGGGCCAGATGTCCATGATCGCTTCCAATATGGCGCAACCGGCGACGACCAGATCGGCCCGCTCGCCGCCGATGCACGGCAAGCGCGATCGCTCCTCCATGCTCATTCCGGACAACATCTGGCTGACGGCCCGCATCGATTCGGCCGGCACCATCAGGCCGTCCACGGCCTTCCGGTCGTAGCTCGGCAAGGCGAGGTGGACGCTGGCGAGCGTGGTGACGGTTCCGCTGGTGCCCATCAGCCTTATATTATTCTTGTCGGCGGGCAGCAGCTCGGCGAACCGGCTGAAGGCATGGCGGACGCGCTCTCGCATGCGACCATAGGAGGCGAGCCTCTCGCCCGCATCGGCGAAGTTGCGGCCTTCGCTCTCGGTCAGCGAAACGACGCCCCAGGGTGCGCTCCACCAGCTCCTGATCCTCGGCTCCGCGCCATCCGTGTCGATCAGGATCAATTCGGTCGAGCCGCCGCCAATGTCGAAGATCAAAGCGGGCCCGTCACCGGGCTCGAGCAGGCGGTGGCAGCCGAGCATCGCCAGCCGCGCCTCTTCCTCAGGCGCTATGATCTCGAGCGCGATTCCGGTTTCGTCATAGACGCGCTGGATGAAATGGCGGCCATTGACCGCACGCCGGCAGGCTTCGGTTGCGACCGAGCGCGCCAGCGATACGCGGCGGCGGCGCAATTTGTCCGAACAGACGGAAAGAGCCGACAGCGCGCGGTCGATCGCGGCGTCGCTGATCCTGCCGCTGGCGGCAAGGCCCTCGCCAAGCCGGACCACCCGGGAAAAGGCATCGATGACGACAAATCCGTTTTCAGCGGGACGCGCAATGAGCAGGCGGCAATTGTTGGTGCCGAGATCGAGCGCACCGTAAATATGTCGACAGGGCGGCCGCCGGAACGGGATCGATCCCCTTCCCGCCTGCGCCGGATCAGCCGGCGTTAGCGGAGCCGTGACGGCTTGCTGCGCCATATCCAAATACTCTTATATTCTCATTCCGGGCGGACGAGCCGCCTTTGACCTGTCATCAGGCTATAGCAGCAGGACCCTTTCGGCAAGGGACGGGCCCGCAGAGGCGTTGACAGGACGGGGACCGCTGCCTATCTCGCCCCTCCTCTGCCCCGTCGTCTAATGGTAAGACTACGGACTCTGACTCCGTCTATCGAGGTTCGAATCCTCGCGGGGCATCCAGCGCCAGGCCTCATTCTGCGCTATTCGTCGACTTTGCAGCCATTCGCGAGCGCCCGCGTTGACGCAGTCGGCCGTGTCCCCTCTTTCGATCGTGGCGGGAGATGCGGCGACAGAGGGAAGGCGAGATGCGAAGATTGATCATTGCCGCATTTTTGGCGACATCGGCGGCGTGCAGCCCGGCCTCCGACTCTCAGGCCGGGAACGAAGCCACAGCGCCCACCTACGACCTCGCCGCGCAGCGGGCGAAGATCGCGCGGGTCGAGATGAATCCTGACACGTCCTTCCTCAGTGCCGAGGAGAAGGAGGTCGTGAACCTCCTGATCCAGGCCGCGGGCTATATGGACCAGATCTACCTTCGCCAGCGCTTCGTCGAAAATCCGAAGATCCGCGCCAGCATCGCCAACAGCCAGGATCCGCAGAAGGCGGCCCTGCTCGACATGTTCGACCTCCATTATGGTCCGTGGGATACGCTTGCCGAAAACCATCCCTTCTTTGGCGAAAAGGCCATGCCGCCAGGCGCCGGCTTCTATCCGGCCGATCTCACCAAAGAGGCGTTCGAGGCCTATCTCGCCGCGCATCCGGATCAGAAGAAGGCGCTGACCGATCCTTACACGGTGGTACGTCGGGCGGGCGACCGGCTGGCCGCCATTCCCTATTCGGAGGCTTATGAAGAGTGGCTGGAGCCGGCGGCGCGGCTACTGGAGGAGGCGGCCGCCAAGACGAGCAATCCCAGCCTCAAGCGCTTCCTGACGCTCCGCGCGAAAGCCTTCCGGACCAACGATTATTATCCGTCCGAAATCGCCTGGATGGAGGTGAAGGACACGCCGATCGAAGTCGTGATCGGCCCCTATGAGGTTTACACCGACAGGCTTTACGGCACCAAGACCGCGTTCGAGGCCTTCGTCACCGTCCAGGACCCGGAGGAGAGTGCGGCCCTATCGCATTACAAGGCGCTACTGCCCGAAATGGAGCGCAACCTTCCGGTCGAGGAGAAATACAAGAATTTCAACCGGCCGTTCGAATCGCCGATCCTGGTCGCCGATCAGGTGCGCGGCGGCGGCGACAATGTCCCCGGCGTCCAGACGATCGCCTTCAACCTGCCCAATGATGAGAGGGTGCGCGAACAGAAGGGCGCCAAGAAAGTGATCCTGGCGAACGTGCTCGGCGCTAAATATGATCGCATCCTCGCGCCGATGGCGCACCAGGTGCTGGTGCCGGACCAGGCGAAACTGGTCACCAGAAAATATATGACCAACGAGACCCTGTTCCACGAGCTATCGCACAGCCTCGGTCCGGGAAGGATCAATGTCGACGGGCGGCAGACCACCGTCAACGCCGAGCTCAAGGAGCAATATTCGGCGATCGAGGAAGCCAAGGCCGACGTGATGGGCGTCTACAACATCCTCTACCTGATGGAACGCGGGGAGATACCCGTCGCCGAGAAGCCGGAATTGTTTGCCACTTACTTTGCCGGGATCTTCCGCGCCGTCCGCTTCGGCATAGACGAGGCGCATGGCCGCGGCGCGGCCATGCAATATGATTATCTGAAAGAACAGGGCGCCTTCGCCTGGGACGAGGAAGCGGGCCGGTACCGGATCGATCAGGCCAAGATGGAGCAGGGCATCACCGATCTCGTCGCCAAACTCGTCAGGCTGCAAGGCGATGGCGATTATGCCGGCACCAAGGCCTTCCTCGATCGGCATGCCCGGCTGGACGAGCATGCCAGGAAAGTGCTCGCCGCGAGCGCCGATATTCCGACAGACATCCAGCCGGTCTATCCGACGCGAATCTGACGGGGCCGGACAGCCGCCCGGCCGGCGAGGCCCGTGCGATGCGTCGCCGTGTCAGATTTGGCTTGTCAGTGCATTTGGTCGACTGTATCAGTCGCATAAACCACTGACGGATGTACGCAGCGGCCTTCGGGCCGAGAGGGCCCGTCGAACGCCTGGAAAGGTGTTAGGCGAGGGGGGCTGCGTGACATGAAACAGACATCCGTATTTTCGAAAATCGCTACATTCTGGTCGGGAGTCCTGCTGCTGTTCGGGCAACATGGCCTTGCCCAATCGCAGCCCGCGCCGTCAACGCCCGGCTCCGCCCCAACACTCGATCGTGCCGACGTCGAAACCTGGCTGGACGGCTATCTTCCTTATGCGCTGGAAAGCGCCGACATTGCCGGTGCCATCGTGGTCGTCGTCAAGGACGGCAAGATCCTGCTTCGCAAAGGCTATGGCTATGCGGACGTCGCCAAGCGCGAGCCGATGGATCCCGGCCGTACGTTGATCCGGCCCGGCTCCATCTCCAAGCTCTTCACCTGGACGGCAGTGATGCAGTTGGCCGAGCAGGGCAGGATCGATCTCGACGCCGACATCAACACCTATCTCGACTTCAAGATTCCGGGACGGTCCGACGGCCCGATCACGATGCGGCATCTGATGACGCACACGCCCGGTTTCGAGCAGCCGCTGCGCAACATGTTCACCCAGCCTGGCTTGCCGCCGCCGCTCGATGTCTATCTCAAGAGCAATATTCCGCAGCGTATCTTCCCCGCCGGCAAGGTTCCTGCTTATTCCAATTACGGCACGGCACTTGCCGGCCATATCGTCGCCCTCGTGTCGGGCCTGAGTTTCGACACATATGTCGAGCGGCACATCTTCGGACCGCTCGGCATGCGCAACGCCACCTTCCGCCAGCCGCTGCCGGCGCGCTTCGAACCTCATATGGCCCAAGGCTATGACCGCGCCTCAGGCAAGTCCTTGCCCTATGAGCTTGCGGCACCGGCGCCGGCCGGAAGCATGGCCGTGACCGCGGACGATCTGGCCCGTTTCATGATCGCCCACCTGCAGAAGGGCGCATTCGGTCCCAACCGTATCTTGCGCCCCGAGACGGCAGACATGATGCACCGGACGCCTTACCCGGTTCTGCCTGGACTGCAGCGCATGCTGCTCGGCTTTTACGAAACCAATCGCAACGGCCACAGGATCATTGCCCATGGCGGCGATACGCCCGCTTTCCACAGCGACATGCGGCTCTACATCGACGACAATGTCGGCTTCCTGATTTCGATGAACAGTTCCGGCCGCGATTACATGCATTATTTCATGCGCGGCAATCTCGCCGAGCAATTCGCCGACCGCTATTTCCCTGCGCTGACGCCGCGCGATGGCAGGGTCGATGCCAAGACCGCTGCCGCCCATGCGAAAATGATGGCAGGCCGCTACGACCCTTCGCGCACCTCGTGGAGCAGCTTTCTTTCCGTTTCCGCCTTGATGGGGTCGGTGGTGGTCGAAGCCCATGACGACGGTACGATCGGCACTTCCGAGCTTCAGAAGCTGAACGGCCAACCCAAAAGGTGGCGCGAGATCGCGCCCTTCGTCTGGCGCAATGTCGACGGGAAGGATCTCTTGTCGGCGAACGTCAAGGACGGCAAGGTCGTCATGTTCAGCTCCGACGAACTTTCGCCGGCGGTGGTCTTCCTTCCTTTGCCGTCGTGGCGCGCGCGTCCGGATCTCTGGTTCTACGCCATCGCTGCTTCGCTCCTGGTCCTTCTCGCGACGGCAATCCTGTGGCCGGTCCGCAGCTTCCTGCGCTGGCGGACAGCCACGGCTCTACCCGGGCCGGTTCGGACGGCCAGGCATCTGACGGGCATGGCCGCGCTCGGCGCCTCCGCCACCTTGATCGGCTGGTTGTGGCTGCTGTCCAATCTCGGATCGGCCGAGGTCCCGCTCACCGCCAAGACCGACCCGATCCTGTGGACGCTGCAGATTGCCGGGGCGCTCTTCTTCGGCGGCGGCTTGCTGATCGCCCTTTGGAATGGCTGGAGGACATGGGCGGGTGGGGGCGGCCGGGCGGCCAGGATCTGGACTATTGTCCTGGCCCTGGCTTTCCTGGTGCTGTTCGTGACGGCCCTGGCCTTCCATCTCCTTGACTTCAGCACGGCCTATTGAGCCATGAACATGAACGCGCATAGGCTTGCGGTCTCGATCCGCATTCTCATCGTGGCTCTGCTCGCTCCGCTGCTGGGTCTGGCTGCCGCCGAACCGGCGATGGCGCAAAGTGAAGCCGCCAGCTTGGCTTCCACTTCCCCGACGGGCGCATCGCCGCTCACGGCCGCCGATCTTTCGACCTGGCTCGACGGCTATATGCCTTATGCCATCGAGGCCGGGGACATTGCCGGCGCGGTCGTGGTGGTCGTCAAGGACGGCCAGGTCCTGCTGCGCCGCGGCTATGGCTATTCGGACGTCTCCCGGCGAAGGCCGGTGGACCCTGCGAACACCCTGTTCCGGACAGGCTCGATCTCCAAAGCCTTCACCTGGATTTCCGTGATGCAGCAGGTCGAGCGCGGAAAAATCGATCTCGACGCCGACATCAACGCCTATCTCGACTTCACGGTGACCGGCCTTGGCGGTGCACCGATCACGATGCGTCACCTGATGACCCATAGTGCCGGATTCGAGGAAGCGCTGGGGGACCTTTTCTCGTTGCGCACCGACCGCATCGCGCCCGATTTGCGATCGTACCTCGTCAAATATCTGCCGCGGCGTGTCTTCGCACCCGGCACGGTTGCGGCCTATTCCAATTACGGCACGACGCTTGCCGGCTATATCGTCCAGCGCGTGTCGGGCGAGCCTTATGAAGCTTATGTCGAGCGCCACATCTTCCAGCCGCTGGGCATGGTGCATTCGAGCTTCCGTCAGCCGCTTCCGTCGAGGCTCCGGCCGCTCATGTCCCAAGGCTATCGGCTCGGCTCCGGCGAGCCGCGTCCCTTCGAGATGATCACCGCCGTCCCGGCCGGGGCGCACACCGGCTCGGGCGACGACATGGCGCGGCTGATGATCGCGTTGCTGAACGACGGCGCCTCGTCGAGGGGACGCATTCTCCAACCAGCGACCGTCCGGCAGATCTACGGCACGCCCCACAGCCTATTGCCGGCGCCGGTCGACCGGATGCTGCTCGGCCTCTACGAGGAGAATCTGAACGGCCACCATGTGGTCGGCCATGGCGGCGACACTTTCCTTTTCCATTCGGAAATGATGATTTTCCCCGATGACGGGATCGGTCTGTTCATGGCGATCAACAGCAGCGGGCGGGACGGCTATTCCAATATCCAGAAGGCGCTGCTGGGGCGCTTTGCCGATCGCTATCTGCCCGGCAAGGTCCCGGACGGAAATGTGGATGCAGCGGCAGCCAAAGTCCATGCGCGGATGATGCGCGGTACCTATGAAAGTTCGGTTCGCTACGGGAATTTCTTCAGCCTGATGAAATTGTTCAGCCAGGCGTCGATAAATGTCCATGACGACGGAACGATCAGCTTCCCTGCCTTTCGGAACCTGGCCGAGGCACCGAAAAGGTGGCGGGAGATATCGCCCTTCCTTTGGCGCGAGGTCGGCGGCGAGGATTTCCTGGCGGCGAAGGTGGAGGACGGCGAGGTCGCCATGTTCTCCGCGAGCAAATGGACCGGGACGATGATCCTTCCCGTTCCCTGGTGGCGATCGTCCGGCTGGCTCGTCCCGGGCCTCTTTCTTGCCCTGGGGGCGCTTTCCCTCACAGTCCTCGCCTGGCCGATCGTCGCCATCCGTCGCCGCCAGCAGGCTGTCGCGGCGGCCGGGACGGTGCGGCAGCGCAAGGCGCTTTTCGGCGTCCGGCTTGGCGCCGTGGCCGTCCTGCTCGTTTTCGGTGCGTTCTTCGTCACCATGACGATGATGCTGAGCGATCCCTTGTCCATTTCCAGTGATCTGGACTGGTGGATATGGGCGCTGCACATCCTTTCGCTGATCGTCTTTCCGACCGCCCTTCTCCTGGCAATCCGGTGCGCCTGGCTGAATTTCAAGGAAGGCGCCCCCGCGGGAATGAGGATTTGGAGCGTGATTCTGGCCGCGTCCTCCTTCATCATGCTGTGGATCGCGATCGCCTTCAAACTGATCTGGTTCAGCGTGGTTTACTGACGGGGGGTATGCAAGACGGTGCGGCTGCACGAGCCGCACGCGCATGATTCTATTTTGCATCAGAAGCGCGGTCGGATTGTGCTAGAGGGGCCGTCATGCCGGATGCCGAGACCGCATTGCTACTGGCGCGACTCCAGTTCGCCTTCACCGTCTCGTTCCATTTCATCTTTCCCGCTTTTTCGATCGGCCTGGCATCCTATCTGGCGGTGCTGGAGGGGCTTTGGCTGAAGACCGGGAAGACGGTCTATCTGACGCTCTTCAAATACTGGCTGAAGATTTTTGCCATCGCCTTCGCGATGGGCGTCGTTTCCGGGATCGTCATGTCCTATCAGTTCGGCACGAACTGGTCGGTCTTTTCCGACAAAGCCGGGCCGATCATCGGCCCGCTCATGGCCTATGAAGTCCTCACCGCCTTCTTCCTGGAGGCCGGATTTCTCGGCGTGATGCTGTTCGGGCTGGAGCGCGTCGGCAAGAAGCTGCACTTCCTCGCCACATTGATGGTGGCGGCGGGCACGGCGATGTCCGCCTTCTGGATCCTGTCGGTAAACAGCTGGATGCAGACGCCGTCCGGCTGGGCGGTGAACGCGGCCGGCCAGTTCGTGCCGGCGGGGAGCTGGATCGACATCATCTTCAATCCGAGCTTTCCCTATCGCCTGGTGCATACGGTGATTGCGGCCTATCTGACGACGGCCCTGGTCGTCGGCGGGGTAGGGGCCTGGCATTTGCTGAAGGCCCGTCGCGGCAGAGCCACGTCGGCCGCCGGCTCCGGCGCGTCGGCCGCCGCGGGGTCCCCCGACCCAGCGGGACGGGATCAGGGCGCCCGCACCATGTTCTCCATGGCGATGTGGATGGCGGCATTGGTCGCGCCGGTGCAAATCTTCGTCGGCGATCTTCACGGGCTCAACACTTACGAGCATCAGCCCATCAAGGTGCTGGCAATGGAAGGGCATTTCGAAGCGAGCCCGGACGGCGCCCCGCTCATCCTGTTCGGCATTCCCGACGACGATGCCGAAACCATCCATGCCGCCGTCAAGATACCCAAGCTTTCCTCGCTGATCCTGGAACATGATCCCGACGCGCCGATGCCGGGGCTGAAGATGGTTCCCAAGGAGGATCGGCCACCGGTCGGAATCGTCTTCTGGTCGTTCCGGGTGATGGTGGGCCTTGGCTTCCTGATGCTTGCGCTCGGCCTGTGGAGCGTCTGGGCGCGCATGCGCGGCCGCCTCTATGAATGGCCGCTGCTCCATCGTTTCGCGATATTGAT
Organism: Sphingosinicella rhizophila; assembly: GCF_032378825.1. Lineage (NCBI taxonomy): Bacteria > Pseudomonadati > Pseudomonadota > Alphaproteobacteria > Sphingomonadales > Sphingosinicellaceae > Sphingosinicella > Sphingosinicella rhizophila. Next base: position 50,650 of record NZ_JAVUPU010000004.1, on the reverse strand, counting down.
GGGCCCTGCAGGCTTCGTCGCCGTGATCGCCGGATGGATCACGACGGAGGTCGGCCGTCAGCCCTGGGTCATCTATCACCTGTTGCGCACCAGGGACGCGGTGTCGCCGATCGCGACGCCGGGCGTCACCGGATCACTGATCGCCTTCGTGATCGTCTATTTCACCGTCTTCGCCGCAGGCACGATCTACATCCTGAAGCTGATGGCCAAGCCGCCGCGAGAAGGCGAACCGGCGCCCGCAAAGGCACCGATCCGGACCGCCGGCATCACGCCTGCTTCGTCCATGAGCCGGTCGGGCATCGAGCCGCGCCCGGATCGCGCCGAGGGAGCCGAATAATGGACCTCACCATCGTCTGGGCGATCATCATCGCGTTCGCGGTCGCGGCTTATGTGGTGATGGACGGGTTCGACCTCGGCATCGGGATTCTCTTTCCGACCTTTCCCGTCGGCGGCGAGCGAGACCAGGCGATGAACGCCATCGCGCCGGTCTGGGACGGCAACGAAACCTGGCTCGTGCTCGGAGGCGGCGGACTGCTTGCCGCTTTCCCGCTCGCTTATGCGATCATTCTCCCGGCGCTGTACGCGCCGCTCACCGCCATGCTGCTGGGCCTCGTCTTCCGCGGTGTCGCCTTCGAATTCCGCTGGCGCGACGCAGATCATCGCCGCTGGTGGGATGCGGGATTCTTCCTCGGCTCGCTGATCGCAACCTTCGCACAGGGCATCACTCTCGGCGCGCTGCTGCAGGGGATCGACGTGGAGGGACGCGCTTATGCCGGCGGCTGGTGGGACTGGCTCAGTCCGTTCAGTTTGCTGACCGGCGCCAGCCTGGTCGCGGGCTACGCGCTGCTCGGTGCCACCTGGCTCATCTGGAAGACGGAGGGGTCACTGCACGAACGGGCGCGCAGGCATGCGCGTCATCTGCTCCCGGTACTGATCCTCGCCATCGGCCTGGTCAGCCTGGCGACGCCCTTCCTGGAAGGCAAATATCACCAGCGCTGGTTCGATTGGCCAGGCCTTGCCGTCACCATCCCGATGCCCTTGCTGGTCGCCGCGTTCGCCTTCCTGCTTTGGCGCAAGCTTGCCCGAAGCCACGACGCCTTGCCTTTCCTGTTGACCCTGGCCCTGTTCGCATTGTCCATGGCCGGCCTGGGAATATCGATGTGGCCGGACGTGATACCGGGCCGGGTGACGATCTGGCAGGCGGCTGCCCCTTATTCCAGTCAGCTCTTCATGCTGGTCGGCGCTGTGGTGCTGGTCCCCTTGATCCTGGCCTATACGGCCTGGGCCTATTGGGTGTTTCGCGGCAAGGTCGGTGAAGACGGCTATCACGAACATTAGGGCCGGGACCGATGGATCCTGATCCGCGCTGGCGCCGGCTGGGCTGGTTCGTCGGCATCTGGGCGGCCAGCGTGGCGGCTTTGGCGGTGGTGGCTTACGGACTGCGCGCCCTGCTTCATCCCTGAAGCGCCCTTGTTGCGCCGCAATATCCTGCGTATAGGCGCGCCGACTTCTATCCATCGGGAAAATTGAAATGAGCCTCCGCAACGTGGCGATCATTGCCCACGTCGATCATGGCAAGACCACGCTCGTCGACCAGCTGTTCCGCCAGTCCGGCACCTTCCGCGACAATCAGCGCGTCGAGGAACGGGCGATGGATTCGAACGACTTGGAAAAGGAGCGGGGAATCACGATCCTCGCCAAATGCACGTCGGTCGAATGGCACGGCACCCATATCAACATCGTCGACACGCCCGGCCACGCCGATTTCGGCGCCGAGGTGGAGCGGATCCTGTCCATGGTCGACGGCGTCATCCTGCTGGTGGACGCCGCCGAAGGACCTATGCCGCAAACCAAGTTCGTCACCGGCAAGGCGCTCGCTTTGGGCCTCAAGCCGATCGTCGTCGTCAACAAGATCGATCGTCCCGACGGGCGTCCGGCCGAAGTGCTGGACGAGGTGTTCGAACTGTTCCTCAGCCTCGAGGCCAATGACGAGCAACTCGACTTCCCCACCCTCTATGCCAGCGGCCGGGCCGGCTATGCGGGCCGCAGCGACGATGTCCGTTCGGGCGATCTTTCCCCATTGTTCGAGACGATCGTCGACCATATCGGCGCGCCCGATGCTGATCCCGACGGGCCGTTCAAGATGCTGGCGACCCTGCTCGACCGCGACAATTTCGTCGGGCGCGTGCTCACCGGCCGGATCGCCTCGGGCAAGCTCAAGATCAACATGCCGATCAAGGCGATCGACGACGAGGGCAAGATCGTCGAGGAAGGCCGCGCCACCAAGATCATGGCATTTCGTGGCCTCGAGCGCGTGCCGGTGGACGAAGCCGGTGCCGGCGACATCGTCGCCATTGCCGGTCTCACGAAAGCCACCGTTTCGAACTCGATCGTCGAGCCGGCGGTGACGGAGCCGCTCCATGCCCAGAAGATCGATCCGCCGACACTGGCAATGACCTTCACCGTCAACGATTCGCCGATGGCCGGCCGCGAAGGCAGCAAGGTCACCAGCCGCATGATCCGGGACCGGCTGGAGCGCGAGGCCGAAGGCAATGTCTCCTTCAAGATCACCGAGAGTGCGGAAAAGGACAGTTTCGAGGTGGCCGGCCGCGGCGAACTCCAGCTCGGCGTGCTGATCGAGACGATGCGCCGCGAAGGGTTCGAACTGACCATCAGCCGTCCGCGCGTGCTGTTTCGCGACGGTCCCGAGGGACGAGAGGAGCCTTATGAGCAGGTCGTCGTCGACGTGGACGACGAATATTCCGGTACGGTCGTCGAGAAGATGGCCCAGCGCAAGGCCGAGATGACCGACATGCGTCCGTCGGGCGGCGGCAAGACCCGCATCACCTTTTCCGGGCCTTCGCGCGGCCTGATCGGCTATCATGGCGAATTCCTGTCCGACACGCGCGGGACCGGGATCATGAACCGCATGTTCGAGCGCTACGGCCCCCACAAAGGAAAGATCGAAGGACGGCAGAATGGCGTCCTCATTTCCAATGGATCGGGCGAGACGGTGACCTATGCGCTCGGGCCTCTGGAACAGCGCGGCATCCTGATGGTCGGCAGCGGCGAGCCCGTCTATGAAGGCATGATCATCGGGGAGAATGCGAAGCCCGAGGATCTCGAAGTCAATCCGATGAAGTCGAAGCAGCTCACCAACTTCCGTGCTTCGGGCGGCAAGGACGACGCGATCCGCTTGACCCCGCCCAAGCGCCTGACGCTGGAGCAGGCAATCGCCTATATTGCCGATGACGAACTGGTCGAAGTTACGCCCAAGTCGATCCGCCTTCGCAAGCGTCATCTCGATCCGCACGAGCGCAAGAAGGCATCACGGCAGAAGGACACGGCCTGACCCGCAAAGCGGATAGTCCGGACGGAAGCGATCGGCTTTTTTGGGCTCATCCTTTAGGGGAGGGGCCAGAATGCTTAGCGGCTCATCTCCAAGATCCGCTTCCACTCGGCATCGCTGACGGGCGAGACGGACAAGCGGGACTGTCGGAGCGTTTCCAGCTTCGCCAGCTTCGGCTCGGCCTTCATGGCCGCGAGCGTCACCGGCCTGGCGAGCGTTTCGACCGGCTTGACCTCGACCGAGACCCAGCGGGCTTCCTCGCCATCCTGTCTGGCGGTTCGGCTGATCTCCATCACGCCGACGACCGCCTTGTTCTTGCCGCTATGGTAGAAGAAGGCCTTGTCCCCGACCTTCATGGCGCGCAGGTGAAGCGCTGCGGCGGGATTGCGCACGCCGTCCCATTCGGTCTTGCCGTCGCCGACGAGGTCGGACCAGCCATAGGTTTCGGGTTCCGACTTCATCAGCCAATAGGCCATGCTTGATCTCCCAATTCGATACGAGGCGGCCCGGTTGCCGGTACCATTCGACTTGCAGCGTAGATTTTTCCCGCAATGCGCGCCAGATAGGGTCGATGCGGCAATCTCTCCTCCTGTTCGGCCTGCTCCTCGTCGCCGGCTGCGGCGAGCCCATTCGCGATGATCATTTTGCCAATGACGAAATGGCGGCCGCGCCGATTCGCGAGCAGGCGGTGGCCGAGGCGGTACCCGTGAGGATCGGAGAGCTTGGGCCCAGTTTCGATGCGTGCGCCGCTGCTGGAACGACCCGCCATGTCGCCGAAGGCACGACATTGCCGGTCCGTGCGGCGCCGTTCGACACGGCCGCCCAAACCGCCGAGATTGCATCGGCCCAGCGCTTCTTCGTATGCGCGCGGACGCTGGATCAGAAATGGTTCGGGATCGTGTTCGATGCGGAGGGAGCCTTGCCCAGCCGTTGCGGCGTGGCCGCGCCCACGCCTTCACCCCGGCCCTATGCCGGCCCCTGTCAATCGGGGTGGGTGGCTAGCGCCTTCGTCAAACTGGTCGCCGGCAATGATGTGCCGCCAGCGACGGTGGTGGAAAACGGAGCCGTCCAAGGCCAATGATTTCCGGATTTCCCGCTACGACGGTTCCTGGCCGAAGCGGAAGTTCCGGAAGGTGATCGAGTAACGAAGCCCGTCCATCGGCGGGATGCTATGTTCCCATTCGTTCCGGGCCGGCCCGTCGATGAGATAGGCCGAGCGCGGCTCGGCGATCAGGGCGCTGCGTTCCCATTTCTCTTCGCGTCTCCGCCGAAATCGCAACCTGGCGGGCGCCAGCAGGGAGATTCCGACGACCTTGTCGAAGACGGGTCTGTCCCGGTGCCAGCCTATGCCTGCCCCATCCTGATATTCGATCAGCAAGGCGTGCGCCAACGCCTCCGGCGCCAAGCCGGCAAAGGCGGCTGCCCGGTCCCTGAGGGCGAGCAGGAAGGACGGCATCTCCTCGGCCTTTTTCAGCCCGCTGCCGTCGAATCTGTAGTTCCAGCCGAACGAGACGGTTCGCCTGTTGCCAAGAAAACCCTGGAATTCGAATGGTTTGAAAGGAAGAGTCCGAAGCGTCCGGACGAGATCCTGCTCCTCGGCCGCCGACAGGAAGTGGGCGCGATAGTCGAGACCTTCCGGCGGCCTCGGTTCCGCCCCGAACATGTTGAGCTGGTGACTCGCCATATCGATCTTTAACGGGCGCGGTTCGACCCGGGCAAGTGTGGAGCGCGCGAAGTCGGACGAAGCGCAAGGTGGCGGCTTGCGTCCTCCCTTTTTCGCAAGTAGCGGAATCGAACGGATTTTGACGGGATTGGTCGATGGCGGTGGAACCAGGCGGGATTGTGACGTCGCGAGGCGCGGGCTTCGTGACGAGCCGGATCAAGGCGCCGCCAAGGCAGCTCTCTCCCGCCGCGAGGCGGGCCGCCATGTCCAAGGCGATTCGGGCGCGGTTGCTGATGCGCAAGAATATCAAGAACGCCTCCCGCAACGGCCTGGAAGCTTATGTGGTGCCGAACTTCCTCACCCTGCAGGATTGCGAGGACCTGATCCGCCTGATCGATGCCGGACGCGAGCCGTCGGGCCTGCTCGCCGCCCATGCCGATCCCGACTTCCGGACCAGCGAAAGCTGCAACCTGCATCCCCTCGACGAGCCGGTGAAACGCGTCGAGGCCAGGCTCGCGGAGCTGATGGGAATCCCGCCGGCCTTCGGCGAAACGATCCAGGGACAGCGTTACGCAGTCGGGCAGCAGTTCAAGCCGCACCATGATTATTTCCACACCGACCAGCCTTATTGGGCGGAGCAGGAACGCAATGGCGGGCAGCGCACCTGGACCGCCATGGCCTTCCTCAACACACCCGAGAAGGGCGGCCACACGAAATTTCCCGATGCCAAGCTGGAGATCGTGCCCGCGGTCCGCGGGCTGCTCGTCTGGAACAATGTGGACGATAAAGGCGAGCCGAACCCGCAGTCGCTTCATCAGGGCCTGCCGGTGGAGGCCGGGACCAAATATGTCATCACCAAATGGTTTCGCGAACGTCCCTGGGCGGTGGGATCGGGCCCGGTGGAATATTGAGGCGCGGACACACAGGGCGTTTGCACCTGACTTAGCCGTCATGCTGAATCTATTTCAGCATCCAGTCCGGCGACCCCGGCGAGGATGGAGAACTGGACGCTGAAACACGTTCAGCGTGACGAAGAAGTTGGACGACCTAGCGCGTGAATTTCTCTCCGGCTTCGGCTTTGCGCACGAGAAGCGGCGACAGAGTGAAATCGCTGCCGAGCCGATCCTCCTGCCGCTCCAGTCCGTCGACGATTTCCTTGAGTCCCACAGTGTCGGCCCAGAACATCGGCCCGCCGCGATAGACCGGCCAGCCATAGCCATAGACCCATACGACGTCGATGTCGGAGGCGCGCTGGGCCATATTCTCGTCGAGGATCTTCGCACCTTCATTGACCATGATGTAGAGCGTACGCTCGATGATCTCCTGATCGGAGATCTCGCGGCGCGCGATGCCTTCCTTCCGGGAAAAATCCTCGATGATCTGCTGGACGACGGGCGAGGGGGAGGGGCGCCTCTTGTCGTCATAATCGTAGAAGCCGGCGCCCTTCTTCTGGCCCCAGCGCTCCATGGCGCAGAGCTGGTCGCGTATGCTTTCGATTCGGCTGGGATCGCGGTGCCAGCCGATATCGACGCCGGCCAGATCGGCCATCTGAAACGGCCCCATCGGCATGCCGAATTCGACATGGACCCGGTCGACCTGCTCGGGCGTGGCGCCTTCGAGGAGCAATTTGGTCGCCTCGATCTGACGGGGCATCAGCATGCGGTTGCCGATGAAGCCGTGGCAGACGCCGGCGACGACGGCCACCTTCCTGATCTTCTTGGCCAGCTGCATGGCGGTCACGAGCACGTCCGGTGCGGTCTTGGCGCCCCGCACCACCTCGAGCAGCTTCATGATATTGGCAGGCGAGAAGAAATGAAGCCCCACCACATCCTCGGGACGGGATGTCGTCGCCGCGATCTCGTCGACGTTCAGATAGGATGTGTTGGAGGCGAGGATCGCCCCCGGTTTGGCGATCTTGTCGAGCTTGCCGAAAATATCCTTCTTCACGTCCATATTCTCGAACACGGCCTCTATGATCAGGTCGCATTCGGCCAGATCCTCGAGCTTCAGACTCGGCTTCAAAAGAGCCATCGCCCCTTCGACCTGCTCGCCCGTCATTCGGCCCTTGGCGGCGGTCGCCTCATAGTTTTTCCGCATCACGCCGGTGCCGCGATCCAGCGCCTCTTGCGCCATCTCGACGATCGTCACCGGGATTCCTGCCGAAAGGAAATTCATCGAAATGCCGCCCCCCATGGTCCCGGCGCCGATCACGCCGACACGGGCGATGGCACGAGGCTCCGTGTCCTCGGGGAGACCGTCTATCTTGGAGGCCTGACGCTCGGCGAAGAAGAAATATTGCTGGGCGCGCGCCTGGGTGCCGCTCATCAATTCCATGAACAGCCGCCGTTCCTCCTGCACGCCTTCCTGATAGGGTTTGGCGACCGCTGCCTCGATGGCCTTGATGACGGCTTCCGGGGCGTCGAATCCCTTCATCTTCCTGGCATTGGCCTTGCGATATTCGTCGAAGATGGCGGGGTTGGCGCGTGCCTCTTCAACCTTGTCGTCGCGTGTGCTGCTCTTTGGGATCGGCCTTATGTCCCGTACTTCTTCGGCGAAGGCCACGGCATGCTGTTCCAGATCGCCTTCGGCGAGGCGATCGACGAGGCCGATCTCATGCGCTTCCTTCGCCCCGATCGGATTGCCGGTGGCGGCCATGTCCAGCGCCTTGGCGACGCCCGCGACGCGCGGCAATCGCTGGGTGCCGCCGGCGCCGGGCAGGATGCCGAGCTTGACCTCGGGTACGCCGAGCTTCGCCGAAGGCACTGCGACCCGGTAATGGCTTGCCAAGGCGACTTCCAGGCCACCCCCGAAGGCGGTGCCGTGGATCGCCGCGACCACCGGCTTGGTGCAATTTTCGATGATGTCGACCACCTGGGGGAGCATCGGCATCTGCATCGGCTTGCCGAATTCCTTGATGTCGGCACCAGCAAAGAAGGTCTGCCCGGCGCAGCGTATCACGACAGCCTTCACCTTGTCGTCGGCATCGGCTTCGGCGATGGCCTGGACCAGGCCCTCACGCACGGCGTGGCCGAGCGCGTTGACCGGCGGGTTGTTGGAGGTGACGATCAGCACGTCGCCATGACGCTTGGTGGAAATCGGGCTCATCGGGCATCTCCGTGCTGGGACTCTGGCGAAGCCGATACGGGCTTCCTTCCGTAAGCGTCAACCTTTCCCTGCCCGAAACCCTTTTTCAACGCGCTTGCACTAGACGAGCAGACTGTTCTCGTGGGGATTCTGACCATTTCGACCCTGGAAAGATTGAAGGCCCTGTGGGCGCCGACCGTCGCCTTCGTCGCGACCCTTGCCGTCGAGCTGGCCCTGGTGGAGCGCAAATATGCGATTTTCGGTGGCGGCTTCGGCGCATCGCATGTCGTCGATACCGCGGTGGAGGCAGGGCTGTTCACCGCCGGCCTGATCGTGTCGCAGGCGCTGCTGATCGTCTTGTTCTTCCTGGGCATCCGGGCCTGGCACCGCAAAGGCGCCGACCGGCCTCTGTTCCTGTTCAACTTCCTCTTCTTCACGATCGGCACGATTGCCGCTTTGCTGGCGGCCAAATTCGAGGTTCTAAGCTATTTCAGCGATGCCATCGGTTTCAAGCTGATCCGCAACCTCGGCGGGGGCAGCCTGGTCGAGGCCTTGCTCTATGTGCGCGACGAAGCAGCCCTGGTCGGAGTCGCGGCCGTCGGCGCGGGGATCACCTATTGGCTTTGCCGGATCGTCGTCAAACGCAGCTTCACGGGTCAAGTGCCGAAAGGCAAGCTTGGCTGGCGCCAGATGCTCTGGCTGGCCGCCGCGCTCGTGTTGATATCGCTGGCAGCCAACCGCAATCCCGACGTCCGCTATGCGCTCACCCGTTTCAATTCCTATGCGCTCGCCGACATTGCGCTCCAGGCGCTGACCGATTTCGACCGCGATGGCTATAGCTGGTTCGGCGCCAGGATCGACCGCCATCCGTTCGACGCCGCCCGGCATCCGCTGGCGCTCGACATTCCGGGCAACGGGATCGACGAAGATGGCTATGGCGGGGATTTCAGTTTCGCTGGAAAAGCGGCGCCCGTCCTGGCGCCGAAGCTTCCGGCTTCGCCGAAGAACGTCGTTCTGATCGTGCTCGAAAGCACCCGCGGCGACGCCATCGGCAGGCGTGTCGGCGGCCGCGAAGTGACACCGGTGTTGAACGCGCTGGGCCGCCAGGGCACTTATGTGGAGGAGGCCTACAGCCATGTCGGCTTCACTTCGCCGTCACTCAAGAGCCTTTTTACGGGTGCGCTCGCGCCGGCGCCGGGCACTCCGTCCCTGTTTCGCGACCTGAAACGGGCCGGCTACAGGATCGGCGTCTATTCCGGCCAGTCCGAGGATTTCGGCGATATCTCGGCCGTGGCCGGAATGGCGGAAAATGCCGAGCCTTTCGTGGATGCACATGTGCTCGAAGAGCATCGCGCATTCGAATTCGCGTCGAAATCCTCCATCAAGATCGACGGCCGGATCCTGCTACGCGAATATGACAAAAGCTTCGGCCAGGCTTCGGACTGGACCCGACCCGTCTTCCTCTATTTCAATTTCCAGGAAGCCCATTTTCCCTATCATCATCCGGGCATGTTGCAGCTTCTGCCCGGGAAGCCGATCCCGCGCAGCGATGTGAGCAAGGCCAACAAGGATTGGGTCGCCCACACCTATTGGAACGCCGTCGCGTTCAACGACTGGCTGATCGGCCAGGTGGTCGAACGCCTGAAGAAAATGGGCGTCTGGGACAATACATTATTGGTGGTCACCGCCGATCATGGCGAATCCCTGTTCGACGACGATTTCCTCGGCCACGGCCATGTCATCAACCGGCAGCAGACGCAGGTGCCCCTGATCATCGCCGCGCCGGGCGCCGCCGTCAGCGCACCGGTCGGTCTCGACGATTACCGGACCATGATCCTGCGCCTGCTCGGCGCCGAAGGTGTGGCGGAGCGGCCAGCCGGCCCCGTCTTTCAATATATCGGCGATCTCGATGCGCCGACCGAGATAGGCATGGTCGAAAAAGGCGGTCGCTGGACGACGATGCGGATCGACAGCGAGACGATGTGGTTCAGCGAATCCGGGCGACGCCCGCGTTACGAGGAGCTTCGCCCGGGATCGACGGAGAAGGGGCGCGCCGACCGACTGATCGACGAATGGGCACGGCAGCGCTGGCTGGCGGAGCTTGCCCGGCGCTGAGGCAGGCGGCCGCTTTTGCAGCAGACCATGAGGCGGAAACCCTCGGCAAGTTCCGGGTATCAGATGGCGGTGCGGCCATAGCTCTGATTGTTGAAAGGGTGAGACGAGGAAAGGCCCCCATCGACGACGAGCGCCTGACCATTGACATAGCTGCTTTCGTCAGAGGCCAGGAACAAGGCCGCGGATGCGATTTCCTCCGGAGTGCCGCCCCGCTTGAGCGGATTGAGATGGCCGAGCTGCTCTTCTCTGCCCTTCGCGCGGGCGCGTTCGTAGATGAACTCCGTCATGCCGGTCTCGATCAGGCCGGGACAGATTGCATTGACCCGGACATTGGATCCGGAAAGCTGCTGGGCCGCCGTCTTCACCAGGCTGATCACGCCTGCCTTGGATGCGGAATAGGCGCCGCTGCCCGCACCGGATCGAAGCCCGGCCACGCTGGCCGTGCAGATGATCGAGCCGCCGCCGCGCGCCTTGATGAGCGGCGCGGCATAGCGGATCGCCATGGCGGGCCCGATCAGGTTGACGCGAAGGATCTCTGCCCAGTCTGCGGCGTCCTGATCGAAGATGGAGGCGAGCCCGCCGGAAATGCCGGCATTGGCAAAGACGATGTCGAGCCCGCCGAAATGCTGGACGGCCGCCGAGATGGCGCCTTGCAGATCCGCTTCGCTGCCGGCGTCGGCCTGCAGCCAATAAGCGCTTTCGCCGATCAGATCGGCGGTCGCGTCCGCGTCTTTGAGATCGGTGAGAACGAGCTTCGCGCCGTGCCTTGCGAACAGCAAAGCGGTGGCGCGGCCGATGCCGGAGCCGGCGCCGGTGACGAGCGCGATCCTCCCTTCGAGACGGCCGCCCGCATCCCTTTCGGTCAAAGCCCGGCGCCCGTCGTCGCGCCGCCATCGACGATGATCGTCTGGCCGGTCATGAAGGTGGAGGCAGGCGCGGCGAGGAATATCGCGGCGCCGGCGATTTCGTTCGGCTCGCCGATCCGGCGCATCGGCGTGTGGCGGGTGACGGCCTTCAAAGTCTCCGGATCTTCCCAGAGCGCGCGTGCGAAATCGGTGCGGATCAGCCCGGGCGCTATGCAATTGACCCGGACGCCCGAGGGCCCGAACTCGGCCGCGAGGTTGCGGGCAAGCTGGAAGTCGGCCGCCTTGGAGACGTTATATGCGCCGATCGTCGTCGAGCTGGTGAGCCCTCCGATCGATGAAATGATGATGATCGAACCTTCCTTCCGCTCGATCATGTCGGGTGCGACCATGTTGATGAGCCAGTGATTGGCGAGGACGTTGTTTTCGAAAATCTTGCGGAACTGCTCGTCGCTGATCCCCGACATCGGCCCATAATAGGGATTGGAGGCGGCGTTGCAGACGAGGATGTCGATCCGTCCCAATTGCCGCCGCGTCTCGTCGGCCAAATGCTGCAGCGCCTCCTTCGACGAAATATTGGCGGGAATCACGATGGCCGTGCCCTCGCCATGTCGGTCGTTGATCGTTGCGGCGGCTTCCTCGCAAGCTTCGGCCTTGCGGCTGGAAATGACCAGCCTGGCTCCTTGCGCCGCCATCGCTTCGGCGATTGCGCGGCCTATGCCGCGAGACGAACCGGTGACGATGGCGACCTTTCCGGTCAGGTCGAACAGCGACATCTTCTATGAATCCCTTTCCGGCGCATGTTTGGCGAATTCGATCCGCGCGATGGCGCGATTGTGGACCTCATCCGGGCCGTCGGCGAGCCGCAGGGTGCGAATGCCTGCCCAGCTATGGGCCAGGTTGAAATCCTGGCTGACGCCGGCGCCGCCATGGGCCTGGACCGCGTCGTCAATGATGCAGAGCGCCATATTCGGCGCCTGCACCTTGATCATCGCGATCTCGGCCAAGGCGGCCTTGTTGCCGGCCCTGTCCATCAGGTCGGCAGCCTTGAGGCAGAGCAGACGCGACATGTCGATGTCGATCCGCGCGCGCGCGACGCGCTCTTCCCAGACGCTGTGCTCCATCAATTTCTTGCCGAACGCCACCCGGCTTTGCAGGCGCATCACCATCGCCTTCAACGCCTCTTCGGCGGCGCCGATGGTGCGCATGCAATGGTGGATCCGGCCCGGCCCCAGCCGCCCCTGCGCGATTTCGAAGCCACGGCCTTCGCCGAGCAGCATGGCCGAGGCGGGGACGCGCACGTCATCCAACGCGATTTCCATATGACCATGAGGCGCATCGTCATAGCCATAGACATGCAGCGCCCGTTCGATCGTCACACCGGGAGCATCCAGCGGCATCAGCACCATCGACTGCTGCTGGTGGCGGGGATGTTCGGGATTGGTCTTGCCCATCACGATGGCCAGCTTGCAACGCGGGTCGCCCGCCCCGGACGACCACCATTTGCGCCCGTTCAGAACGTAGGAATCGCCGTCGCGTTTGATCTGGCATTCGATGTTGGTGGCGTCGGAAGAAGCGACACCGGGTTCGGTCATCAGGAAAGCGGAGCGGATTTCGCCCTTCATCAATGGCCGCAGCCATCGTTCCTTCTGGTCCAGCGTCCCGTAGCGGTGGAGCACCTCCATATTGCCCGTATCGGGCGCCGAGCAGTTGAAGACCTCCGATGCCCAGACGATGCGTCCCATTTCCTCGGCGCAGAGCGCATATTCGAGATTGGTGAGCTGCGTGCCTTCGAAGGCGAAGCTTTCGTCGACATGCTGGAGCGCATGACCGGGCGGCATGAACAGGTTCCAAAGGCCAGCCTGGCGTGCCAGCGGCTTCAGTTCCTCGATCACAGGAACTGGCCGCCACCGATCGCCCTCGGCGATCTGCGCCTTATAGTCGGCGCTGCGCGGCCGCACATGGGTCTCGATGAACTCCCGAACGCGGTCGCGATAGAGAGCCTGCCGTTCCGTAAGGTCAAAGTCCATGGTCGGGGATCGCCTCGATGCGGGTTTCGCTCTTCCCTGTCAGAAACGTCGGATTTGCGCCAGCCTGCGGCATCCGAAGGAGAGGAGATATCTCAGGTGGGCCGCTTCAATAGCAGGTTCATATGGGCTGCGGCGATCGGCTTGGTGCGATCCTGCTGCCAGGCATGGGCTTCGACATTCGCGACCCTCTTGCCTAGCCGGGTGACGGTGGCGGCGGCGAACGTATCGTGATCGGTACCGCCCCGCATATAATCGACCGTAACGTTGATCGGCTTCACCGTGACGTCCTGCTCCTCGCCAAGGGCTTCGAAGAGGGTGCCGAGCGCGGCGAATTCCAGCAGGCCGGCAATGGCTCCGCCATGAAGGAAGCCGGGTCGGCCGATCACTTCGTTGCGGAACGGCATGATCCAATAGGTCTCGTCTCCCTGGCGCCGGGTGCTGAGGCCAAGCAGTTCGGCATAAGGCGGAAGCGTTTTCATTCCTGCGAATCTAGACGGTCTGTCGGCATTCGTCATCACCGGCGGATCAAATCAGGAATCGATCAGCAACACGCGAAGATCATTGACGTTGGTGCCGGTGGGGCCGGTGACGAACAGGTCGCCGGTCGCCGCAAACAGGCTCCCGCTGTCATTGCGCGCCAGCATCGCAACGGAATCGCCGCGAAAGCGCCCGATCGTATCCCCGTCGAAAAAGGCCCCGGCCGCCTCGCTTCTTCCATCCACTCCGTCCGTATCGGCGGCAAGCCCGCATATGTTCGGGTGGCCCGCCAGTGCCATTGCGGCAGCCAGCGCAAATTCCTGGTTAGGGCCGCCATGGCCTTTGCCCACGACGGTAACCGTCAATTCTCCGCCGGAGATCAGGGCCGTGCCAGGCGGCGACCGCAGCGCAAGTTCGGCCTGGGCGCGCCCCGCCTCCCGCGCCTCTGCATAGATTTCGCTGACGATCGGCCGGTAGCCCAGGGCGGCCGCCTTTTCGGCCGCAGCCGCCAGGGCACGTCCCGCGGATGCCGCCAGCCGCCAGTCGCCCGTCACAGTCTTGGCGCTTTCCGACCAGCCCGCTGCCGGCGAAACGATATCATATTTTGCCAGAAGCGCACGCGCTTCGCCGATCGTGGTCGGATCGGCGACGGTCGGGCCTGACCCGATATCCTCCATCCGGTCTCCTTCCACATCGGAGATGGCGATCGTGACAAGCCGGGCCGGCGCCGCGGCCAGTGCGAGCCTGCCGCCCTTGAAGGCCGACAGATGGCGGCGGACGATATTGATCTCGCCGATCGGCGCGCCCGAGCGGAGCAGGTCGCGGACGATGCGCTGCTTTTCCGCGAGACCGAGGCCCTGTCCCGGAAGGCTGGCGAGCGACGATGCGCCGCCGCTCAGCAGCACCAGCACGAGGTCGCCGCGTCCGGCCGCCGATGCCAGGTCCAGCAGCCGCTGCGCGGCGGCGAGGCTGCTCTCGTCCGGCACCGGATGGGCGGCTTCCAGCACCTCGATCCGCTCCAGCCGGCCGGTATTGCCATGGGGCGCAACGGCAAGACCGGACAGCGGGCCTTCCCAGTTTCGTTCGACGGTCTCGGCCATCGGCACGGCCGCTTTTCCCAAAGCGAGCAGGAATGTCTTTCCCGCCGGGGGATCGGGCAGGTGCGGTGGCATCAGGCGAGCGGGCCGGCATGATTCCATTCCCATTCGAAAGATCGCTTCGAGTTTCGCACGCACGTCCATGGCGAGGGCTATGAGACCGCCGGAACGCTTCATCAAGCCGGGCACCTCGTCTATGCGTTGCCGGGTGAAAAGGTCCGCGACCACGAAGCTGTCGGCCATCGCCCTGCGCGTGCTCGCCGGGCTCCTCGTCTTGCCCATCGGCTACCTGCTGGCCGCCCTCCTGCTCGGTTTCCTTCCCGCCAACCCGGATTGGCGCGAGCCGGGGCGGGGTGTGACGATCTTTGTCCGCTCGAATGGTGTTCATACCTGGATCATGGTCCCCAAGGTCAATTCGGACATGGACTGGCAGCCGCTGGTGCCCGGGACGGACCTCAGGGATCCCCGTTGGGGCCGGGGCAATTATGTGGGCTTCGGCTATGGCAACCGCACCTTCTATCTGGAAACGCCCACCTGGGGCGATCTGACCATGAAGAATGCCCTGCTGGCCGCGTTCGGAAGCGGCCGCACCCTGATCCATGCCGATCATGATCACGATCCCGAAGCCGACGATCACCAGCGCCCGATCGTGCTGACCCGTGATCAGTATCGAAAGCTGGTTCATTATATCCGCGCCAGCTTCGAATATGGTCCGGAGGGCCGGACCATCCCACTGCCCGGCCGCGGCTATCATGATTCCGATATGTTCTACGAAGCGGTCGGGCCATATAACGGAGTACTGACCTGCAACGAATGGACCGGCCGCGCGCTTCGCCGCGCCGGCGTTCGCACAGGCCTTTGGACGCCGCTTGCGCAAAGCATCATGTGGCGGCTCGATTAAACGCTACCTAGCCGATTGGAGACTTGCTTAGGGGCTTACCAACGAGCAGGCGCTTCGATAGATTGTTCCGACCATGATCGACAGGGGGTTCTGATGGGAAAAATACTCGGCAATCTGAATTTGGCTTTATTGCTGGCAGTGGTGCTGCTCGCCGTCACCATGTTCGGCCTCCATGGCGACATGATGGGCGAGGGTTATTTCAGTTACTGGCTTCGTTTCTTCCACGTCCTGGCGGGGATATTGTGGATCGGACTCCTCTATTATTTCAATTTCGTTCAGATCCCGACGATGCCCAAGGTCCCGGCGGAACTGAAGGGCGGCGTCAGCAAATATATCGCGCCCGAGGCCTTGTTCTGGTTCCGCTGGTCGGCGCTTGCGACCGTGGTCCTGGGCCTGCTGGTCGCCGAAACCACCCAGGGCGGATATGTCGCCCGCGCCTTCACCTTCGAACCCGGGTTCAGGGTGATCGGCCTCGGCATGTGGCTGGGCGCGATCATGGCCGCCAACGTCTGGTTCATCATCTGGCCCAACCAGCAAAGGGCTTTGGGTCTCAAGCCCGCGGACGACGATGTGAAGGCCAAATCGGCCAGGACGGCGATGCTCGGGTCGCGCACGAATTTCGTGCTGTCGCTGCCGATGCTCTATTGCATGGTGCTGCAGGCTTATCTGGCCAAGTGAAGGCTCGGCTCCTCTCCCGGTGAAAATCGGGGGAGGATTCCTGCGGGGCCATCTTTAGCGTCCGGGCCCTAGTAGATATAACCCTCGCGTTCGAGGAAGTCGGCGGGCTCCGACCGGTCGGCCGGCGCGTCCGGGCGCTGGCCAGATCCTTTCCGTGCTGGCGGGCGGCGTGTGCGCCCGACCTGTTTCGTTTCGCCGCCGCCACCGCTGGCCTCCATGCTGCGGGATTCAAGCGTCTTCAGGAAGGCGGCTTCCTGTTCCTGTCTTTCATCCAGCAATTTGACGAGGCTGGCGGGCAGTGGCTTTTCAGGTCTCGTTGCGCCCCGCGCCCCCATCGCTTTCTCTTCCGCCTGCGCTTCGACCTCGGCTTCTGCGACCGCTTCGGCGGCCACACGCGCGGGTGCGGAGCGGGAAGCGAGCTGAGCCGCGGGCAGAGTGATCTCGCCCCAGGGCACGAATTGCGCTGCCGCCAGGATCAAGGCCACCAGCCAGCCGCTCCACCAGCGTGCCCCGCGCGGCCGCGGCCGCTGTGGCTGGAAGGCGGCCGCCTGCGCCGCATTGCGCATCGCCCGCAACCGGCGGTCACAGGCATCCCGCGCTTCCGGGTTCTTCAGCATCGCGAAGGCCTCGTTGATCGCTGCCGCGCGTGCCTGTGCGCCCGGATCCTGAAGCCAGAGATCGGGATGATATTTCTTGATCAGCGCCTTGTGGGCGGCTTCGATGACGATCGATTCGGCATCCGGCGCTACGTTCAGCGTCTCGTAAGGGCTGCGATAATGGGCCATCCCGAACGAATGATTACCGATTGGCGTCAATAACGCCAATCCTTAACGCGATCCCGTCGAGCAGAAGGTCCTTTGCGCTCAGCCGGCAAAGGCCTTTTCGAGCTTGGCGATGTCGAGCTTGCCCATTTCCAGCATGGCCTCCATCGCTCGCCGAGCCGCTTCTCGATCCTCGCTCTTGAGCATTTCCGTCATGCGCGCTGCATTGATCTGCCACGACAGCCCCCAGCGGTCCTTGATCCAGCCGCATGGGCCAGGTTCGCCGCCATTCGACGCGATCCTATTCCATAGCCGGTCGATCTCCTCCTGATCCGCGCATTCGATCTGGAAGGATATCGCTTCGTTGAACTTGAATAGCGGTCCGCCGTTCAACCCGACAAAATCCTGACCGGCCAATGTGAATTCGACCGTCAGCACCATTCCGGCCGGCCCGCTCGGATTGTCGGCTGGCGAGCGGGTGACATCGCCCATTCGGCTGTCGGGCAGCAAGGTCACGTAAAAATTGGCGGCCTCTTCGGCGTCGCCGTCATACCAGAGGCAGGG
The DNA here is from genome assembly GCF_032378825.1 of Sphingosinicella rhizophila. Taxonomy (NCBI): domain Bacteria; kingdom Pseudomonadati; phylum Pseudomonadota; class Alphaproteobacteria; order Sphingomonadales; family Sphingosinicellaceae; genus Sphingosinicella; species Sphingosinicella rhizophila. The sequence goes on along the minus strand of NZ_JAVUPU010000004.1, from coordinate 33,068 downwards.
TGTGATCTTCGACATATGCTTTTCCTCGAGGATTGACCGGAATGGTGGCGTTCAGCGTGTGGTCGATACCAAGGCGAAAAAGGCGCCTTGCGGGTCGAAAGCCTGAACGATCCAGCTTCCACCCGGAACCTGGTGGGGGCCCATCGCCACCTTGCCGCCATTGGCCGTGATCCGATCGATCGCCGCATCGATGCCGTCGACATCGACGTAGAAGGACCAGGCCGACACCGGCATTTCCGCGGGCTGATCCATCATCCCACCCATCCGGACTCCATTGGAGCCGAAGATGCGGTATTGCCCCATCGGCCCCATATCCATCATCTCCATCGTCTCCCAGCCGAATTGCCTGGAATAGAAATCGAAGGCGGCCTCCTGGCCGTTGCCGGCATAGAGTTCATGCCAGCTTATATTGGCAAGTTCATTGGGTTCCGCCGGCGGCGGGACATCGCTCCGCGGCAACGGAGTCATCACGTAGAAGACAGCGCCGCCCGGATCCCCGACCATGGCGAAACGGCCGACATTGGGAATGTCGTCGGGACCCATATGCACCGAACCGCCTGCCGCGACGATCTGTTTCGCCGCAGCGTCCGTGTCGGGAACGCCGATATAGCCGACCCAGGCGGGGCGGGCGCCATGGCCGAGCATCTCATCGGTAAGCTGCATCAGTCCGCCGATCTGACGGTCGCCCGCAGATAGGATCGTGTAACGGAAATCGCCCATTTCGGCCATGGTCTGGTCGCTTGCCGACCAGCCGACGACCGCCTCGTAGAAGGCGATCGCCGCATCCTGCTCGGTCGTCATCAGCTCGTACCAGATGAAGCCACCTGTCCCTTCGGGCGGACCCTGGCATGTTTCAGCATTCGCCGCGGGCGCGGCGTTCGAGACGTCGGTCATGGCAATCATCCTTTCGCGGAGGGATCGGTCCGAGCAGTCCTTATTCGTCGACGATCGGGGCGAAGCCGCCATAGATCATCCGCTTGCCGTCGAAGGGCATGCTATCCTTGTCGGGCTGCATCCGCTCGTCGGCCATGATCTTCGGCCAGGCTTCGTCCCGGACCTGTTTCGACGGCCATTCGACCCAGGAGAAGACGACGGCTTCGTCTTCGTTCGCGTTGACCGCACTCTTGAAGTCGGTGACCTTGCCATTGGGTACATCGTCGCCCCAGGCCTCCACGACCCGCGTCGCGCCATATTCCTCGAACACGGTCGCGGCCTTCGCCGCCATGTCATGATAGGCTTGCTTGTTGTCCATCGGCACGGCGACGAGGTAACCGTCGGCATAGCCGAAGGCGCCATCGCTCCGTTTCTCGAGAAGCGGGGCGAAACCGCCATAGATCATGCGCTGCATGTCGAAGGGGGTGGATTCCCCGTCCATGTTGAGCCGTTCGTCCGCCATGATCTTCCGATTGGCCTCGTCGCGCACTTCCCGGGACGGATAGGTGACCCAGGAAAAGACGACATTCTCGCCCCCTTCCGCTTTCACGGCGCGCCTGAAGTCGGTGATCTTGCCATCCGGAACGTCATCGCCCCAGCATTCGACGAAATGCTGCGCTCCATGCTCCTTGAAGATGGGCGCGGCCTTCAGGGCCATGTCCCGATATGCTTCCTTGTTGCGATCCGGCACCGGGATCACGAATCCGTCCACGTAAGACATGATGTCTCTCCTTGCTGCGGCATTGTTCGTTCAACTGGGTCAGGCGGCCGCCACCTCTTCGCCAGACGCCATTGCGCTGGTCGCTGCTTCCAGGTCCATCCACATCGGCTCCCAGATATGCCCGTCCGGGTCTTCGAAGCTGCGGCCGTACATGAAACCATAATCCTGCTTTTCGCGCGGTTCGCGTCCACCTGCCGCCAGCGCTTTCTCCGTGATGGCGTCGACCTCTTCCCGACTGTCGGCCGAGACGCAGATCAGGACCTCGCTCGTCTCATGGGCGTTCGCGATCGTCTTGGGTGTGAACTGTTTGAACTTGTCATGTGTCAGCAACATGACGTGGATGGTGTCGGAAAAAACCATGCAGGAGGCCGTGTGATCGCTGAACATCGGGTTTTTCTCGGCACCGATCGCCTCGTAAAAGGCATTGGCGCGATCGAGATCGGCCACTGGCAGGTTCACGAAAATCATTTTCGGCATGTCTCGCTTCCTTCGACTCACTGTTTGACCGGAATATGCAGGTGGGTTATAAAAAGCAACTATGAAGTTAAAAAAGCTAACTGGGTCGGCTTCTTCCTCTCGTCGCCGCTATGACGATGCCTGCGGTACGGCCCACGGCCTCGATCTGATCGGGGAACGCTGGGCATTGCTTGTGATGCGCGAACTCATGCTTGGCCCTAAGCGGTTCAGCGATATTCGCGGTGACCTGCCCGGGATTAGCGCCAATGTGCTCACCCAGCGTCTGGAAGGGCTGGAAGCTGCCGGGTTGGTGGTTCGCCGCAAATTGCCGCCGCCCGCATCCGCGCAGGTCTATGAGCTGACCGAATGGGGCTATGAGGCCGAGCCGATCGTACAGGTTCTGGGCCGCTGGGCCGTCCGCTCCCCCGATCATGATCCCAATCAGCCGATCAGTCCCGTATCGCTGATGCTTTCCTTTCGGACCATGATGAATCCCGAACGGGCCGGGGACACGAAGGCACGCATCGGCTTTCGCCTCGGTCCTGAAAGTTTCCTGGCCCGGATCGCGGACGGGGGAATCCAGGTCGTGCGCGGGCCCATCGAGGCCGCCGACCTGATCTTGGCGGGGCCACCGGCCGCCATCGCAGCCGCCGTCTATGGTGGACAATCGCTGGAGGCCCTCGAAGCGGACGGGATCCTGGCGGTGGAGGGAGACCGCGACCTTGCCCGGCGTTTCACGACCTTCTTCCCGTTGCCGCCCAAGGCTGAGCGCAGAGGATGAACAGGATGTCCGCAATGTTCGCGGCGGCGGGACATCATGGCCGTTGACCATGGCCGCCAAGGCTGACAACCAACGCTCATGTCCGATGCTGCGCAAACGATAGGGGCGACCGGCCTGCCTCAAGCAACCGATGATCGGCGCGTCCGGCGCGTGCTATGGGCCAGCCTCGTCGGCACCTCCGTCGAATTTTACGATTTCTATATCTACGCGACGGCCGCCAGCCTGTTCTTCGGCGCCTTGTTCTTCCCGGCGAGCTCGGAATCCGCGCAACTTCTGGCCGCTTATGCGAGCCTTGGTCTCGCCTTCGTAGCCAGGCCGCTCGGGGCGGCGGTGTTCGGCCATTTCGGCGATCGCGTCGGCCGGAAATCCACCTTGGTCGCGTCGCTTCTTCTGATGGGCGGTTCCACCACCGCCATCGCCTTTCTCCCCACCTATAACGAACTTGGCTGGATCGCGTCCCTGCTGCTCTGCCTGCTGCGCTTCTGCCAGGGTTTGGGGCTTGGCGGGGAATGGGGCGGCGCAGCCTTGCTTGCGGTCGAAAATGCTCCTCCTGGTTGGCGGGGCCGCTTCGGCATGGTCCCGCAGCTCGGCGCGCCGATCGGCTTCATCTTCGCCAACGGCTTCTTCCTGCTGCTCGGCCTGATGCTGACGCCGGAGCAGTTCCTGTCATGGGGTTGGCGGCTGCCCTTCCTCGCCAGCGCGCTGCTCGTCGGACTCGGGCTATGGGTCCGGCTCAAGCTCACCGAGACGCCTGCTTTTGCCGCCGCCCTCGCGCAGGGACGGCCGGCCACCGTGCCGATCGCCGCCATATTCCGCGACCATCTGAAGCCGACCCTGGCCGGCATGTTCGGGGTCGTCGCCTGCTTCACCTTATATTATCTGATGACGGCCTTCGTACTGGGCTACGGCACGACCACGCTTGGCTATGCGCGCGAGACCTTCCTGCTCGTGCAACTGGGCGCCATCCTCTTCATGGCGATCGGCATCGTCACCGCAGGCATATTTTCGGATCGGTTCAATCCCCGGATCGTGTTGGTCTGGGCGTGCGCTGGCACCATCCTGATCGGCTTCATCCTCGCCCCGATGATGGAAAGCGGATCGCTGCTGCTTATCTTCGTGTTCCTGGCGCTGGCTTTGCTCTGCATGGGTTTTCTGTACGGCCCGCTCGGCGCCTGGATGCCTGGTCTGTTTCCGCCGCTCGTGCGCTACACCGGCATTTCGGTGGCGTTCAATGTCGGCGGCATATTGGGCGGCGCACTAGCGCCGATGGCGGCGCAGATGATGGCCGAAAGAGGCGGGCTGATGCCCGTCGGTCTCTATCTTTCCGCCGCCGGCGCCATCAGCCTCGTGGCGATGCTGACGGTCAGGAAGGAAAGTCCGGCCGAATAAGCGCGAACCGCCAGTAACCAATGTAGCGAATGCGGTCCAATTTGGATCACTCGTCGGGGCGGCGGAGCTTGGGGCTTGATTTGGCGGCGATAAAGGCGGCCATGCTTGTTCATGGATGCCGAAACTCGCCTCGACCTGATTGTGCGGGAACTGCAGACGGTGCTGCACGCGGTGTCGTCGGCCAATACGCTCGATCGCATCTGGGCATATCGCTACACGCGATGCCGCGATCTGGTCCTGCAATTGTCACCCCGCCCCGCCGTGCCCGGATTCCTGCGCCAATGCGTGTCGGTGGACAATTTTCACGATTTCATCCGCTTCTATCATCCCGCGATCCCCCACCGGCATGCCTTTATCGATGAAGCCCTGGAAGCCTGCCGTAGCTTCCGCATAGAGGAGCAGATGGTCGGTGAATCCTCGGTCGCGCTCGGCAAGATCCGTGCCGTATTGCTGGCTCAGCCGCCCCGCGCCGTAGCGGAAATTTAGATCCAAAGTCCGGCTCGCGCTGTTCAGTAGCGGACGATGGCTGTCCGGCAGCGAACAGAATTTTTCACCATTTCTTCGCAAAATTGCCGCTTCCTTGGCCTATCCTTGGTGCGACCGCCGAATGACCGGTCTCTAACGCATTGAAATACCGTCTGCCGGCGTTTTGGCATGACTGATGCATCTTCCAAAGCGCGGTCGGATTCCCGCTCCGCCAGCTTCAACGTCGAAAAGGGACATGCAATGCTCACTTTCTCTCTCCACCTCCGGCGCGCTGCCGCGGTCGCAGCGGCTGCTACGCTCCTTCTCGGATTCACGGCGCCGGCTTCGGCCGGCGAGGCGACCGATGCCAATGCCAGTGCCGCCAAAGGCAACCCGACCGGTGCGAAGCCGGCGCCGACGAAGAAATATTGCTTCCTGTTCGAAACAACCGGCTCTCGCATGCGGTCGAAAGTCTGCAAGACCAGGGCGGAATGGGAAGCCCAGGGCCAGCCCATCGAAGAAAAATGAGTATATGACCCGCGGTGCCCTGCGCACCGCGGGCCTCTTTTCGCCTTTTGCCCTTGCCGCGACCGGCGCCGCCTCCCGGGCACTTCCCGGAACGGCCTCCGCTGGGCGCCGCTTTCAGCCGCGGCGACATTGACAAACATTCCCAAACAGGCAGGAATGTGCCTGCCTGGAAAATGAACGGTACCGAAAGCTCGGGCCGCAACGGGCGAATAGGGGGGATCGCATGGCCGGCTTCAAACCATTTTTGGGACTCGCATTGCTGGCGGCGGCGGCCGCGCTTGGTGCGCAGGTGACGAAGGCGCCGGTTCCCGCCCAGGCGGCGGCCGCGCCTGTCGAGACGCCAGCGGCTTCTCCCGTCCTGGCTCGTGGCACGGTCATACCGGCCGCAGATCTCGAGAAGTTCGTCGACGGCTATGTCCGCCGTGCCATGGCCGATGAACATGGCGCCGGCGTGACCGTCGGCATCGTCCAGAATGACCAGCCGCTCCTGCTCAAAGGCTATGGAATGGCAAGCCTCGATCCAGTCCGGCCGGTCGATCCCCGCCGCACCTTGTTCCGGATCGGATCGGTGTCCAAGACGATGACCTGGACCTTGATGATGCGCGAGGTCGAAAAAGGGCGCCTGAAGCTCACCGATCCGGTCAATCAATATCTGCCGCCGGAACTCCAGGTTCCGGACCAAGGGTTCAAGAATCCGATTCGCATCATCGATCTGATGAGCCATTCCCCCGGCTTCGAGGATAGTGGACTTGGGCATCTGTTCGTCGACACCCCGGAACGGATCTTGCCGGCGGCCGAATATCTCGCCAGGCATCGGCCGGATCGCGTCCGGGAGCCCGGCACGATATCCGCTTATTCCAATTATGGCGTGGCGCTTGCGGGCGAGATCCTCGCACGTCTCAACGGCGTCGATTTCCAGACGCTCGCCGACCGCGATATTTTCGGTCCCCTCCAGATGCAGCGCAGCACCTACCGCGAGCCGTACGAGCCCCGCGCCGGTATCCCGCAGCCGATGCCGAAGGCGCTTGCCGCAGATCGATCTCACGAATTCAAGTATAAAGGCGGCCGCTACCAGCCGTCCGGTTATGATTATGTCACGACCATCGCCGCTGCCGGATCGATCTCGACCACTGCGGAAGACATGATCCGATACATGCGTCTGCATCTGAACGGCGGCACATTGGATGGCGTGAAGCTCTACGGACCCGAGACCGCACGCCTGTTCCGCACGCCGGTGCTGAACGTGCCCGAGGGCGTCAATGGATGGGCGCACGGCTTCGGCATGTCCCGCATGCCGGGCGGCTTTGCCTCCTTCAGTCATAGCGGTGGAACCACGAGTTTCTTCACCGACATGGTGTTGGTGCCGGAGCTCAATCTGGGCATCTTCATCAGCACCAACACGAGCGGCGCCGGCGGGATCGTCGGTTCCTTCGCAGACGCCGTGGTCGACGAATTCTATGTGAAGTCACCGCCGATCCGGCGCGCAGGGGATCCTGCGCTGAAGGACAAAGCCGGAAATTATGCCGGAAATTATATCACCACCCGGCGTCATTATTCGGGCCTCGAGAAATTCGTCGGCCTGTTGGGCGGAATCAACCAGGTGTCCGTTTCCGACGATGGTTATCTCGTGACCGCCGGTGGGGGCAGCGCGCGCAGCTGGGCCCCGACCGGCAAGGCCGGACAGTTCCAGGCCGCCGATGGCGATGATCTTCTCAACTTCGTCCTGGACGAGAATGGCAAGGCCACCGGCGTCTATCTCGGCTCCTTTCTGGACCGGGCCGGACCGTTGATGAGCGCGACCTTGTTCGCTGCCGTTGCCGCCCTCGCCGCCCTCACCGGCTTCGGGATCTGGCTGGCCTTCTTCGCGAGAAAGCGGGTCCTGTCGCCGCTCGTCGGCCAGCGGCGGTCGGAACAGGCGCTGCTCGCCGCCGCGGGATTGTGGCTCGCCTCGATCCTTGTCTTTGGTGTCTGGATGGCGACCTTCACCGACATCGTCGGGCTGCTCTACCATTTCCCGCCGGCACTGCTGGTCATTGCCTCGACGCTCGCTCTGTTCGGCACGATCGCAACGTTCGTGGCCTTGGCGTTCATGGTCATGTCGGGGCGTCGTTCGCCGGCCGCCGGCCGGGAAGGCGGCTGGACGATGTGGGGCACGGCCCGTCAGGGTCTCGCCATCGCCCTGTTCCTGCTGCTGGCCCTGCTGGTTGCCGTTCGCGGCGGGTTGTTGCCCTGGGCGTGACCGACAGGCATCCGGCCGGCGGGCGTCTGTTGGCCGGATGCGTCGCCGCGCTTAGCCGGTCGGTAACCAATCTCGGTTAAGCCGTTTTCTTTGGCATGGGAAAGGGCGGGAGAATGGGGCTCGCACGCCTGAAGCAGGGGGACAAGCGAAGAGCGTCGCGCATGGCCGTCTCGCTCGCTTCGAGATTGCGCTGGTCGGCGCGTGAAAGCGTCCTGGTCGAGGTCGAGGACCTTTCGATCTACGGACTGCGCGCGTCGGGCCGGATTTCCTTGAGGCGCGGCGACTGGGTTTCGATAGAGGTGCCCGAACTGGGCCCGGTCACAGCGAGAATAGCCTGGACGAAAAATGATCGGTTTGGCGCTGTCTTTCGTGACAGGATCGATATCCCGGCGCATTCCGAAGCGAGGCGGGGCCTGTTCGAGATCGTCACGGGCCTTCCGATCAGGTTGCGGAACTCCGTGTGGAGTTCGGGGCCCCGCCATCCTGTCCAGGAAATGAGGCTGGAAAGAATCACCCGGACATCGGAGACGGACCAGGAGCGCGTGGACCGCATCGCCCGCACTACCAGGGAAGTGCACGACTATCTGCGCGAACGGAAGGAAGAGCGCGCGAAGCGCCTTGGATGATCGCTGCGTCCAGGCCGAGCGGTACCGAAGGAAAGAGCAGGCGGCGATAGGGTGGAATCGCCGCCTGCCCTCCGGCCCGACCCGAGGAGCCGTGGCGGAAGGCGGCTTGCCGCCGCCGCCCCGGACACCGAGACGACCGGATCTCGAAAAGACGTCATTTCGACGTCCGCCGTGAAGCTGCGGCCCTTCGACATGATGGGCGCCGGCTCCGGGCGATATATGCGCATCGCCGCTGAACGATGATGGCCTCCCGAACAGGAAGGGACAGCGCTCCGGACGGCATGACGTGCAGACTGTTCGCATCCTCCCTCGATTATGTCGCGACATTTTCACATATTCAAAGGTAATGCAAATATAATCAAGCGGCGTTGCGGCATTCCGAGTCGTGGGAGAAATTCGACGAAGAGGTGACGGGAGAAACGGATCAGCGCGCCTTCGTGCCGAGACGGCAGACCCTGGCCAGCCAATCCTTCCGCCGGTGCGGGCTGCCCTCAATCCCTCCGATGATTGTCGAACGGACGGGGCTTAAACCCGTAAAGTTCAATATGTTACGTTTCAAGCTCTTCAGGCTGTGGGCTCTGTAGAAGAGCCGATAGGCCAAAGCGGGCATTCCCATCGTGACGATCAGTCGCGCCGATCGGCCCTTCAGCAGCTTTTGCGGAAGTCCATGGTCGACGTAACGAAAGGCGAAGTCGGGGCGCATCACCTGCTCGAAAAAGCCCTTCAGGAGTGCCGGTACGTCGCCGAGCCAGAGTGGATAGAGGATGACTAGATGCTCCGCCCAGGCGATCGCTTCCTGGGCCTGGACAATATCCCCTGGCGCCTTGCCATGTTCCCAGGCCTGCCGTGAATGGATGAGCGGGAAGTCCAGGTCGGCGACACGAATGCAGCGCACCTCGTTGTCGACCCCGGCACCTTCCGCATAAGCGTCGGCCAGGGCATGGATGAAGCGGCTCCCGTCCGGATCCGGATGTCCGTCGATGATGGTCACGCGCGTCAACAACCTGCTCCCTTCTGCCCGACTCTTGGGACCGGCAATGCGAGAGGGGGATAGGTAGAGCTCCCTATAGGGCCGTTGCCGGAAGCGGATTAGCGCACAATCCATGTTCCGTAGGATTTCGCTCCATGCTTGGTGAACTCACGATAGCGACCGCAATGGTCGTACTGACGGTCATCATCCACGGCACCGGCCTTTACTTCCTGACCCGCATCCTTCGGCTCGAAGCACTGGAGGAGGCGGCGGAGCATATGGGCGCTTTGTCCGTGCGCGGGATCCTCGTCACGTTGGTCGTGATCCTCGGTCTTTTCGCACTCCACGGTATCGAGATCTGGCTCTACGCTTTCCTATATTATCTGATCGGAGCGGTGGAGGGATTGCGCGAGTCCGTCTATTTTTCGACCATCACCTATGCGGCGATCGGCTATGACGATGTCGCCATGGCCGAACGCTGGCGGCTCATCTCGGCGATCGAAGGCATTAATGGCATCATCATGATCGGCTGGTCGACAGCATTCTTCGTCACGGTGGCGGCCCGATTCCGCCGGTTCTGACAGGTCGCTACAAGCCCAGATCCCGATCTACCCTTCAGTTCGAATCAATCTACAACGATCAGGGTCTAGGGGCCTTTACCTATGGGGCAGTCGACGGCGCTGGCCTAGGCAGGACTCTCTCGGAACTGGGGGCGAACCCATGAAATCGATCCTTTTGCATGTCTATGACGATACCGGCCTCGAATCGCGGCTGCAGGCCGCATTCGATCTGGCGCGGACATTCGAAGGCCATGTCACCTGTCTGCACGCTACGCCCTTCGAGGACTATCTCGCCATCGATCCTCTCCTGATGGCTTATCTTCCGGAGGAATTCTCCGAGAAGATGAAGGCGCTTCGGTTTGCACTGCAGGCTCGGATCGAGGATCGGCTGCGAAGCGAAGGCTTGAGCTGGGATTGGATGCATGTGGACGAGCTGCCGTCGCGTGCCCTCATCGGCGCTTCGATCCTTGCCGATGTCGTGGTGGTCAGCCTTTCGGGCGGCGCTCTCTTCCGGGACGAACCGCGTCCGCTTGCCGCGGCCGTCGCAACGAAGGCGCGCGCGCCGGTGCTGGCCGTTCCCGAATCGCTTCGCGCGCTCGACCTCGAGGCCCCCGTCCTGATCGCGTGGAACGGATCGTCGGAAGCGGCCGCCGCGCTTCGTTCGTCGCTGCCCATCCTGCGGCAAGCCTCGGCAGTCCACATCATCGAAGTCCAGGATAAGCCCGCGCCATATCCTCGCGATGCAGCCGCCCGATATCTGGCGCGGCACGGCATCGAAGCCGAAATTTCGCAGCGGCCGCAGATCCAGGGCAGCACCAGCCGCACGATTGAAAGCGCCGGGCTGGCGCTCGGCGCCGGGATGATCGTGATGGGGGCCTATGGCCATTCGCGCCTGCGGGAATATCTGCTGGGCGGCGTCACCCATGATCTTATCGGCGATTGCCGGCTGCCGCTTCTGCTTGGACACTGAGGGATCGCCGCGGCGCGTCCAGGAAGGACAAGGGAGGGGAATGATGGGCGCGATTTCGGATCATGGACCGCTGCCAATCATGGCATCCCCGGCCGTCGGAAAAGGGCGGCCGGTTGGTGGCGGCCGCCAACAGGATGAGGAAGCGCCATTTTCGCCTTCGGTCGACGACCTGCTGATGCTGATCGGCGACGGCGTGGTTGCCACCGACATGCATGGGCGCATCATATTGTTCAACCGGGCCGCCGAGGAGATGTTCGGCCGCACCCGGAAAGACGTCATCATGGAGGGGATCGAAATCCTCCTGCCGGCCCGGTTTCGCGACGACCACCGCAGGCAGGTCGTCGCTTTCGCGAGCGGCAAGCCAGGCGCCTCCCGTCTGATGGGTGTGAGGCGGGAAGTGATCGGATTGCGCAACAATGGCGAAGAATTCTGGACGGAAGCCACCCTCTCACGCCGGATCGTGTGCGGGCGGTCCGTGAATATCGTCGTCCTGCGCGACGTCACCGAACGGAAGCTGCTGGATGAGCAGCGCCGGATCTTCTCCTCCGAAATCGCCCACCGGATGAAGAACAATATCGCCGTCATCAATTCCGTCATCTCGATGATGGCCGGTTACAGCTCCTCGGTCGCTCATTTCGCCGAGGCCTTGCAGGGCCGCTTGGCTGCGATCGCCAATTCGAACGAATTGCTGATGGCCGGCAGCGGCGGCAATGCCGATCTGCGCCATTTGCTGAATGCCGAACTCGGACCGTTCTTGCATCCCGATACTCGAAATGTGGTCCTGAGCGGTCCGGACCATCTTGTCGGAAGCCGTCTTGCCATTGCCTTGAGCCTGGTGGTCCACGAGCTGGTGACGAACAGTGCGAAATATGGAGCGTTCAGTCGGATCGGCGGCAGGATCGAGATCGAATGGGGTATCGAGAACGAGGCCGGCAGGCCGCGGCTCCTTCTCCAGTGGCGCGAGAGCGGCGGACCCCCCGTCCATATGCCTACGCGTCGCGGTTTCGGCACCGACTTGATCGAACAGATGCTTGCACGCTCCTTTTCGGGCAAGGTCGACTTCGACTATCGTGCTGACGGGTTGATTTGCCGCCTGGATGTGGCGCTCGATCGATGGACATGATGCCGGATCGCCCCGGCGCGGGAAAGCAGGCCGTTCCGAGTAAGATGGAGGTGTTGATGGAACGCTTCTTCACGGCCGCGGCATCGCGCGTCGCGGCAATGAGCGGTCAGCCGGCCGCCTTCATCATCGCGTGCGCATTGATCTTGCTATGGATCGTGACGGGGCCGCTTTTTCAGTGGACCGACACCTGGCAGCTGGTCGTCAATACTGCGACCACCATCATCACGTTCCTGATGGTATTCCTGATCCAGAACAGCCAGAATCGCGATGCTGCGGCGATGCAGGCCAAGCTCGACGAGTTGATCAGGGCAGTCCGGGACGCGCGCAACGAATTCGTCGGCATCGAGCATCTTACCGACCGGCAGATCGAAGCCATCCGCTTGGACCTCGAAGAAGAAATAGCCGATCATGCCCGCGGCCGGCACCCTGCCGACAGCATAAGCCGACTGCTTACCCGCCGTTAGGCTCTTTCCCACTACTGCCCGTTCCGGGGGAGACGTTCGTCATCCCCGATCGGGCCCAACGGGTCGCGGCGCCGCGCGCTTGATCTTTTCTATGCCGAGCATGTGGAGCACCATGCGCTCGTAAAATGGTTCGGGCGATCCCCGACGTACCTTGCGGATGAAATAGCGTTCGAACAGCACTTTAGCGAGGTGCACCCAGCGGCCACTGGCCGACCAGTTGACGTTGCGGGGCGGGATTTGGGGCTGCGCCACGAAGGCGACGCCGCCATCGCCGAAATCGGCAAGGCAAACGGCGTTCCAACTCGCCTCGTTGGTCGGTTCGACACCGTCGATCAGCTGGCCGATGTTGCGGGCGACCGCGGTCACCATGCTTTCGATCATGAAGCCGGTTTTCGGCACGCCCACCGGCACCGGAGTCGGCCCGGATGGAGGGATGGCGATGCAGACGCCAAGCGCGAAAATATTCGGGAAGGCGGCGTTGCGCTGTCGCGAGTCGACAGTGACGAAACCGCGCGGATTGACCAGGCCGTCGATCCCCCGAAGCGCGGCGATGCCGCGAAAGGCCGGAAGCATCATCGCAAATTCGAAGGGAAGGTCATGCCGTGCCGAGACGCTGCCGTCGGCGGCGACCTCCTCGACATGCATCAGGCCCTTTTCCACCGACGAAACCCGGGCGTTGGTGATCCATTTGACGTCGCGGCCCCGGAGCTTTCCTTCCAGCAGTGATTTGGTGTCCCCGACACCATCGAGACCGAGATGGCCGATATAGGGTTCGGCCGTGACGAAGGTGATAGGTACCCGGTCGCGAATCCGGCGACGGCGCAGCTCGGCGTCGACGATCATGGCGAATTCATAGGCCGGACCGTAACAGGATGCCCCCTGCACAGCTCCGATCACGACCGGTCCGGGCTTTTCCACGAAGCGGTCGAACGCATCGGCGGCGGCGCTGGCATGGTTGGTCTGGCAAATGGAAACGGTGTGGCCGTCCGGTCCAAGTCCTTCGATTTCATCGAACGCCAATTCCGGTCCGGTGGCAATCACCAGATAATCATAATCAAGGCTGGATCCGTCGCCAAGCTCGACACGGTTTTCGGCGGGATGGAGCCGTTTGGCGCCGGCCGCGCTGAAGCCGATGCCGTGGCGGGCAAAGACGGGCGGGAGATGGACCTGCACCTGTCCCGGTTTTCGCCAACGGACGGCCACCCAAGGATTGGAGGGGACGAACGAGAATGTCTCCGTATCGGACACGACGGTCACGTCCGCTTTGTCCCGCAGCGTATGCCGCAGCTCGAAAGCCGCGACCGCGCCCCCGAGACCTGCTCCCATAATGACGATTTTCGGCCGGGTCATCATTCACCTCCCTTGCGAACGCGCCGGCGAATCCGGCCCAAGAGGCGACGCCTCCTAGCCTCGGTTCTGGGCCGATGAGGCGGGGCAGGACATAGGGGATTGTCCGCATTCGCCGGATCGCCCCGCGGTGGTAGCCCCTGATCGAAGCCGTCGGCATTGGTGCCCGCGGCAGAGGCGAAAACATGACGCGGAATATCTGGATTCTCGTGTTTGCGGCCTCGCTGCTTGCGTCCTGCGGCCGAGACAAAGCAGCGGAGCCGCAGGCCCGACTGCGCACTCCCACGGGCGAGCGCTTGACCCTGGCCGCCGTGGCGATCCCGGAGCGCAAGTCTGTCGCGGCGGAGATCACCACCCGCGACCAGGCAGAAGCATTGGCCCGGATCTCGGGGCGGCTGGTCCGCCTGTCCGTCCGCGAAGGCGACATGGTCACCCGCGGCCAGGCGATCGGTTTGGTCGTGGATGAACGTATTGGTCCCGAGACGCGTGCGCTGGAGGCGCAGATCGCGGCGGCCGCCGCGGAAGCGGAACGGGCGGGTGCGGAGCTCAGGAGGGTCGAATATCTCCACCGACGCGGCTTCTACGCACTGGCCCGGCTTGAGCAGGCGCAGGCAGGCGAGCGTTCGGCCCGTGCCCAGCTCGCCGCAGCAAGGGAGTCCCGTTCGGCCAGCGTCGCGTTCAGCGGCCAGGGGGAAATCCTGGCCCCCGCAAGCGGCCGTGTCCTGCGCGCCGATATCCCGCCGGGTTCGTCGGTCGTGCCAGGAATGTCCGTGGCGACTGTCACTGCCGGACCGCCGCTGCTCCGGCTCCATGTCCCACAGTCGCTGGCAGACAGAATTGGCGCCGGTACGGCCGTCACGGTCGATGAAGACGGCTTCGAGACTCGCGCCGGGCGCATCGTTCAGGTCTATCCGGCGACGGCGGCAGGCCAGGTCGTCGCCGACGCCGATCTTTCCGGGCTGGCTGCGGACCTCGTCGGACGCCGCGTCAGCGTTGTGCTCGACGTCGGCTCCCGTCGCGGCATCCTCGTGCCTCGCCGCTTCGTCCTCACCCGCTACGGCATCGATTATGTCGATCTCGTGGGACGGGAGGGCGCGGTCGCCCGTATCCCGGTGCAGACCGCGCCTGCGCCCGATCCGACGCAGGTGGAGCTGCTGACCGGCGTCTCCCCAGGCGATATTCTCCAGAATCCGGGTAATCGAGGATGAAGCTCGGATTTTCCGGATGGCTGACCCGCGCGATGATCCGCTCGCCACTCACGCCATTATTCCTTTTCGCGGCGCTCGCGGCTGGGCTGATGGCGCTGTTCTCCATACCGCGCGAGGAAGAGCCACAGATCAGCGTTCCCATGATCGACATCAGGGTGGCGGCCCCCGGCCTCGCCGCATCGGACGTCGTCGAGCTGGTCGGCAAGCCGCTGGAAACGATCGTTCGAAGCGTCGACGGTGTCGAGCATGTCTATACCCAGGCCGAAGACGATGGCGTGCTGGTCACGGCACGTTTCCTGGTGGGCTCCGACCCCGACGACGCCGCCCTCCGCATCCATGAGAAGCTCCGCGCCAATTACGATCGGATACCGGTCGGTATCGCCGAGCCGGTCGTCACCGCCCGCGGCATAAACGACGTACCGATAATCGTGCTGACATTGTCGCCGCGGCCGGGGGTGGCGGGCCTGTGGACGGCCGGCGCCTTGAACGAGATTGCCAACCGGCTGCGTACCGAGGTGGCGAAGGTAGAGGATGTCGGCCTTTCCTTCATCACAGGCGGCAGCGCCGAGCAGATTCGTGTCGCGCCCGATCCGACCCGGATGGCGCTTCACGGCGTGACGCTGGCCACCCTTGCCGATACGGTGGCGCAGGCCAATCGCAGCTTTCCCGCCGGCACGGTGCGCGAGGCCGGAAAGGCGGCATCCGTCGCCGTAGGGCGTACCTTAGCCAGCGCCGCCGACATCGGCTTGCTGACGGTTTCCGCCGTCGATGGCCGGCCTGTCTATGTCCGCGATGTCGCCGATATCGGCCAGGCGCCGGCGGAAACGCAAAACCGGGTCTCGCGTTGGGTCCGGGCCGAAAGCGGGTGGCATGGCGCCCCGGCGGCGAGCATTGCCATCGCCAAGCGGGCCGGCGCCAATGCCGTCACCGTGTCGGAAGCCGTCGCACGTCGGGTCGGTCAATTGCAGGGGAGCCTCATTCCTTCCGGACTTGAGGTGGCGGTCACGCGAAATTATGGCGAAACCGCCAACGAAAAGGCCAACGAACTCCTTTTTCACCTGGCGCTTGCCACCTTTTCGATCATCGCCTTGATCGCTTTCGCGATCGGCTGGCGCGAAGCGGCCGTCACGGCCATCGTCATTCCGACAACGATCCTGCTCACGCTCTTCGCCTCCAATCTGATGGGCTATACGATCAACCGCGTCAGCCTGTTCGCGCTGATCTTCTCGATCGGCATCCTCGTGGACGACGCGATCGTGGTGATCGAGAATATTGCGCGGCATTGGGCGATGGGGGATGGGCGCGGCCGGATCGACGCAGCCGTCGAAGCGGTAGCGGAGGTCGGCAATCCCACCATCGTCGCGACCCTGACCGTGGTCGCCGCATTGCTGCCGATGCTGTTCGTCTCGGGGCTGATGGGACCCTATATGGCCCCGATACCGGTCAACGCCTCCGCGGCGATGATCTTTTCGTTCTTCGTCGCCATGGTAATAGCACCCTGGCTGATGGTGCGGCTTGCCGGACGGCATGTTTCGGACGCGGGCGCGCATGGGGTCCATGCCGGAGGTCGGCTCGGCGGCCTCTATGCCAGGGTGGCGCGACATGTGATCCGCACCAGGGGTTCGGCCTGGCGCTTCCTGATCGTAGTCGGCGTCGCCACCCTGATCGCGATGTCCATGTTCTACTTCAAGGCTGTGACCGTCAAATTGCTGCCCTTCGACAACAAGTCGGAGGTGCAGGTGGTCATCGACATGCCCGAAGGCACGAGCCTCGAGGGAACCGGGCGTGTCGCCGAACATGTGGCCGCGGCGGCCCGAGACCTTCCCGAGGCTTTGGCCATGGAGCTTTATGTCGGCACCGCCGCCCCGTTCAACTTCAATGGGCTGGTTCGCCACTATTTTCTACGCGACCGGCCGGAAATGGGTGACGTGATGATCACGTTGCTGCCCAAAAGCGAGCGCGACCGATCGAGTCACGATGTCGCACTGGCGTTGCGCAGGCGCCTCGAGAGCGTGAACCTGCCTCCCGGCGGATCGCTCAAGGTGGTGGAAACGCCGCCCGGGCCGCCGGTGCTGGCTACACTGCTCGCTGAAGTCTACGGCCCCGACGAGGCGACGCGGCGCGCGACTGCCGACGAGATTGCCGCAATCTTCCGCGCCGTTCCGTTCATCGTCGACGTGGATACGAGTCACGGGCTTCCCCGACCGCGCCTGCGCCTGCTCCCGGACCGCCAGCGGCTGGAATATTACGGTCTGTCGGAACGCGAGGTCTACGATTCCCTCGCGATGCTGCTGGGCGGACGGATCATCGGCTATGCACCGCGTGGCGACGAGCGAACGCCGCTGCCGATCGCATTCGAACTGTCGCAATCGTCCCGGCGCTGGAGCGAAGCCCTTGCGTCTACCCCCATTGCGGTCTCGCATGGTGCCGGCGAAGGGCGGCTGATCGAACTTGGCGAGATCGTCGAGGTCCGGATGGAACGAGGCAGCCACATCTTGTTCCGGCGGAACGGCCGACCGACGGAGATGGTCTCCGCGGAGCTTGCCGGCGCCTATGAAGCGCCGATCTATGGTCTGATCGCCGTCGACGATGCGATTGCGGACCATGATTGGGCTGCCAAGCAGCTGCAGCGGCCCGCAATCAGCCTCCACGGCCAGCCGGAGGATGAAAGCCGCACCACCTTGCTATGGGACGGGGAGTGGGAAATCACCTGGGTTACGTTCCGCGACATGGGCGCCGCATTCGCGGCCGCCTTGCTTGGCATCTATTTCCTGGTCGTCGCCCAGTTCCGAAGCTTCACGCTTCCCCTGGTCATATTGACGCCGATTCCGCTGACGCTCGTCGGTATCGTCGTCGGCCACATGCTCTTCGCCGCACCGTTCACGGCGACCTCGATGATCGGCTTCATTGCCCTCGCCGGCATTATCGTGCGAAATTCCATCCTTCTGGTCGATTTCATCCGCCATAGTCGGGGAAGCGATGAACCGCTGCGCGATGTGCTGATCGAGGCAGGGTCGATCCGGTTCAAACCGATCCTGCTGACCGCGCTGGCGGCCATGATCGGCGCTGCGGTGATCCTGACGGATCCGATCTTCCAGGGCTTGGCGATCTCGCTGCTGTTCGGCCTGGCATCCTCGACCCTGCTGACCGTTCTCGTCATCCCCGCTCTTTATATCGTGCTGCGGGACGACGGGCGGCCGGCGAGCCGGACCGGGAGCGGATTTCCCGCGGCACCGCCTGACGAGTCAATATGATGGAGGTGAACATGATCTATTATTTCGCGACGACCCTGGCGATTCCCTTCGAAGAAGGGGTGCGACGGACGAAAGCCGCCTTGCAGGAGGAAGGCTTCGGCGTCCTCAGCGAGATCGACGTCGCGGCGACACTCAAGCAGAAGATCGGCGTCGAATTCCGGCCTTATCGGATCCTGGGCGCCTGCAATCCGGCGCTCGCCTATCAGGCGCTTCAGCAGGAAGACAAGATCGGGACGATGCTGCCCTGCAACCTGGTGGTGCAGGAACAAGCGCCCGGATCGGTCGAGATCGCAGCAATCGATCCGGTGGCATCGATGCAGGCGGTGGAAAATCCGGCGCTCGGCGCCGTCGCTGCGACGGTGCGATCGAAGCTGGCCGCTGTCGTCAAGCGGCTGGAGGCCGGGAATCAGGATCGTCCTTAGCGCCTGATCGTTTGAGTTGGATCAGGCCGTGTAGGAATGACCATGGTTTATACTTGAGGTCGATTCTGTCGGAAACGATGATTGTCGAGCGCCGCTAGGCGCATCCCGCCCTGATTCGGGATCGCGGAGCTTCTCCCTGAATTCCTGGACCCTTGAGCGGTAGCTGCCGGCTCCACCTATTTGAGGAACTGCAGACAGCTTTGGTGCTTGTTCCCCCCTCAGACCCATCTGCCTCAGATCGGACAGGGATGGCCGTGATCCTGTCGTTCCTCTATTTCGGCGGCGATTCCGCGGGGCTGACCAGCCGCGCTTCCGCAGGGTTCAGGATTTGCGCCACGCCTCCCGCTCCGAGTACGATTGTCCATTCCTGTCCGCCGTCGCAGCTGGCTGTCCATACCGGCATCCCCTGATATTCCCCGGCAGCGGCTGAGCCGCTCACATGCTGGCAGTCCAGGCCGGCGTCCCTGATCGCACGGATGAATACGGCATTCCGTTGTCCTTCCGGCATCGTCTCCAGCCGGTTTTCGTATGCTGCTTGATCCATCGGCTCCACGTCGTTGGAGGCCGGCTCCTGTTCTTGGCCGCAACCGGCCAGCACGACCAGCAGCAATCCGATGCTGAGATTCCTTTGCATTTCCTTTCCTTTCATCAACGACAGCGTCCGCCACATACAACGTCTGGGGCAGGAATTCGTCCGGGCGTGTGAGACCTGCGCATGCAGCCGCCTTGCCGCGCGCTTCCGGAATGATGACCGTTCTGTCTTTCGCCGCGGCCGGCGGTCAATCACCAAGATAGAAATCACGGCAGTCGGACCCACTTTCTCTCAGAGGCCGAAAGGATAGGTTTCGGGTGCCCCATGCGGCGTTTCGCGGCCGAGTGGGGCGACGGCCTTGCTTTGCTCGAACCATACCCAGGCATCGAATTGCTCGGCCATAACGGCTTCGAAATAGTGACTCAGAAGCTCCGTCTCCGGCCGGTAAACCACGCCGATCGCACGTTCGAGCATTGGCTTGCGAAGGGCCTCCATGAGCTCGCGGCGATCCGGTCCACGCCAGTCGGTCAGGCTCCTCGCCACCCCGGTGTGGCGGAACGCATACTCATAGCTTCCGGGCCGGGCGGGACGAATCGTCTTGATGCGCATGTCGGCGCCCCAATCGCTTGCCGCCGCCACCGTGCCGGTGTCGGTCCCGAAACCGATAAGCACGGCATCGTCGCCATAAGCGATCCGGCACAGCTCCCCGATATTGAACTGCCCGCGCCATCCCATGGCGGTGGCGGCGGCATTGCCGATATGGGAATTATGCGCCCAAATGACGGCTTTGGCTCCGTCGCCACGATGGGCCATGATCGCCTGCAGCGTGTCGAACATGTGCCGGTCACGCAGGTTCCAGGACTCCGTCGAACTGCGATACATGATCCGATAATAACGCTCGGCGGCGCGGACGACGCGCGCGCTCTGGAACGCATCGAACCATGTCTGGCCGTCTTCCTTCAACCAGGAAAGGCGCTTGTCCAGCATTTCGCGGAGCTGCTGGACCACCATTCCCTCACAGCTTTCGCGGCCGCCATACATGGTTTCCCGTCCATACCGAGTCGGGTCGTCCTGCCACGGCGAAAGGCATCCGAATCTGAGTCGGGCCTTGGCCGCGGTGCCTGGATCGACCCGATCGAGATAGTCGATGACGGCGTGGGTGGACTGGTTCAGGCTGTAGATGTCGAGCCCATGGAAGGAGCAGCGCCGATCGGGCGGCAAGCCTTCATTGTGGCCCCGCAGCCAATCCGCGAATGCGAGCGTTTCGACATTGCGCCACATCCAGGTCGGAAAGCGCGCGAAGCCGTCGCCTCGACGGGGCCTTGGATCATGATGCCGGACATAATTGTCGATCCTGGCCGCATCGGGCCAGTCGGCTTCGACTGCGACGATCGTGAACCCATGTCTTTCGATCAGCCGGCGGGTGATCGCATCGCGCGCACGGTAAAATTCCGACGTTCCATGTGTCGCCTCGCCTAATAGAATCAGGCGGGCACTTCCGTAACGATCGAAGAAGTCAGCGAAATCGGTAACTTGCTCGGGATGGGGCAAGGGTTCCGCATATCCCCGCAACGTATCTGACAGCGATTCGGGCTTATCATGCTGGAGCTGTTCCTGTTCGCCGCCCTGGCCCATCTCGCTGCTCCGCCGAATATCGGCTCTGACTAAAGGAAGGCCAGGGAATCGTCTTTAGGGACTATTACGGAGGTATCCTTATCCGTCCGATCCGGATTGAAAAAACGCATTTGACGACTTGGAACTTGGCGGTGCTGGCCGTATCACCATCGAGGGGAGATCGGATGGGCTCGCGGCGGATCGAAAGCGCGAAGCGGCAAATGGGCCGGAGTTCCGGCTATTTCCTGGCCGCGGCGACGGTGACGGCCGCTTATGTCCTCCGCTTGCAGCTCGAGTCCTTGCTGGACGGCCGTGTCCGCTTCCTCATTTTCGTCGTCCCAGTCCTGTTCTGCGCCCTGGCGGCGGGGCGAGGCCCGGCAATTCTTGCTGCGATACTGTCGCTGGGTGCCGGCCTCGCCCTGTTCTTGCCCGAGCGCCTTGGAACGGTGCCGGTGCTCGTGGAGGCGGGGACATTCGCGATCGTGAGCATCTTCATCGTCTGGATTGCGGGCCGCTTCGCTTCCGAAAAGCGGGTGTCGGAATGGCATCGGCTGCATGCCGAGGATGAGGCCGTGCGTGCGCATCGCACGGGGGAGGAACTCCGGCTGATGCTGGAAGGCGCCACCCATTACGCCATTTTCACCACCGATATCGAAGGGAGGATCACGACCTGGAACAGCGCGGCCGAGCGCCTGTTCGGATGGAGTGAAGCGGAAATCCTCGGCCGGGATTGCGCCATATTCTACGGACAGGAAAGAGCCGAAAGCGAGAAGGCGGCCGCCGATCTGGGCAGCGCCTTCGACAGCGGACGATTTTCGGATGAGATCTGGCAGATTCGGAAGGACGGTTCCGAATTCCTGGCGGATGTGACCATTACCGCGCTCAAAGGTGCCGAAGGCGAAGTCCGCAGCTTCGGAAAGATGGTCCACGACGTTACCGATCGGCGGGCGGCAGAGCGGGCTCTGGAAAAGAGGGAACAACACCTCCAGTCGATCCTTGCCACTGTCCCGGATGCGATGATCGTCATCGACGAACGCGGCATAATGATCTCCTTCAGCGCGGCCGCCGAGCGCCTGTTCGGTTATGCCGAAGCCGATGTCCTGGGACGTAATGTCAGCATGCTGATGCCCAATCCGGATCGCGAGCGTCACGATGCCTATCTTCAACGCTATCTGGACACGCGCATACCCCACATCATCGGCATCGGCCGTATCGTCACCGGCCTTCGCGCCGACGGCAGCACCTTTCCGATGAAGCTATCGGTCGGCGAAGCGCTCAGCGAGGACCAAAGGCTTTTCACCGGCTTCGTCCAGGATTTGACCGAGCGAAAAGATTTCGAGGCGCGTCTGGAACAGCTGAAGTCGGAGCTAATCCACGTGTCGAGGCTAAGTGCGATGGGGACCATGGCATCGACCCTGGCCCATGAACTCAATCAGCCGCTCACCGCCATCGCCAGCTATGCCGAAGCGGCCGGCGATTTGCTGAAAGATCCCGACGAGCAAAATATTGCGATCCTGCGGGAGGCGTTTTCGGATCTCGTTGCGCAGTCGCTGCGGGCCGGCGCCATCGTGCGGCGCCTTCGCGACTTCGTCGCCCGCGGAGAGACGGCGAAGTCGGTGGAGGATTTGCCGGCCCTGATCAACGAAGCGAGCGCGCTCGCCTTGGTCGGAAGCCGCGAGCGCGGCATTTCAGCGAATTTCCATTACGCTCCGGATGCGACGCCGGTGCTGGTCGACAAGGTCCAGATCCAGCAGGTGCTGATCAACCTCATGCGCAACGCGATCGAGGCAATGGAGATTTGTCCGGCACGTAAGCTTTCGGTGACCACGTCGTTGATCGATCCGGCGACAGTCCAGGTATCGGTGGCCGATACAGGCCCCGGTATTTCGCCGGAAATGCAGGAGAGGCTGTTCGAAGCCTTTGCGAGCACCAAGAGCAATGGGATGGGACTCGGCCTTTCCATCTGCAGGACGATCGTCGAGGCTCATGGCGGCCGGATCCGGGCCGTGCGGGCCGATGGCGGCGGAACCGAATTCCAGTTCACCTTGGCCCGGCCGACGATGGAGCCCGGATGATGACCAAAAGGCCCGGATGATGACCAAAAGGATGGTCTATATCGTCGACGACGAGGAAGCCATTCGCCGCTCGTGCACGCTGATGTTGCGGGTGCAGGGGTATGAAGTCGCGACCTTCGAATCCGGCGTGTCGCTGCTGAACGTCCTCAAGGCGCTTGCGCCCGGCTGCATATTGCTCGACGTTCGCATGCCCGAAATGGACGGCATCGAGGTCCAGAAGGCATTGAACATCGAGGGGAGTCTTCACCCCGTCGTGGTGATGACAGGTCACGGCGATGTCGGAACCGCAGCCGCCGCCTTGCGCGAAGGGGCCATTGCTTTCATCGAGAAGCCCTTTTCCAAAATCACTGTCAATCGCGCCCTGCATCTTGCCTTTCTGAAGCTCGAGCGTCCTCACGATTATCTCGCCCATATCGAGGCGGCAGCTTGCGCGGTGGCATCGCTGTCCGAAGAGCAGAAGATCGTTCTTGCGAAATTGGCGGAAGGCAAATCGAACGAAGCCATGGCCGCCGAAATGGGCGTCGATATGGCCGCTGTCGAAATGCTGAGAGCGCGACTCCTTTCGGAGCTGAAGGTCGAAAGCATCACGGAAGTGCTATGGATCGCCTTTGCAGCTGGCGTGGGCCGGCAGGCCGGCGAAACCACCTCATTTTCCCGGGATCTCAATATTTAAACAAAGCCTGATTCACGCCACCTCAAGCGATCAGGTCTAGGGGCCATTACCTAGAGACCTGCCGCTCCTGGCCGTCAAAAATGGCCCGATGTCGATTCAGCCTGAAACGCGCATGGGGCCCGTGCCCGAGTCCTCCGTTCATCGGGTTCGACCCAGGATTTTGCTCGTCGAGGATGACAGCGCGGTGCGCCGATCGCTGCAATTACTCCTTCAGGCACAAGGACTCGATGTCCGTGCCTATAGATCCGCTGTCGGGCTCGCCAGCGATCCCGAAGCCTTGAAGGCGGTGTGCATGGTCTCGGATCTCCTCCTTCCCGACGAGGACGGCATGCTTCTGCTCCAGGAGATGCGTCGAGCAGGCTGGACGGGGCCGGCGATCCTTATCAGCGGCCATCTGACGGACGAATGGGCCGCGAAGGCCATGGAGCAGGGATTCGCGGAGATACTGGAGAAGCCGATAGCGGAGCGCCGCCTAATCGATTGCATTGCCCGCTTGCTCACCGGATCCGGCGCGGGGAACTGCGGTCGGACCGATGGACCATGCGCGCCATAAGGTCTCCGGAACGGCCGGATCCTCGGCGAAGGTGTGGAGATCATGAATGACTCGGCTGTTCAGCTTGCTCTTGATAATCCTGATAGCAACGGGCTCGGCTTCATCGAACGGCCAGGTCCCGACGGCGCCGCTGCCATGGAGCCGCGAAGATGCCGAAGCGCTCGCCGCTTTCGTCGAACAGATTGGCAGCGAAGGACTGGACCCCGCCGATTACGAACCGGACCGGCTGCGCGCCTTGATCGCTTCGAATGACGCGGCCCTGGCGAGCATCGCAACCTCCACCTTCCTCCATCTCGTCACGGACCTGCGGCAGGGCCATGTGCGCGGCAGCCACAGGATCGCCTGGCACATTCCGGACCCTGCGATCGACCGGCCGGCCCAGCAGGCGATGCTCGTTCGGGCCTTGGCAACGCATAGCGTCAGCGAGATGTTAGGCTCGCTGCTTCCACATCATCCCGAATATGTCGCACTGAAAGCGACCCTGGCCGCGACGCCGTTCCAGGATCGGGCCGCCGTCGAGCGGCTCAGGGCCAATCTGGAGCGTTGGCGCTGGATGCCGCACGATCTCGGCACGGATTACATCCTGGTCAATGTCGCCGGGTTCGAACTGCAGCTGGTTCGGGGCGGCAAGACGATCTCGCGTCACAAGCTCATCGTCGGCAAGACCAGCACCCCCACGCCGCAGTTCAGCACGCGCGCAACCGGTCTTATCCTCAACCCCTGGTGGGACATACCGCAAAGCATCGTTGCCGAAAGCGTCGGGCGGCTGGTGAGGACCAATCCTGCCGGCGCGCGGTCGCGAGGCTATGTCTGGTCGGGCGGGCATTATCGCCAGTCTCCCGGTCCGGGCAATGCACTGGGGCAGATGAAGCTTGTCATGCCCAATCCTTTCACGGTGTACATCCACGACACGCCTTCCAAGTCCTTGTTCGATGAGAAGACACGCGCCTTCAGCCACGGCTGCATCAGGGCACAGGATCCGTTCGCGCTTGCGGCCTTGCTGCTCGCCAGCAATCCCGGTTGGGATCGCGCCGCGATCGACCGCGTCGTGGCGAGCCGCGCCTCGACCAGGGTCGATTTCGCCAGGTCGCTGCCGGTCTATGTGACCTATTTCACGGCGGCCACAGACGAATCCGGTGCAATCGCGGTCCATCCGGACATTTATGGTCGTGACAAGGCCGTCGTCGCGCAGCTCACAGATGCCGAAGTGACGAAGGATTGAGCGCTCGGGTATCGATCGCGCACTTGGCCGCATCGAACCGCCGTGTAAGATCAGTTTGGGTGGCGCCGGCCTCGCGCGGCTATTGCCGGCGACGCGGTCCGCATCGTCCCAGTTCCTATCGTCCGAGGAGAAGGGGCAAAGGCGACTTGGTCATCATAGCCCGCGTCACCCCGCCAAGAACGGCTTCCACGAAGCGAGAATGGCCAAAGGCGCCCATGACGATGAACTTGGCGTTGAGGGCGCTTGCCGCAGCAAGGATCGCATCTGCGACGTCACCGTCGGCAGGATGGCATAGGTGGAACTTCGAGGAGATTCCGTGCCGCTCCAGGTACAGCCGTGCTTCCGAGGCCTGGCGACTCGATCTCTCGTCGCCGACCGTTACCAGTTCGACGCCTGCGGCTTCCTTCAGCAATGGTAGCGCCTTGCGCAGGACATGCGCGGCCTCGATGCTGCAGTCCCAGGCGACCAGCGCCGGTCCATTCCACTTCGAAGGCTTGGCCGCGAAAGGAATGCACAACGACAAAGGTCCGCCGGTCACCGCGAGGCTGGAGGCCAGGGTCATATGCCGATCGCCTACATGATGGCCGTCCGGGCCACTCAGAACGACAAGGTCGGCCAATGCCGATCGGTCGGCAAAGGCTTCCGCCTGCAGCTTCTCTTCATGAATCCACTCGAAGGAAACCCCCTCGCGACGGAGCCTGTCTTCCACGTCCCGCCGATGGGACAATGATCGAGCGCGGATCCGCTCTGGGCTGGAAGGCAAGACATTTCCGTCCAGCGGATCTCCGCTGAAGAGGATGTCCACCGGCACGACCTCGAGACAGACGAGATGCGCCTTGAAGCGATCCGCCAATTCGAGCGCGGCCTGGAAACGGGTTTCGAAGGCGGAATCCTCCCCCGCATCCAGCAGGATCGTCTTGATCATGACAGACGTCCCTCGTCAGACAGGCTCCGAAGCCGTTCCTCCTCCCAGGCTCCACCAAGGAACTGACCCGGGCCGATTGCCGCCAAGCCGTGAAGAAACAGTCCGATCGTCCATCCGACCAAGGGCCAGAAAAGCCGCCATTCGAGTCCCGACGTGAGAGCGGCGAGGATGACAATCGCGAAAAGGATCATATGGGCAAAGTAGCCGCGCAGTCCGGCGTTCCGCCGGATCATCCTCAATGTGCGCCGAACCGCATCATCCATCTGACCCTCCTGCTTCAGCCAGCCCCGTGGACAGAGGCGGGTTTTTGCGGGCCGGCCAGGTCCTTGCGGACCAGCACCAGGGTCGCATCGCCGGGACAGGTCGTCGCGGTGAAGCCCATTTCCGTTTCGAGGGCGATGGCTTCCCGATTATCGCGGCATTCGATTGATTCGAGGGTCTTGATACCCCGCTGCGCAGCCTGGTCGGCCACATATTGCAGCAGCACCCATCCTATGCCGCGATGCTTGAAATCGCTGCGGATCGCGATCGCCACCTCGGCTCGTTCCAGCGAGGGCTCGGCGGCAAGCATGGCGGTCGCAACCAGAGTCTTTCCCGATTCGTCAAACGCGAGAAAATTCTCGGTATTGCTGTGGTCGACATCCAGCAGAGTCTTGAGCTGATCGTGGCGGACTTCCTTCATGGGCGTCAGAAAGCGAAAGCGGACATCGTCGGGAGCCACATGGGTGAAGAATTCGACCAGCAGCGCTTCGTCATCCGGTGATGTCGGTCTCACGTTCAGGCGAAGGTCGCTGAGGGTGGTGAGCTCGGCGCTCCACTCCGGCAGCAGCAAGGTCGGGGTCTGGCCGGACGTGGTGGCCGGCGGGGCGCTTGGCTGGGCAGAATCGGTCATCTTATGTCTCGCCTTGGATCGGGGTAGTCCGAACATTATCCCGGCCGTGCGACTGCTCCATCCGTAGTTGCCCTTATGAGGTCCGCTCTGCCGACTTGGCTTCGGCGCCCTTTCCCGACATAGATGAGACCGATCGATGGATGGGGCGAGGGCATGGACGGGCAAAGAGTTCATCTGGTCGACGACGATGAGGGAATCCGGCGTTCCGCGAGCTTCCTGCTGCGCACGTCCGGCTTCATCGTCGTCACCTATGCGTCCGGCGTCGATTTGCTGAAGGATCCCAAGGCCATCGAGCCAGGCTGCATTCTTCTCGACGTGCGAATGCCGGAGATGGATGGGCTCGAAGTGCAGCAGGCACTGGCGGAAAAGGGCGTGCTCCTGCCCGTGATCATCATGACCGGACATGGCGATATAGACCTTGCCGTGAGAGCCATGAAAGCGGGCGCGGTCGATTTCATCGAGAAGCCGTTCGACAAGGCCACGCTGGTCGGCGCGTTGACGGAAGGATTCGCCCGGCTGGCGGATGCCGGCCGACGCGAGGCCAATGCTGCGGAGGCCCTGGCGAAGCTTCAGCCCCTGACGGCCCGGGAACGGGACGTCCTCGAGGGCCTGGTTCGCGGCCATCCCAACAAGACGATTGCCTATGATCTCGGCATCAGTCCGCGCACGGTGGAAATCCATCGCGCCAATCTGATGAACAAATTGGGCGTGCCGAGTCTGTCGGAAGCATTGAGGATCGCTTTTGCAGCCGGCCTCGACGGGGACGCTGCGCTGCAACAGGAAGACCTCGGGAAAAACACCTAATTACCTGCACCTCTCTGCGCCCTATTCCTCCGGTGAAATCGTTTGCATGGAGGGCGAGATGAAATCCGTATTGCTATATGCCAATCAGGATTCGGGACTTGAGGCGCGGCTGCAGGCTGCCCTGGATGTCGCCCGTCGGTTCGGTGGCCACCTGAGCTGTCTCCAGGTGACGCCCTATAACAGTTTCATCATGGGAGACCCGTTCGGCGGAGTTTATGCGCTTCCCTCCGTCGCGATGGAGGTGGCCGAAGCCGACGACCGGCATCGCGAGGATTTGGAGCAAAGGTTGCGCGGCGAGGGGGTGTCGTGGGATTGGTCCCGCTTCGACGGGCAGCCGGCCCAACTGATCGTGGATCGGTCACGTCTTGCCGATCTGATCGTGCTCAGCCTTGCCGCAGACCGCGATGACGCACTGCTTCCCGTCGCTGCCGACGTCGCTCTCCACGCCCGCTCCCTGGTGCTCGCAATGCCCAGGTCGAGCCGCAGCTTCGACGGAGGCGGCCCGGCGCTGGTTGCCTGGAACGGATCGGCCGAGGCGGCGAATGCGCTTCGTCTCGCCCTGCCGATGCTGGCGACGGCGGCGCAGGTCGATATCGTCACGATCGCCGAAGACGATGCCGAATTCCCGTCGACCGACGCGGCGGAATATCTGTCCCGCCACGGCGTGAGGTCGGAACTGCACGAACGGCATCATGAGGGGCGTACGACCTGCCATGCCATCATCGATACCGCCCAGACGCTCGGCGCGGCTTATGTGGTCATGGGTGCCTATGGCCATAGCCGGCTTCGCGAGGCTGTCCTGGGCGGGGCCACGCGCGACATGATGGATCAAAGTCCGTTGCCGCTCCTTCTGGGGCACTGACCCGACGGGTTGATCGAAGACCCGTCCGACGCCGTCCCCCTTCATGCCGTCGGCGTAACTTGCGAGCCGGCGCCGCCTCCTCATGTTTGGCTATGTTTGCGCCTTCGATGATCGGCATATTGGTCGAGGATCAGGCGCATTCGCGCCAGCGCCTCCGCGCGCCTTTCGTTGCTTTCGATCCGCTGCAGCCTGCGCTTGAGGTTCACGGCCAGATCCGCATATTCATTCTGCCAGTCGCGGCTGAGCGCAGCCCGGACATCGGCGCGGCCGGTTTCGAGCCTTCGTGCCGGGGCGCCTGCCGGCAGTTCGTAGCGTTCGCCGATTTCCGGAATGACGATCGAGGCAAGGTCGCGGCGGAGACCGTCATGCAGCGATTGCAACGCGTCGGCCTCGCCATGGGTGAGGAACAGGCTGCCAAGGATCGGCTGGCGATCACGCACCCAGGCGATCAGCTCCTGCCGATCGGCATGGGCCGAATAGCTGTCGATTCGCTCGATCTGCGCGCGGACCGCCAGGTCCTGGCCGGAAATCCGCACGCGCCGGGCGCCCTCCAATATCGTGCGGCCCAACGATCCCTGCGCCTGAAAGCCGACGAACAATATGGTGGAGTCCGCGCGCGGCAGGTTGGAGCGCAAATGATGCCGGATCCGGCCGCCCTCGCACATGCCCGAGGCCGCCAGAATGATTGCCCCGGACATGGCATTGAGGCGGATCGATTCCTGTACGCTTTCGACGAAGTGGAATGCCGGATGGCGGAAGATTTCGCCGTCGCCGAGATCTTCGAGGTCGGCCTGATAGCGTCGGAAGACTTCGGTCGCCCGGCTGGCAAGCGGGGAATCGATGAACACATGGGCCTTGGCCAGGCGTCCACCGTTCATCAATCGCGCGAGATCGAGCAGCAACTCCTGGGTTCGCTCCAGCGCAAAAACCGGGATGACGAGATTGCCGCCTCGTGCCAGCGCTTTCTTGACCTCCATCTCGAGAAGCCGCTGTCGCGCCGCGATCGTCACCGTCTCGCGGTCGCGATTGCCATAAGTGCTCTCGCAGAAGACATGGTCGATTTCGCGGGGGCCGTTAGGGTCAAGATGGAAGCTCTTATTGTCGGGGCCCAAGTCTCCGGAAAAGAGCATCGTCACGCCGCCGGCGGCGATTTCGACCGAGGCAGAGCCGAGGATATGCCCGGCATTCCAGAATCGGACCTGCATCCCCGGGGCGGCATCGAACTGTTCCTCCAGTCCTGCCGGACGCGCCAGTTCGATGGCACGCTCGGCATCGGCGAGGGTGTAAAGGGGGTCGATCGGCGGTTCGTCGGCGCGATCTCCGCGGCGGTTTCGTCGTTCCGCCTCCATCTCCTGAATATGGGCCGCATCCGGGAGCATCACTTCCAGAAGGTCGATGGTGGGCTGCGTGCACCAGATCGGGCCCTTGAAGCCGCTGGCCACCAGTCGCGGGAGGAGCCCGCTATGGTCGAGATGTGCATGGCTCAGCAGCACCGCATCGATTTGTCCCGGGTCGAAGGCGAAACTTTCCCGATTGAGGGCTTCAAGGCTGCGCGATCCTTGAAAAAGGCCGCAATCGACCAGGAGACGGCGGCGCCCGAAGGCAATCTCGTAGCATGAGCCCGTAACCGTGCCCGCGGCGCCGTGCACCTTGACCGTCGGCGCCATCATAAAGCTGTTTCGCCGTTGTCGGACATCCGCGTCACGAGAATGTCCGACCGGCAACCGAGCAGCACATATTCGGTGAAGCTGCCGTGCAGCAGGTGCGAGAATCCCGATCGCCCGTGCGTTGCCATCACGACGAGGTCGGGTTCGATCTCGGACCAGCTTTTCATGATGACGTCCATGACCTCGCCCTGTCGGGCGATAACATGCATTCGAACGTCCGGGGCAGGGCCATTGGCTGGCGCGCCATGCCGGATGATACGGTCGAGCGCGACCTGCTGATCCTTTTCGACCCGTTCGATCACGTCGCCTTCCGAAAAAACCTGGCTGAGCCTGGATTCGAACGCATGAACGACGAACAATTCCGCCTCTGGCGCGATCGCCATTGCCGCCTGAAGCGGCGCTTCGGCCGATCCGACATCGTCGAGGGCCGCCATCACCTTGGTATAAGCAATGCCATCGTCGTTCTGGACCACGAGTATTGGATAATCGCAATGCCGCATCAGATGCATGGAGGTCGTGCCGAATATGGCGTCGCGCAGCCGCGGTTCGCCATGGGCGCCGACCAGCACCAGGTCGGCATCGATGCGCTTCGCTTCCCTGTTGATCGCGGATGCGGGATCACCCGATCGAATTCGAATCGACCAATTCAGCTCTCGTCCGCAAAGCTCCTCCATCATCAGCCGCGTTTCCGTTTCCAGGCGTTTGCGGATGGTCAGGCAATCGAAGGAGGAAAGCGTGGTGGGCGCCGAATGGATGATGCGGATGCTCGCACCCGTTTTCGCCGCGAGCCGGATCGCGCGGCCCATCGCGTGATGGGAGCCGTTGGTCAGGTCGTTCGCCACCAATAGATTTCGCATCCTCGCCCTCCTTCGTTGAGCGTTGCGGACAATCCTGCGGCAGCACGCTTCGCGCCGTCGCAATTCCCGGAATCGGGATAGGCTGGTCGCCGTAAGCCAGGGATACGGGAAGTCCCTTAGGCAAGGACCTCAGCAGGTCGGACGCCTTGCTCTCACTGGTCCGGCAAGGCGGCCGCAAGCCGTAGCGCCGCTTCAAAATCCGGGGCCATGAGGGGAGGAGGTTTTTCGGGATCGTGGAGACTCTCGACAATCGGACGCTGATCGGTCGGGATTGCGCAAAGAACGATCTTGATCCCCGCGCTGCCGGCCTGTTCGAGAAATTCCCGAAGAGCGATCGATCCGCTCGCATCGATGAAGGAAACCTCTTCAAGACGCAGGATGATGGCCTTCGGCGCGGTGCCGATCCGCTTCAATATGTCCAGTAGCTCGCTGGCGACGCCAAAGAAGAAGGGTCCATTGATCCTGAAGACTTCGACGCCAGCCGGCAGGCGCTCGCGCTGCGAGACATCTTCCTCCCCTATGTCGTCCGGCCGCACACCCGCCGCTTCGCTCATCCGCGCCATGAAGGTCAGGCTGGCGAGCGTGACGCCGACGCCGATCGCCACCGTCAAGTCGATCAGCACTGTCAGGAGGAAGGTCAGAAGCAGAATGGCGCGTTCTGCGGCCGGCATGCGCAACAGGAACAGGAATCGCCTTGCCTCGCTCATTCCCCACGCCACCATCAGGAGGACGGCGGCGAGCACCGCCATCGGCACGAACGCCATCAGGTCGCTTGCCAACAAGACGAAAAGGAGGAGGAAGGCCGAATGGAATATTCCGGCCACCGGCGTGCGTCCGCCGGCCTTGATATTGGCAGCGGTGCGAGCGAGGGCGCCGGTGGCCGGCAGGCCGCCGAACATGGCCGACGCAATATTGGCGGCGCCTTGGCCCACCAGTTCCTGGTTGGACCGGTGGCGAAAGCCGGTCATGCCGTCCGCCACGACGCACGATAGAAGCGCTTCGATTCCCGCGAGGAAGGCGATGGTGAAGGCGGAGGGTAGCACCTCCTGGGCCTTGGCGAGGGACAGGTCCGGAAAGGACGGCAGCGACAAGCCGGTGCTCATCGATGGAAAATGCGAGCCGATCGTGTCCACATCCAACCCGAATGCAGGTACGGCAATCGATCCCGCGATGATGGCGACCAGGAAGGCCGGCAGCCGCGGCACGAAGCGCTGCATGATGATGATAAGCGCCAATATGGCGAGTCCCAGGGCGGTGCTTGCCCTATCGATGGTAGTGAGCGCGCCCAGATAGGCTTCCCATTTTTCGAGAAAGCCGGCGGGCAGATCGGTAATGGCGAGACCGAACAGGTTCTGAATCTGGCTGGTCGCGATGATGACGGCGATGCCGGCAGTAAAGCCGATGATGACCGGTTGCGGTATGTATCGAATGATCCCGCCCAGACCTGCATAGCCGGCGATCACCAATATGATTCCGGCCAGCGCGGTGGCGAGGATCAGTCCATCATATCCGTGCAGGGCGATCACATTGAAAATGACGACGACAAAAGCCCCGGTCGGCCCGCCAATCTGTACGCGGGAGCCGCCGAGGGCCGACACGGTGAAGCCGGCGACGATAGCCGTTATCAAACCACGATCCGGGGAGGCGCCCGAGGCGATGCCCAGCGCCATGGCGAGCGGCAGTGCGATCACCGCAACGGTCAGGCCGGCGAGAGCATCGTTCCTGAATGCCTTCAGGCCGTAACCCTCCCAGAATGTCGTGACCAGCTTTGGAGTGAATGATCCGCGCGGGCCGTATGGCGGCTGGCGCTGCGTTGTTCCTGCCATGTGCCCAGGGCGGCCGTTCCTGGGGTCTCCTTTGGCGCGGGAGGAACGTCTTTTCGCTGTCGGCGGCGATTTCATGCCGCGAGTTTCATTTCCATTCGGCTCCAGATTTC